>CAMAUL010000154.1 GCA_945861405.1 Candidatus Methylobacter oryzae | reverse complement strand
CATTTATGCACGCCACTATACGCTGTTGCCTAATCGTCAAAATGATTCGTCAAAAAACTTTCCTAAAGTTGAGTCAGTTTTTATTGCACAAACAACCGACTCAACCGCTCAAACTATCGTCGTCATTGCTCAAAAACCGTTGTTTCCGTTCTTGAACGGGTAATATCAAAACCTAATAAATGCCCTGAAAGGCGCGCCAACCTTGCCTGAGTGCGAAAATCACTTTGCAACAAGCCATTGTCATAAATATCCAACCATGCCCCCGTGTTTAAATCCCGTAACTGTCTGGGACGAAAGCCTTCTTGCGAGAAACCCAAAGCCAGTGTACTGCGTTGCGAATAAGGATTGTCTCCGTAAACAATACTGGTGAGCTTGTTAAATCCGATACGGTTAAAAACAAAATCCAAGAGCAATAACATAGCGGCCAGAGGCGTGCCGTGCCCTCGATGGGCCGGCTCAGGAAAACCGATTAAAACTTCAGCGCGTTGATGGTTCAGTTGTATTTCAGCCAGAGAAGCCAGCCCTATCGGATAGTAGCGCGGATTCTCTTGGCTATCACCAACCGCTTGTTCGATCAGCCATTGGACGGATTTTTGCTTTAACACGCTGTAACGCGGATTTTGTTTTAAAGTGTTGCCGATATTTTGTTTCGTTTGACGGTTTACCATAAACCGATGGTACTTGTTCATAAACGCTTGGTCGGCAAAACAACGCGCCAGAAAATCTTCATCATCAGGAGCCTGCCTTCGTAAGCGTAGTTTGCCGCCAACAAGCGGCTGTATCCAGGCCGGGTGCAATTGCACCAAAAGATGTCTAATTTCCGAACTATCGGGATTTTGCTTTAGCCCTTGCTGCAAAATTTCAAACGCCGCGTCAGGCTGATTTTGAGACATAAAAACATTGGCCAAATTAACAACGGCATTGGTATTGTGGATATCGCTTTGTAGGGCGGAAAGAAAACTGTTTTGCGCGTTGGCGTAATCTGTCAGTCCGCAAAAAGAAACGCCCAGGCAATCAAATAAATGAGTGTTTTTGCCCACCTGCTGTAAACCGCGTTGCGAGACTTCGCGAGCCACCGTAAAGTTTTTAAGGCTGCAATGCGCGGTAGCGGCAACAATCCATCCCCAAGGGCAATCCGGTATTTTTACTGGGGCTCTATTGAGCGTTTGTAAGGCTTTTTTGGCTTGACCTTCGCTTAAGAATTGCGCGGCTTCAGTTATATAGACGGGTATAGCTTCGTCGTAGTTAAGCGTGTCGGCAATAATTGTATGAGGTTCGGGAAGTAGGCAAACACCAAAATTTTGCATTTCTGAATTCATTAGGTAGGTACACAAAATCAGATTTTTTATTGCTCAAAGCAAATGCTGGGCATTATTCAATAAGCCGTTTTTGAAACCATAGTGAGAACTCCGGAATAACGACCTTTTGCATTAAAGCATGGTAGAAAAATAAACACCATTATTTTTGATGTTAAATGACGATTCAGCTTTTTCGGCGACTTCTCACTAACGCGATAACCCGCCTTTAAATCATCCTGGACTCAACAGGCAACAGTTTTGGGATAAAATTGATCAATATGGCTCTCACGTTTATGTATAGTTGACATTATTTTGAATCAGCATAAAGGTGAGGCCGCTATTGAGCTTGAACTGAATGTCTGGGGGAGTTAAATAGACTCAACAGGGTCACGGATTGCGTCAGGGAGAGCGTTTTCAAAAAATGCAATCCGTGATCGTGCTGAGTATAGCTATGCACAGCCATCGTTAATTGCTTTATCCATACAGGCTATTATTTTTGCAGCCAGGGTTTTAACATGAGGCTCTTTGCAGATGTCAAAATGTTTCCCGGAAATCTGTTGAACTTCCAGCCTATCGCCCAGCAGTTTTTTCCATTCTTGTTCGGGAGGTGTCTGAGTAAAAAACATTGATTCCTGGTCCGATGCTTGAAACAGGGTTACACGACCCTCATAAGTGTTTAGTTGATAGCCATTGCGGCAAGCTATGTCAGGTGCCGGTGTATAAATATGAGGCCAGAAATCCGCACCGTATTTATAGGGTGTTATCAGATTCATGATTCTATTTTTGAGACCCTCTATAAATTGACTTGGATTTTGCCTGAAAAAATTATGAATAATACGCTGTAAGGACAACAACTGCTGCTCCTCTGCCAGGTAGGTATCCAGCAATCCCACTAAGTTCACGGGGTATCCATTTGCAAGTAATTGCTTGGCCATTTCATAGGCAATCATGCCGCCAAAGGAAAATCCCATTAAATGATAGGGGCCATCCGGCTGCAGCTGCTGCATTTCCTTAATATAGTGGCTAGCCACGTCTTTCAATAGCGGTAAAGTGATGGAATGGTCTTTACTCACTGCCGCCATACCATAGCGTAGAAAATAGAGCGGCTGATCCTTGCCTAGATGCCGGGGCAAGTCCAGTAGTGTGATCGTGTGGATCGCAAATAGGGGCGGGCGTGACCCTTGGGTCTGAATTGGCACAAGGGAATACCACGAAGGTTGCCTATTGCCGGACGCTATTATTGTTCCCAATTGTTCAATTGTTGGCGATTGGTAAATTACGCCTAAGGCTAAGTCGGTATTGAACTGTTTATTAATCTCGGCAACCACCTTAACCGCTAATAACGAATGCCCGCTCAACTCGAAAAAATTATCGTAAATACCGATCCGGTTAAGCTTCAGTACTTCGGCCCAGATTTCGGCCAGCTGTTGCTCGATAGGGTTGCGTGGCGCTATAAATTCGGTATCGGCAACGGGCCGGTTCCGATCCGGCTCCGGCAGAGCCTTTCTGTCCAGTTTGCCGTTGGGCGTGAGGGGGAGGGCGTCGAGAAAGACAAAGGCCGAAGGCAGCATGAACTCCGGTAATTTGGGCTTCAGAAAATCCCGCAGTTCAGCAGCAGTCGGCACCGGAGCATTCTGCCGCGGCGCCACATAAGCCGCCAGACGCTTGTCTCCCGGAGCGGGCTCGTATACGCCCACGGCCACTTCGCCCAGTTGCG
>CAMAUL010000153.1 GCA_945861405.1 Candidatus Methylobacter oryzae | reverse complement strand
CCACACTTAATGCGATGTTTTGGTGGGCGAATTGCACGGCGGCGGAAATGGTGGCTGCATCTGTAATGTCTTTCGGAAAGTGCTCAAAGGCTTGTTGATAGGCAATTCGGCACTGCGCCGCACAAGCGATAGCTTTGCTGACCGGCAGTAGCGCGAACACATCGTCACCGCCTGCATAAACCAATTTGCCGTTGTGTTCGTTAACAATATCAGGCACTCGGCTGGTAAAGTTAGCCAGCGCTTTCGATATTTCTTTACGTTCTGCTTCACTGCGATTGCCGATTAGCTTGCCCATGCCGTCACCATCCATAAGCAGCAGCGCGTAAAACGGTGTTGCGGACGAGCCTACTGTTTTTTGCAGTTTCCTGAGCGCTTCGCTTAAAACTCGTTTTTCTTCAGGCTCTAGTGTTTTATTACTGTTGCGTTTTTGCAGTTGATCCGAGGCTATGGCTGACAAATAAAACACATCGCCATCCAGCTTTATAAAGATTTCATTAATGCCACTGCATTGAATCTTTTCTGTTAAGCCTTTAATTTTCGAATTGTACTCAGAGTTATGAATGTGTAGTTTTTTGGCTGTTTCGGTCAGCTCATTAGCGGCATCTTGAATATCTTTTGAGTCTTTGGCTTTATCCAGCACCTTGTCCAGCCAATCAATGGCCGATAAATACGCCGTTGAAGGGTAGTATTGTTCGACTTTCCAGCCGATAACCTCTTCCGCCACTAACGGAAACAGACGTTTGGTCAAACATACGGCACACAAGCGTTCATTCTCACGCAGGTCTAAATCGCTTTCTCGTAAATCTGCCCACCATTTTCTGCTAACTGTGCGTTCTGGCTTAAACGTGGTTTTTTTCGATTCGGACAGTTCTTGCCGCTCACCGCAAACCGTGCATTTTTCACCGCTTTCTGCTGTGGGTCTTGGCAAACGCAGGTTTTTTCGACTATCGAGGCTGGAGCCTTCGCCTGTCACCCAGGCAAATTCCCAATGATTAGTTATTTGCCGGTTCCAAAACTCATCATCAATAAGCGATTTGCCGGGGTCGATTTTGTTACGCACCGCATCGGCAACTTTTATCCAATGATCTTGAATGACTTTTTCATAAACACTGGGGTCTTGGTTTTCAGGTATTTGTGCGCTAAAGCGGTTGGGCAAGGTGCCTAGGCTTTTGGCTAAGTTCGATGCGTGGCGTGGGTTTTGTATCGCCTTTATTAACAAATCATCGTCAATATAAGGCATTAAAATTTGACCGTTGTCCTCAATAATTGCGTTCATAGCTTGTCCGGCAAGCCATGCCAGCAAATAAGAACCCGCCCATAAATCCCGTGTTCTGCGTGCCTGGGCGACAAAGCTTTGTACGGGGGTTAAGTTGAAGTGTAGGATTTTGGTGGCTTTATTATTCATGGTTTGGCCCTCCAAACCAGATATTTCTATTTGGGAAATACGACATTAGGCTAATTCCGAAATAATAAATACCAGGCCTGGCCTATCTTTAGGCAGGTCGAATTAGGATGTCCCAGTTAGGTAATAAAGGATTGCGTAGCAAACGTGCTTCGATTTCTGCCATAGCCTGCTTGGTTAGCGTGACCCCTTTTTCATAGACAACCTTGCTCAATGTCACCACCGGATGCAGACCTTTCCACGTCATGGATTTGGCCCATTCAAGCATCGTTTGCACATCGACCAATTTAGCGCCATTCCAATGTTTCTCCAACACCCCCCAGCATCGCTCAATAGGGTTGTACTTGCTGTGATAGGGCGGGTAATACAACAACTGGATTGGCTTGCCGATGTGGTCGGCAAAACCGACCATGCGTTTGAGAAATTGCGTACGCCGTCCGCTACTTTCCGGGCCATTATCCACTTTGAGCTGTAGGATCGAGCAGGCATCGCGTTCTGCTTGCGGCAAATCGTTCCAGACGGTGCCAAGACAATCGACGATGAAGTCACTGGTTTTTGCCGAACTGCCAAATAGGACATGTAAATGTCCGCTATCTTCATCCACCACGCCAAAGGGTGTGTATTTTTCCTCACACCCCATATCGTGATCCTCCGCATCACGATCGCCCCGCGTTTTACCGCCCCGTGAAAAGTCCCCAATATTGACTGTAGCCTTGCAATCGATGCTCAAGCGCTTGACCTTACCCTTACCGTTGTCGTCGTTGCGATGTCCATCTTTGGCGTGCAGGTTATCGAAGATGGCATCGGTTTGTGGGACTTTTTTTTTAGGTTTGCTTTTGATCACTGATCGCAACCGGTAGCCATTGCGGTTCAGTACCTCAGCCATAGTGCTGGGGCTTGGCAGTGTGTCCTCGGCAAAACCTTGCATCCGCAATTGCCTCAAGGCTTCCGCCGCTGTCAGGCGTGTGTAAGACAATGTGGTTCTAAACGTCGGGTCTTGCTGTGAATGCGTCGCTGCCAACTTCCACAAGGCTTCTGCCACCTCCGGGTGACGCTCTTCCCACAGCTTGTTCCCGCCATACACTGCGTGGGCACCAAGACAGGTTATCCCGGTGCGTTTTTCATGCAGACCTAATTCGACTGAATGGCGGCTCCAACCAAACAGGGTTTCCGCCTGTCGCGGATTGCCGCCACAATACTTGAGCGCCATCTCGGCTTGAAATGCCCGTCTGTCCACAAGTCCCATTTTTGAAGCAGCCCACTTCAAATCAGATAAGTGACTCTTTTCGATAGGTTGTCGGTCGGCTTGACCAAAATACTCTGCTGGTGTCATTTCAGTTTTTTGAAAAGTTAGAATGGATGCTTATTTTACTTATTTCGGTATATTGGTTCACGGAAATAGCCTAAGTGTTGCGTTTTCCTGCATTAGTTTATGAACATAAGCGTTTGAGTATTTCAGAAAAATCTCTATCAGCTTAAGTTCCTCTTCAATGTCTTCCATTGCTTTCGTCGACTTTTTCAGCGTTTCACGTAACAAACGTTGGCTATTCAAACTGTTGTTCAATTCATCTGTTTTTTGGTTTAGTTCGTTTTCAAGTTGCTCAATTTTTGTCACACGCTTTCTCCCAATCGTTAGCCTGAAACTGTTTCTTGATGATGCCGTAGGAGCGGGCCATGCCCGCGACATTGCTAAGCCATGCCCGCGACATTGCTAAGCCATGCCCGCGATATTGCTAAGCCATGCC
>CAMAUL010000152.1 GCA_945861405.1 Candidatus Methylobacter oryzae | reverse complement strand
AAGCTTCTCCTAAAATAATATTGACTTTATTTTTAGTGCAATGAAGGATTTTGTCCCCCACCAACAGAAATTACCTTTTATTACCAGCATGGCTTACCCTAAAAAATCAGTCGGACAAAACGCTATATCCAGAAGCATTCGAAATAGTTACGTTTTGCCGAATTACTGTCTTCTGTATTTTTTAAAAAAGTCATCCAGCTTGCCTACCTTGCAGCACAAAGAATGCCATTTATTTATTTATATTATTTAACAATGAGATATTTAAATATTAAAATCTAAGCGGCTTGCTTCATGGCGTTTTGTCATTTTTTTGGCACGGTTGAATAAATCCGCCCGGCATCAACGCTTAAAAATTACCGGATAACATGGAATAATAGCGGACACTACCAACCAAACTGATTGACTAAACACTATGGCGCAATACATCTATTCAATGAACCGGGTCGGCAAGATTGTTCCGCCCAAAAAATACATCCTCAAGGACATCTCGCTGTCTTTTTTTCCCGGCGCAAAAATCGGTGTGCTCGGCTTAAACGGTTCCGGTAAATCGACGCTGCTGCGCATCATGGCGGGCATCGACAAGGAAATCGAAGGCGAGGCTATCCCGCTCAAAGGCATTAAGATCGGCTATCTGCCGCAAGAGCCGCAACTCGATCCCAATAAAACCGTGCGCGGCAATGTCGAGGAAGCGGTTGCGGAAATCAAAGCTTCTTTGGATCAGTTGAATGAGGTTTATGCGGCTTACGCGCTGCCCGATGCCGATTTCGACAAATTGGCCGCCGATCAGGCGCGGCTGGAAGACATTATCAATGCCTGCGACGGCCATAATCTGGAGCGCAAGCTCGAAGTCGCTGCCGATGCGTTGCGGCTGCCGGATTGGGATGCCGATGTCACCACGCTTTCGGGCGGTGAAAAGCGCCGCGTGGCGTTGTGCCGGTTGCTGTTGTCCAACCCCGACATGCTGTTATTGGACGAACCAACCAACCATTTGGACGCGGAATCGGTCGCCTGGCTGGAACGGTTCCTGCACGATTATCCCGGCACCGTGGTTGCGGTAACCCATGATCGTTACTTCCTGGACAATGTCGCCGGTTGGATTCTGGAACTGGACAGAGGCTCCGGCATCCCGTGGGAAGGCAATTACTCCAGCTGGCTGGAGCAAAAAAGCAACCGCCTGTTGCAGGAAGAAAAACAGGAATCTTCCCGCCAAAAAGCCATGAAAGAAGAGTTGGAATGGGTACGTTCCAATCAAAAAGGCCGTCATGCCAAAAGCAAGGCTCGTCTGGCCCGTTTTGACGAATTGTCGTCAGTCGACGTGCAAAAACGCAACGAGACCCAGGAAATTTATATTCCGCCCGGCCCCCGTTTGGGCGACGTGGTAATTGATGCCGATAACATCAGCAAGGCTTTCGGCGACAAGCTGTTATTCAACGGCTTGAGTTTTAAACTGCCGCCCGGCGGCATCGTCGGTATTATCGGCCCGAACGGCGCGGGTAAAACCACGCTGTTCCGCATGATGGCCGGTGTCGACAAACCCGATTCGGGCTCCTTGACGCTGGGGCAAACCGTTCAACTCGCCTATGTTGATCAGTTGCGCGATGACCTGGATCCGAAAAAAACCGTGTTCGATGAAATTTCCGACGGGCTGGATTTGATTACCGTCGGCAAGTATGAAACGCCATCACGGGCTTATGTCGGCCGTTTCAACTTCAAGGGTGCCGACCAGGGAAAACGCATCGGCGATTTGTCCGGCGGCGAACGCAACCGCGTTCATTTAGCCAAGCTGCTGAAAACCGGCGGCAACGTGCTGTTGCTCGATGAGCCGACCAACGATCTGGACGTTGAAACCTTGCGCGCATTGGAAGAAGCGTTGCTGGCGTTTCCCGGTTGCGCGGTGGTTATTTCGCATGACCGCTGGTTCCTGGACAGAATCGCCACGCATATGCTGGCGTTTGAAGGCGACAGTAATGTGGTCTGGTTTGAAGGCAACTATGAAGATTACGAGGCCGACCGTCATCGCCGCTTGGGTAGCGATGCGGATAATCCGCATCGGTTGAAGTATAAGAAATTGACTGGGTAATATAAAACCACGAAGCCGCGAAAGACATAATCGCCGTTATCCCGGCAGGGATTGCCGGGATCCAGAGCACAGGGACGTGCTAGAGCGCACGTATGGAAAACACAAGCATCTACCAAGAACTGTGGCTTTTGATTTAGCCTTGCCATCCTTGGCTTCTGGATCCCGGCAATCCCTGCCGGGATGACGAGCTATATAGATATTTATGATCTACAGCAGGCCAGCAGGGCTATCCAAAAAGAATTTCTCTTCGAGGATCGACATATTCACATCGTGCGGATACCCTTACCCAGCAAACACCACATCAAACCGTTTCATCAATCCGGCTATGTCTTTCCGGTAAAACTCCTGCACCGGCAAGCACAAATCGCTAGGCTTTAAGCCGCGTTCCTGTAGCGACTCCACTTCGGTGTAAATATCGTTCACATCGTAGATTTCCAGCGCTTTAAAAATGGTTGAGGTATCTTTCATGCCCGCTATTTCAGGATTCTGACTGTTTTTCAGCTGAAACACGCCATCGTCCAGCAACAAGAGGCTGACGTGTTGGTCGAACGCGGCGGTGGTCAGAATAATATCCAGCATTTCCTGAACTTGAGCCCCGCTGTGCGGCGGCTTGCGGAGTACGAATAAATAACGTTTCATGCTTTCACCCGAATACGATAAAGCGGTCGGCTTCCAGCGTGGCCTCGACCAGCTGCCCCAAACCGGAAATACGGAAGCCCTCGGCCAAGTCATTATCCTGCTTGCCCTGCCGCTTGGCCTCGTCGCTGCATAACAATCCGCGCCGTTGAGCGGCGGAAATGCACACCACTAAATCAATCTGATACAGTCTTGCCAACTCGCTCCATTGCGCGGTGAACTGAAGTTCGTCATCCGGCGGTGTCGCGTATTTGAACGCATGATAAATGCCATCATGATAAAAAAACACACGGAACACTTCATGCCCCGCTGCCAAAGCGGCATTGATAAATTGATACGCGGTATACCCGGCATTGGACTGGTATGGGCTGGCGTTAACTTGAATGGCAAATTTCATTTTGTTTTATCACAGGAAGAGCTTCAACAAGCCAGACGGGGCATGTTGCCCCGTCCGAAACGTTTTGCGTTGGTTAGGTATGGTCACTTTGCCTAGGGAAGCGCTGAACAAATCGCATTCCAGCCACCATTACCAGACAAGCTGATTTTTTTCAAAAATCGCCACTTGGCAACGCCCAATAAATGGCATTTTTAACCGTTTTCCCCGATTTTTCTTCTTAATCTGTCGTTTTCGGGAAA
>CAMAUL010000151.1 GCA_945861405.1 Candidatus Methylobacter oryzae | reverse complement strand
ATAAGGCGATTAGGAACAAACGTGCGAATAGCCCATTATGGCCAGAGCACAAAAGCTCAATTCAAAGGCCGGATATACGTGTGCAGTCGTACCCCAATCCAGAAGTGGTGAAATGCTTGCAAAACGGGAGGAGTCCATATACGGATTCGTCGATAGGCAATCCATCATAGCTTTGAACGCTGTAAGGCAGTAAGGCGGTTCATTTGTAGGGCGGATTCGCCACAGGCAATCCGCCGCAACTTCGTCAGGCTGTCATCGGCGTTGTGCGTGTGTGGCGGTTTGCTGCGCGAAACCGCCCTACAGCCCTATATCAATATCCTTATTGAGAAACCTACCATGCTGCTTAAAAAACTTCCGTGCCGCGCCCGGTTAGCTTTACGTTAGGCTTGGGGATAGACAGCCGCAATAAAACAGGGCTATGCCATACGCCCGTCAAGCCGCCACGCGGACATTCATCTTCAACGCCTTGATGATGCGCTGCACCGTGTCCCATTTTGGCTGGCTTTTGCCGGACAGGGCTTTATACAGGTTTTCCCTGTTTAGTCCGGTGTCACTGGCAAGCTGGGCAATGCCTTTGTGTTTGGCGATGTGCCCCAGCGCGATAATAAACATATCAGGGTCTTCATCCATAAAGGCTTGGGTCAAATACTCGCCCATATCGGCTTCGGTCAGCAGATGGTTAAATGGGTTGTAGGGTTTAGTTTCGGTTTTCATGGCGCTGCCTCACAGGTTTTTAACCAATTCTTTGGCTGTTTTGATGTCGCGCTGTTGAGACGACTTATCGCCGCCGCACAGTGTGAAATACAGCCGGTAGCCTTGGCCAACGAAAATCCGCATTTCACTGACACCGTCGCCAATGCTTTTGACATCGCCCAAGTTGCCGTTGGCTGCCCTATCCAAGCGATTGGCAATCGCAAACGCTGCTTGTTTATCCTGGGTGCGGGCAGACCATTGGTCAAAAACATCTGTGGTGTGAATTTCGTAATTCATCATTTTATTGTGGCCTTCAAGCTACAAGAAGTCAAGCCGATATTGACAACCGCCGCAAACCTCAGAGCAATCGCGCTTAAATTACCCTGCGGATGCGAAGCCCGGTAGGTTGGGCATGCTTTTTATGCCCAACAATACAACGTTTTAGAATAGCGGACGGATTCAGGCTTTGTTTGCCGCCGTCGAATCACCGGGCGCAAAAATGTTGGGCAACGAAAAGATGCTGCCCAACCTGACTGAGGCCAGATATAAAAATTCATTAAATGGACACGGCAAGGTGCAATCAGTAGCTCATACTCATTACGTTAACTGCATTCCCATTTACCAGGCCTATTTTGTGTTTCATGGAAAACGCGAAGTATTTGAATTTCGTTGTTAACGATTCGATAGGGCAAAGTATAGGGAAGTCCCGGTATGTGCCATTCTAGAACTTCTTCATCATCAGTAACATGCCCGATAAGCGGCTGTTCAGTTAGCATCAATAAAGCTTTTTTTATTCTTTCGGAAACCATTTTTGAAGCGGTAGGATTTTCCTTGGAAATATATTGTCTGATTTCCTTTAAATCTTCTTTTGCAGATGGCAGTAAAACAAACTTCATGTTTACTTGTTAGGGAATATATCGGGTTCAGGTGCCGACAGTTCGTTTTCATTCCCCCATGAATCCAACCAATCCAGAGTAGCTTCTTGAGAGACAAAAATACCATTGTCCGCTTCTTTTTTGGCTTCTTGTATGGACTTAAGCTTCCATTCGGTTTTTTTCACATATTCGGCTATTGCTTTAGTTGCAATTTGCGCTTGCGAACGATGAGAAATTTTACTGATTGTCTCAAGGCTTTTCTTTAGATCATCCGAAAGCCTGATTGAAAGTTGCGTAGTAGTCATAGTGTTTATACCGAATGTGGTTAAATTGTAAGACACTCGCCTACACTGTCCGTTTTTTTTATCGTAGTCAACTGTATTTTTCTAAATGAGTGTTTTCAGGCAAAGCTCAGGAAATCGAAGATTCATATAAACGCTTTAAGCGAACATTGGTAACGTCTGATCGAGATCACAAGCCGACTTTGTACGACCAAAGCAAGCTTTGGATTCCAATATCGGAGTTCAAAGCTTGCTTTGCAACACCAAAAATCACCCAGCTTTTTTGTCAGATACAACTGTTCAACCTGCTTTCTCGCCCAGTCCGTCTTCCTTAAAAACTTCAAACTCGATTTGATGCTGGGGTCATTATTAAAACACCGGATGTCGATTAGCCTGCCCAATTCGTCCCAACCGTATTCGGCTACCAGCTCTTTGAGTATCGTTTCCAAGGTCACGCCATGCAGCGGGTTTCCCGGTTGTTGGTTACTCATAACTAATCTTCATGTTCATAACGTCGTTGTATCGCCTCGTCTCGGGCATCATTGATTTCGCGCATGATGCTGCGGACATCCGCCACTTTGGTGCTGGCCTTAAATCGGCCGGTCAATTCGACTTGCGGCGTCAAATCGCCACTCTCGTAGAGTTTCCAGATCTCTTTGCCGTATTCGGTTTTGAGCAGCTCGGGCGCAAAGCGGCCAAAATAATCGGCCAGATTGTCGACATCGCGTTCCAGCATCCGGGCGGCATTATTGTTTGCCGCCGCATCGACAGCCTGAGGCAGGTCAATGATGACCGGGCCGTTGGCGTCAACCAGGATGTTGTATTCGGAAAGATCGCCATGCACCAGCCCTGCACACAGCATCCTGACCACTTCCTTAATCAGCAAACCGTGATATTCGAGCGCCTGCTCGCGGCTCAATTCAAGATCGTTAAGCCGAGGCGCTGCGCTGCCGTGTTCGTCGGTGACCAACTCCATCAACAACACGCCCTCGACGAAGTTATAAGGCTGTGGAACACGCACACCGGCGGCGGCAAGACGATATAACGCATCGACTTCGGCATTTTGCCAAACCTCTTCCTGCTGCTTGCGTCCAAACCGGGTGTTTTTTTCCATCGCACGCGCCTGGCGGCTGTTGCGCACCTTGCGCCCTTCCTGGTACTGGGCCTGCTTGTGGAAACCGCGCTGGTTAACTTCTTTATAGACTTTGGCGCAGCGGATCTCGCCTTCGGACAATACCACGTAAACAGCCGCCTCTTTGCCGCTTTTTAGCGGCCGAAGAACCTCGTCGACGAGGCCGTCCCGCACCAGCGGTTCAATACTTTTTGGAGTTTTCATAGCCGCCCTTAAACGCTACCTTGATAAAAATTAAAAACATTAGCGGCCTTTTTCTTCGACATAATCTTTGATCCGGTAATTCTTTTGTTCATATTTTAGTTCTTAGATTCAACTCATAAGTGCAATCGGCACTAATCGGAAAAGGAAAAGGTTAGCTGATATAGTTTCACGCTTTTTTCAATCCGACCAAAGACGAGAAAGCGCATGAGGAACTATAAACAGCTAAGCCAAGCACAAAGATACCAGAT
>CAMAUL010000150.1 GCA_945861405.1 Candidatus Methylobacter oryzae | reverse complement strand
TACTCGCAGTTCTGCGCCCGTTATGCAGACTGGGTGAAGAAACAAAAACGATCGATGCGGCAGACTCATATTGCCGGTGACAAATTGTTTATCGATTATGCCGGACCCACGATGTCCGTGGTTTGTGCCTCAACCGGCGAAATACGCACCGCGCAGATCTTTGTGGCGGTGTTGGGAGCTTCCAATTACACCTTCGCCGAGGCTACCTGGAGCCAAAGTCTGCCGGATTGGTTAGGTAGCCATGTACGGGCTTTTGAGTTTTTTGGCGGTACGCCGGTGATGCTGGTCCCCGATAATTTAAAAAGCGGGGTGACTAAAGCCTGTCGTTACGACCCCGAACTTAATCCCAGTTATCAACAGTTGGCGTCCCATTATGCGGTCGCGGTGATGCCTGCCAGACCCTATAAACCAAAGGATAAGGCCAAGGCTGAGGCCGGTGTCCTGCTGGTTGAACGCTGGATTATGGCTAAATTGCGCCATCAAACTTTCTTCTCGTTGGCAGAGCTGAATCACTGTATCAGCGCCTTGCTGACCGAACTCAATCAAAAACCCTTCAAGCAAATGCCAGGCAGTCGTCAACAGTGGTTTGAAACGCTGGATCAACCGGCGTTGTCCCCGTTACCCAAGTACGCTTACCAGTACACCGACATCAAAACAGCCCGCGTCAATATCGATTATCACTTGATCTACGAGCAGCACCTCTATTCGGTGCCGCACCACTGTGTAGGCGAACAGGTGCAACTGCATGCGGGTGACAAGCTGATAGAGGTCTATTTTCACAACAACCGCATCGCTACCCATGTCCGAAAGCATTACCCCGGCATGACCACCGAGCCAGGGCACATGCCCGAGCAGCATGCCCACCATCAACAATGGACGCCAGGACGGTGAATGAACTGGGCGCAATCCATAGGGCCTGAGGTGCTGGTCTGGGTGAAGGGGCAGTTACAGCGTAAGGATCATCCAGAGCAGGCTTACCGCGTCTGCCTGGGTTTATTGAACCTCAACCGAAGCTATGCGGCCGAACGCTTAAATAAAGCCTGCGCAATTGCCAATAAAGAATCCCTGTTTAAATTGAAAAATGTCAAAGCCATTTTGCAAAGCAACAGGGATAAGCTGCCGGAAGCCACGCCGATACAACTTTCGTTATTGCCTCAAGACCATATAAACATTCGTGGAGCCAAGAGCTTCCATTGATCCTTAACCCCTTAAAGCGTTGAATGAGCAGGATTTACGGAAGATTCTGTTTACTTGCACTTTCTTTTGAAATCTAACTACAGGACATTATCATGATTGAAACTACCTTCAGCCAATTACGCCAACTGAAACTAACCGGCATGGCCTCTGCGCTACAAACCCAATTGGACCAACCCGGTACGTATGAAGGTTTAGCCTTTCCCGAACGCCTGCAATTATTAGTCGATCACGAAGACCAAGAACGTAATCAGCGAAAACAGGACCGTTTGACACGCGTTGCGCAATTCAAGCTTAAGGCTTATGCCAAAGATATTGATTATCTGCCCGCCAGAGGCTTGCAGCAGTCACAAGTGGCGTCGTTGCTGATGTGTGACTGGTTAAAAAAAGCCCAGAATCTGTTGCTAACCGGACCCTGCGGCACCGGCAAAACCTATATTGCGTGTGCGCTCGGTCATCAAGCCTGTTTGAAAGGCTACAGTGTTCGCTATTACCGGCTACCACGCCTGATACTCGCCTTAACACAAGCGAAGGCCGATGGCAGCTACAGTAAATTGTTAAAAGCCATCGCGGGACTGGATTTGTTGATCATTGATGATTGGGGCTTGGAGCCTTTAAATGCCGGCACTCGGAATGACTTGATGGAAATTATGGATGATCGCTATGAGCAATCGGCAACCCTCATTATCAGTCAGTTGCCGACAGAACAATGGTATGAATCTATTGGAGATAACACTTTAGCCGACGCCATTTTAGATCGACTAATGCATAACGCCCACCGGATGAATTTACAAGGAGAATCTATGCGAAAAAAAATGAATTCCTTGACCCAAGTTGAACACTTAGAGTAAAAATTCACTTCCACCGATGCGTTAGGTTTTAGGTGTTCAAGTTCGGCCAGAATCACTGTTCAAATTAATCAGAATACGCACACAGTATTGATCTTTACGAAACAACCTTTTTTAGCCTCGCTTAAGGCTACCAACCAAGCAGTAATCCTTGAGGGCCGCGATAAAGTATTTTTTCTTTTTCGCAACGAAATCGAAAATTTCTGTCGCCTTAAACTAACTGCTCATAAAGATATTACGAAACTTCAAGGCAAAGTGTTAACCCTTCAGGAATCGAGATCTATGCTGCCTCGATTTTTCCTTGGCGCTGTCACATTGGCAATGACGAAAGCATACGATTGACATGACTTGCAAGCAGTTTTGAAAGTGACGAAGGTAACCAAAGTTAATGAAATTCTCTTGAAATTCTAACCCATTCCTAACCCAAAATAAAAAAGGCCCGTAACGAAACCGCTACAGGCCTTTATTTATATGGAGCTGGCGATGGGAATCGAACCCGCGACCGGCTGATTACAAATTACCCGGCCCACCTTTTTACACCCCGCGCCATTGCTGACTATTGACAGCGCAGGCCTCGCCGTTACTGGTTTTCAATAATTCTGTACATTACTCAACATTACCCTAAAATACTAAAAACACGGCTAAAAGGTTGCCCAGAGGTTGCCCCGGATTTTTAGGATAAAAAGGCTATGACAGAATCAATTAATTTTACTCAGGACAGAATTAGGAGCCTATCCGCACCTATAGGCAAAGATCGAGCGGACTATTACGACTCTGGTTGTCCGAAATTACTTTGTCGGGTTAGCAGTACGGGCAATAAATCCTTTGTGGTACTCAAAAAAACAACGGACGGCAAAACCAGACGGGTAACACTTGGGCGATTCCCTGACTTGTCTGTTAGTGATGCGCGAAGATTGGCGCAAGCGGCCTTAACCGATTTGGCTAATGGTGTTAACCCCACTGAGGAAAAACGCAGACAACGCTTTAGGAGCATGACACTACAGAATTTATTTGATCGGTACTTATCGGATAAATCCGGTTTAAGGGAGGCGACGATAAAAGACTACACTAAGATAATGAACTCGCCTTTTGGCTTTGCCGATTGGCTGAAAAAACCTATCAATGAAATCAGTCGCGATATGGTGCTGGCGCGTCGGAAACAGTTTACCGGCGGCGCTGACAACAAAATGCGTGTGTTGCGTTTGTTGATGAATTACGCCATTGCCCTAAAAGCCATTGATGAAAACCCGGTTGATATTTTAAAAGATGGCAGTCTATGGGAAAAGCTAACGCGCCGAACCCGATTAATACCCAGCGATAACTTGAAAGAATGGTATGACGCTGTTTTGAACCTGAACAATGAGCAGGCGAAAGTTTACTTGTTACTGTTGCTGCACACCGGACTTAGAGATGAGGACATCCGCTATCTTGAATGG
>CAMAUL010000149.1 GCA_945861405.1 Candidatus Methylobacter oryzae | reverse complement strand
GCCGCTTCAATCGCCGCATTAAGTGACAATAAATTGGTTTTATAGGCAATATCTTCAATCAAACCGATTTTATCGGCAATTTCCCTCATTGCTTCCACCGTGCGTTTCACCGCCTGCCCGCCATTGGCGGATTCTCCTGCCGCAGTCGCTGCGATGCCCTTCGTTAGTTTAGCGTTATCCGCATTTTGCTTGACTGAAGAACTCAACTCTTCGATAGAGGTCGTGGTTTGCTCAACGCCTGAAGCTTGTTCGGTCGCACTTTGACTAATAGCTTGGGCGGTCGCGCTGATTTCCTGGGAAGCATTACCCAAGGCATCGGAATTGGTGCGAACCTGCTGCACAACGCTGCTGAGCTGGTCACGCATGGTTTGCAGGGCATTAGCCAAAACCCCGATTTCATCTTTCTGGTCAATATCAATCCGTGCAGTCAGATCTCCTTCCGATAAAGATTCGGCAAACTTGACACCCAAAATAATCGGTTTGGTGATCATTGAGGCTAAGAACAACGCAATCATAACGCCTAGCACTATCGCAAGCAGGATGGTGACAATAATAATGGTGTTGGCTTCACCGACCAATTTTTCGGCTTCGGCACGCGCGCTGCCTAATTGGGCGTAACCGGCGGCCTCGGCATCTTGCGCCTGCTTGATGACATTGTTGCCCAAAGTCGCCATATCCACCAATATAGCCTTCAATTTATCGTCGTTTTCTATCCAAGTTTTGGCTGAATCGGTGTAATTTCGCGTTCCATTACGCGCATCTGTAATCAATTTGAGAGCCTCTTCGCTCTGAACGATTTTTTGCAGATCGTCATATAAGCTCATTAACTCAGGCAATAAAACTTCCATTTTTTTCCAGGCGACCCGATCCTTGTAATTAACTTCTTCCTTTTCAGCGCGCATGATTTGCATCGCTTTAACGTAAATGTTGGTCGTGACAATATAACGTTGGACGTACGGATCGAGTTCCTGACTGCTTAGGCCTTTCTTCATCGCCTCAGTATAAAGATCAACTTGTCTTTTGAGCATTTTATCCGCTGCATTGGCAACGATATTGCCATTTTCCACCATATCTGCAACGGCCAGTTTGTTTGCTTTCAACGCAGCAACGCCCGCCCTGTATTTTTCGGCGTACTGAGTAGTCCCTTCCCGTGCTGTTTTCGATTGCTGCAATAACTCGGTATTTTTGTATTGCTTCGCCACCACATCCACTTTGTCCAGATAACTCATCAGCTCCTTGACGTTCTGTTCAGCGCGTTGATGAACTTCATCTTTTTCCTGCAACAGGTAATTTTTTTCTTCCATAATGGTCGCCAGCGCCATGCGCTCAACCCCGGTTGCGTATTCAACCGCTTTACCGTTGTTATCGGTAATGCCGAACAGCGAGTCGGATACTTTTCCGATGTAAAGTTTCGACAGCATGCCGAAACCGCAGGTAATCAATACCAACAGCAAAGCACCGGTTAATATTTTAGTTTTTATACTTAAATCTTTAATGTTCATAAACAATGAGTCCTTGTGTGGATTATCAGTCTAATTATGTAGGGTACGCAACGCATACCCCGCTTAGCTCAACCTACCGTATTGCTTTCATAATCGGCAACTTGTTTGAGCTGAGATAATTCTTTTATCGAAAGAACCCGATTAATATTCAGCAAAATAATAAACTCATCCCCCACGCGACCCATTGACTGAATAAAATCAGTCCGGATATCGGCGCCAAAATCAGGTGGTGGCATAATGTTTACTTCAGGAATTTCCAGGATTTCATCAACGGCATCGACCAACATCCCTAACAATTGGGCATCCTCATTGTATTCAACCTGCACCAGGACAATACAGCTGCGTTTGGTTATTTCGCTGCTTTGCCGGCCCAGGCGTGCCGACAAATCAATAACCGGCACGACATTACCGCGTAAATTGATCACGCCGCGAATGTACTCAGGCGTCATCGGCACGTCAGTAATCGTGTTAATTTCGATAATTTCTTTAACATCTAAAATACTGATAGCCAAATTTTCATTGCCTGCCCGAAAAGTCAGGTATTGGCGTAATTGATCCTGAGCCATCAACTCCGTTTTGTTTTCTTTTTTTTGTATCAATTGATTCATGGTTCATTCCACCTGTCAAAATCGTTCAAAATCATGCTCATTAAATTCAGGTTTGGTTCCCGCCGGCTTGCTGACCGGCAAAGGCTTAGCGGTCACCGGAGAAGATTCGACCGAAGTAAAATGAGGGCTTGTTTTTTTGTTGGCTTTTTTGTTTGTCTGTTTGCTTAATTGAGTAACAGGCCGACTCTTAGCGGCGCGGCTTTGGTTTGCGTCCACTTTAAAGAAGGCCATAACCTGTTGCAGCTGCATGGCCTGACCGCTCAGCTCTTCTGCGGTAGCGGCGAGCTGTTCCGAGCCCGATGCATTTTGTTGCGCCGCTTTATCCAGTTGACCGACCGCGTCGCTGATCTGGCCTATCCCGTGCGCCTGTTCTTCCGAAGCTGCGGTTATTTCATCGACCAGATCTGCGGTTTTCTGAATCTTAGGCACCATTTGTTTCAGCAAAATACCGGCGTCCTCGGCAATCTTAACGCTGTTTTTAGCCAAACTATTGATCTCTTGTGCCGTTACCCGGCTGTTTTCCGCCAGTTTTCTGACTTCGGCGGCAACGACGGTAAAGCCTTTGCCGTGCTCGCCGGCCAAAGCCGCTTCAATGGCGGCATTGAGCGATAACAAATTGGTTTTGTAAGCAATATCTTCAATCAAACCGATTTTATCGGCGATTTCCTTCATCGCTTCCACCGTGCGTTTCACTGCCTCCCCGCCATTAGCGGCTTCCGCCGCTGCGGTCGTCGCCATGTTGTTGGTGACTTTGGCGTTGTCTGCATTTTGTTTGACCGAGGAACTCAATTCTTCAATGGAGGTCGTGGTTTGCTCAACGCCTGAAGCCTGTTCGGTCGCGCTTTGACTGATAGATTGAGCGGTTGCGCTGATTTCCTGCGAAGCGCTGCCTAAGGCGTCGGAATTGGTGCGAACCTGCTGCACAACGCTGCTGAGTTGATCACGCATGGTTTTCAGGGCATTGGCCAAAACCCCGATCTCGTCTTTCTGGTCAATATCAATTTGCGCAGTCAGATCTCCTTCCGATAAAGACTCGGCAAACTTGACACCCAAAATAATCGGTTTGGTGATCATTGAGGCTAAGAACAATGCAATCATAACGCCTAGCACTATCGCAAGCAGAATGGTGCCGATAATAATGATATTGGCTTGACTGACCAAGTGTTCGGCTTCGGTACGCGCATTACCTAGCTGGCTGTAACCGGCGGCTTCGGCATCTTGCGCCTGTTTGATGACATTGCTGCCCAAGCTAGCCATGTCCGCCAAAATAGCCTTTAGTTTATTGTCGTTTTCTATCCAGATTTTGGCTGACTCGGTGTAATCTCGCGTTTGATTGCGCATTTCTTTAACTAATTTGCTCGATACATCGCCCAAGTCGAATTTTTCTAGATCGTCATACAAGGTCATTAACTCAGGCAATAAAACTTCCATATTTTTCCAGGCCTCACGATTCTTGTAATTAACTTCTTCCTTTTCCTCGCGCATGATTTGCATCGCTTTAACGGAGATGTTGGCTGCGACGATATAGCGCTGAACATACGTATCAAGCTCCTGACCGGTTACACCTTTCTTCATCGACTCGGTGTAGCGTTCTACTTGTCTTTTTAGAAAACTGTCGGC
>CAMAUL010000148.1 GCA_945861405.1 Candidatus Methylobacter oryzae | reverse complement strand
CCTACGCGGGCTTATACAATTTAGCCCCACGCTGAAACAGGGCAAAGTCAACGAAGGAAGCAGTAAGATGCTGGACGAGATTATAAAAAATAATTGGCAACATGACTTGCGGGTGGTCGGCTAAAGCGACTGAGACCAGCACCAGTCCAGTGCCATTGTTATTCATGCCAAGGCCAAACATCAGCGAAGCCATGTCTTTGCGATTTGCGCGGAAGATTTGCGCCAGCAGATAACCGGTAGCAAATGCAGCAATACACAGCGTAACGACAATGATCAATATGACAGCTAGAAAGTCGACATCAGGCTGGGACAATGCTTTGGGCAAACTTAGAGAAGCGTTGGAATAATTAAGCAACAACAGGATGCAGTAGTTTATGAGTTTTACATGAGATTTTGCCCCAGCAAGACGATGCTCACCGATGAGGCGATGCGCCAGAATGCCGAGTAACGACGGCAGGATGACCCAAATCCCCAGAAACGTTATCACACCATCGGCGGCGATTTCGTGTAAATCTTCAGAATAATCGCCTGTAGTCACGAAGCCGACAGCATGGAGAACCAGCGGCGTGAGTAGCGGACTAAGTAATGTGGTAAGCAATACCAAGCCGAGACTTAAGGCAAGATTGCCGTTGGCGTTCTGCGCCCATGCCGTAGACGCTCCGGCAATCGGCATGGAGGCAACCAATGCGAGACCGACAAGAATAGGTTGGACTTCTTCTGGATTATGCCAAAACTTCATGATGAAACTTATGCCAATAATGAAGGCTAACGGCGTCACCAAATTACCCGCCAAACCGCTTAACAGCAACAGCGGCTTATGTGCCAGCTGGGTGAGTTCCTTGGTCTTGACCCCCAGACCGGCATTGAATAACAACAACGATAGCATTAGTGGCGGTAAGGAAAAGTCTATTTGGTTTTGAAATAGGACGATGCTGCCCAGCTCAACTTCACGAATCCAGATACCGAATCCCGGTAGCAAGGCGGCGATAAAATAAGAAGCAACAATTATCCAAATAAAAAATCGATGAATAGTATGCGTGAGCATTTCGACCCCATGCCTTGCTAAATTCATATTTGGTTTCCGACTGAAAAATAGTTGATTGGATTATTTGTTAATAATCAAAGTATCATCATAAAAACTGACTTCACCCGTTGTAAGATCATGATTACCGCCAATAATTTCTATCTCACCTGCTTCTATCATTTCCTTTAAAATCGGGCTGCGTTCGATAATGGCATGTACCGTTTTTTTAACATTAATGGCGGCCACTTTTTCGACAAATTCACCGTTATCTGAATTACGGTTTTCAGTAACCGTTTTTTCATCATAAACCGCAGGCTGTATTTTACTTAACAAAGCTGTCAGGTTGCCCATTTCCACATGGTCGCAAGCGCCTTTTACGGCACCGCATTTTGTATGTCCTAAAACCACTATTATTTTAGAACCGGCCACTTTGCAACCAAACTCCATACTGCCTAGAATATCTTCATTAATAATATTGCCGGCAATACGGACACTAAATACATCGCCCAAGCCCTGGTCAAAAATTAATTCAACTGAGGTACGGGAATCAATGCAACTTAAAATAACCGCAAACGGATGTTGCCCGTCGGATGTTTCATTGGCCTGTTGCAACAGGTTACGGTTTACTTTAAGGTTATTCACAAAGCGTTTATTGCCTGCTTTTAATATGTCTAATGCCATTGCCGGTGTAATGGCGGCTTGCATTTCTTTGGTTAAAGTTTTCATTTTTTGATCTCAAGGAAAGTTATGGTTTCAACTGCGTTGCGACTGTTCCAGCAATGCCAAGCAATGAAGCTTTATTGACTCGCAAATAGTGTCTAAAGGCAGGTGGCTTAAGTTTTTAGTGGCGAACGGGTTTTGTAGCTCTATGCCAATTCTGTCCAAAGACAGCAATGGATAAGCCACTAGAAAGAAAATAAATACCGCGCTGAACCCCAAATTTTCTATTAATGAAAACGGCAATAATAATAAAAAAATCAAAATGAACCGTCTGGCTTTGATTGCATAAACCAACGGCATGGGCGTTTTCAGGATTCTTTCGCAAGCACCGATGTGATCGATCAGCAAACCCCGTTGGCCTTCCATGCCCATAAAAACAAAGCCATCGATATGACGGCTAAGCCGTGCCTGTTGCAATAGCTCCGCTATTTTTCCGGCAACAAACAGCGGCATATGCACGGCAGACTTCAGCGCAGCCAGCTCCTGGCCGTTCAGCAAATCGCTTAATTCATCGAAGTTCTTGTCATTGCGCAAGGATTCTTTAGTTGCAAAAGAAAATGCAATCGCCCATTTCACCATGTCTTTAGACCACAGAGGTTGAGGGTCGGCATTTAAAATATCGCCGTAACTTAATGCCCCGATGACAATATTTCTGCTCTGATTAACAATAGCGCCCCATAATTTTCGGGCCTCCCACCAGCGTTCGTGGCCTGCGTTGGTTCGAAACACCAGAACCAATCCGAGTACCACGCCGGTATATTCAAACGGGGTCACGGCAAGATGCGGCAAGGGTCGCCAATATTGATCCAATGCAACTATTAACAAGCAGTAACAAGTCAGTAACAGTAGGCTGAAAAAAATACGCGGGGTAACCGAACCCCGCCACATTAGGGCGCCGCGCAAAAAACCGTGGGATTCGTCTTTGTTGCTATGTACCTGTAGAAAATCTTTCATGCTATGCCTGCTATTTAGAATAAAAGTCGAAGTAAGTATGGAAAATAGCAATACTGACTGTAGAAGATAGTAACACTATCTTTGCAAATTGCAATACTTTCAGTTATCATTTTTACAGTGAAATGCGGCAGCCCTTGTTAAAACAATCGGGTCAAATGCATTAAATTCAGATAAAAAAACAGGGCGCTATGGAATTACAGTTACAAATAAAAATGAATGAAAAATTGTTTCTCAGGGATCCGGAGCAATCCGAACTGGGCAAAAAAATCATTCTGCACAGCATTCAGTTAATTCACCTTAACGGGTTTGAAGCATTCACGTTTAAAAAACTGGCGGAAGCTATCGGCACAACCGAGGCGGGTATTTACCGGTATTTTGAAAACAAGCACCGGGTGTTGATATATCTTACCGCCTGGTATTGGAGCTGGCTTGAATACCAGGTTACTTTCCAGACCAACAATATTAAAGACCCTGTCGTGAAGCTCAAAATGGTCATTAAACTGTTAGCTACCACAGTGGAGGACGATATCAGAACCAGTCATGTAGATGAAAGCATTCTTCACCAGATTATCATTACAGAAGGCTCCAAAGCCTATCTGACCAAACGGGTATCCGAAGATAACAAGGATCACTTGTTTAAACCCTACAAAGACCTTTGCGCTGTTATCGGAAATATGATTTTGGAGTGTAGTCCCAAATACAAATATCCAAAATCATTAGCGTCTACCATTATTGAAATGGCGCATTTCCAGAATTTTTTTATGAATAATCTGCCTTCGCTGACCGACTTCGGCAAAAATAAAGATGAGATGGAAATTGTAAGGTTTCTGGAAGATTTGGTGTTTTCCAGCTTGCAATCGACAAGTTTTGATAAGGAATAAACGCTTATGTTACGTAAAATCCTGATTGCCAATCGGGGCGAAATTGCGGTACGCATCATCCGCGCCTGTGCCGAAATGGGCATACGCTCGGTCGCTATTTATTCGGATGCGGATCGTTTTGCGCTGCATGTGAAAAAAGCCGATGAATCTTATTGCAT
>CAMAUL010000147.1 GCA_945861405.1 Candidatus Methylobacter oryzae | reverse complement strand
CGGCTATTACTCAAACGTTCCAACTCCCGTCGTTCTTTTTCTGTACAACTGATCGATATGGCTTTTCGGGACATTAACTCCTCCATATTTTTTGCAAATAACAGAGGAAGTATAGTAAAGGCGATTATTTATGCAATTAAACACTAGTTTTCGCAGAAGCTTGAGCTAAGGAACGAGCATGAAATAAAGCGGACAACTGTGTGCAGCAGGAGTGCAAGCTTTGCTTGCGCATGCAGGCGAAGCCTGCACTCCAGCTATTGGCAACTTGCCTAAGTTATTTCATGCTCATTCCAAAGCGCGGCCATTTGTCGGTGAATTCACCAAAATGGATTTTTAACGGTCATGCTAAAGAATTTTTCGACATCTGTATGTCCCCAGAACTAGTGACAAAATCACTGTAGACAGATGGTAATACTTAGGCATCAGCGTATCGTTCCCAGGCTCCGGCTCTCATCGTTATACACAAGTGTCTGCGAGACACCGTCATTCTGGCAGGGATGCCGGAATCCAGTCACAGGGATGTGAAAGATCGCAGACATCCGGCGCTTCTAAGCAATATGCAAGGATCGAAAGTTACCGTCCATGGCGCTGGATACCGGCATCCATGCCGGTATGACGACTCTTGGACAGAGTTGCGTATAACGATGAGAGCTCCGGTTTAGGAATTAAGCCATGTAGGTTTGTCCCTAGAACTAGTGACAAAGCATTTGTAGTGCTTATGGTAATATCACTACTTTCTTGCTCCACTTAATTACAGATATGCGCTCAGCGAACGTAATAAATACAGAAGGCGAATTTTTCATGAAACGTCACTCAAGCAGTCCTTTGATACGCGTTGCGCTGGTGGAGGACGATGTTCATTTCCAAAATGCTTTTATGGGGGGCTGTTTTGGATGCGCCCGACATGACGCTGCTGGATGTGGCGGGTACCAAGTCTGAGGGATTGAATGCGCTGGATAAGGTGCAGGCGGATGTATTGCTGGTCGATCTGGGGCTACCGGACGGCTCCGGCATTGATGTGATCCGAGCGGCGCATGCAAAATGGCCCAGTTGCAGTATTATGTTATGGTCAGCACTACGTTCGGCGACGAAATGCACGTTATGCAATCGATCGAGGCGGGCGCGTCCGGCTATCTGCTTAAAGACAGCGCCCCGGAAAGAATGGTGTTCGAAATTCGTAGTTTGTATGCTGGGGGTAGCCCGATCAGTCCGTTGATCGCTCGGCAGATTTTAATGCGCTTTTGGTGCGCTGATGGTTCCGCTACAGCGACTGTGGAGCGCCGCGACCCGAGTAAACAACAGGCACGGTTGTCTACCCGGGAAAGAGAGGTGCTGGAATTTATTACCAAGGGCTTCACTTCGGACGAGATCGCCGCATTGATGTCCGTCTCACGGCATACAGTGTTGACCTTTGTGCGGCGAATTTATGCAAAACTCGAAGTCAGCTCCAAAACCGAAGCGATTTATGAAGCGCGTAATCAGGGTCTGCTGGGTGGCTGAGAGTTCGTCGTGTAGAACATGCCCATGGCGGCGCTTAGGATATGGCTATAAATAACGTCCCTGAATCCATTTGTAGGGGCGATTTTAATCGCCTTGGGCGAATGAATTCGCCCCTACAAGGTATTCTCAAATCGGAAAATTATTTTCAACCAAATCCTTAGTTAAATCCAGCTGGCAAGAAACATGAGCAAGAATAACAAATACCGGCAGCTGATATTTCTGCTGCTGTGCGGATTGCTTCGGGTATCCGTGAGGACAAGGTGCTGGACGCCAGCCAAGTTGGTCAGGAGCCGGTATCGCTGACTGAATACTTCGCTGTCCTCGAAGACCCCGGCTTGACTCTGACGCTGGCCGATGTGCAAAAAACCGAGATGGCAAGCCGCTTTATAGGAGACCAAGCACCCGCAGAAGCACTGAGTTATGGCTTCACCCGCTCAGCCTACTGGCTGCGCTTGCATTTGCACAACTCAGCCGACCACCCCGTTGAGCGGATGCTGGAAATCGGCTACCCCCTCCTTTCAAGTGTTCAGTTTCATCAACCGCTTGCGGACGGAAGCTATCAATCACTGATGACCGGCTTCGTCATGCCTTTGGCAACGCGCCCTTATAAAAACCGTTTTTTTTGTTTTTCCTGTCATCCTGCCCGCACACTCCGATCAAGTGTTTTACCTGCGTACCCAATCCGCCGCAGCCACTATCGTTCCTGCCCGATTGTGGGATCCACAGCCTTTTCATGCCTACGAACGCGGCGACTATGCCGCTCAGGCATGGTATTTCGGCATGGTTACGGCGATGATCTTTTTCAATCTGCTGCTCTTCGCCTCACTGCGGGATAGTGTCTACCTGCTATATATCAGCTTCGCCACATCCATGGCGCTAGCTCTGTCCATACAAAATGGTCTGGCCAAAGAATTTTTATGGCCTGACACGACGCTGTGGTCAGACACTTCAAGCAATTTCAGCTACTTACTCACGGTCATGGCCTTTATATTTTTTACGCGAAACATGCTGGAAACCGCAAAGAAATTTCCGAAGATTGATCTGCAACTGAAAATTCTTGCGGGCTGTTGCCTGTTTTTTTTGATCGGGGCGACCGTTTGGACCAAAACCTTCGCCATGCCCAGCACATCGTTTATTTTCATTGTGTCAATATCCATTTTGGGCATCTCTTTGTTTTGCGCTTTCAAGCGCCAACGTAGCGCCTACTTCTTCGTGGTAGCCTATACCACGTTTCTGTTGAGCGCCCTCATGACCTGCCTGATGTTTCTTGGGTTGATACACATCAGCACCCTCACTATTTACGGGATGCAATGGGCCTCGGCCATGGAAATGCTGTTGCTGGCCTTTGCCCTGGCAGATCGCTTTATCATGATCCGCCGCAAGGCGATTGATGATGTCAAACAGGTCAATGTCAACCTCGAACAGCGCTTGCAGGAGCGTGAAGCTGAGTTGAAAACGAGCCATGAACAACTGCGCGAGATCGGGCAGCGTCAAATGCTGAGCCAAGAGCGGCAACGATTGATGCAGGATATGCACGATGGTCTGGGTTCGTCGCTGATCAGCGCACTGCGGTGGTGGAGCATGGCAGGATGGATGAAGCCGAAGTTGCGCAAGTGCTCAAGGGCTGTATCGACGATTTGAAGCTGGCGATAGATTCGATGGAGCCGGTAGAGGCCGATTTGCTGCTGTTGCTGGCGACCCTGCGTTATCGTTTGGGGCCGCGACTGGAGAGTACCGGCATCACATTGCGCTGGGAGGTTAAAAACGTTCCCAAACTCGACTGGCTCGACCCCAAGAATGCGCTGCATATTCTGCGCATACTGCAAGAGACGTTTACTAATATCATCAAGCACACTCATGCCACGGAAATTCGCGTTGCAACAGGCATGGAGGATGATTACGTGGTGGTTACGATCACCGACAACGGGCAAGGATTTTCGGTGGAGCGTGAGCTAAAGGGTGGCGGCAAAGGGTTGTCGAACCAAATGCGTCGTGCGGAAGCTATCGGTGCTGAAGTCAGTTGGGATTCGAACGACGCAGGCACGTGTTTTACGTTGCGGTTGCCGGTAAAGCGTTGGCAAGCCTAGGAGGCTGTCGGATTAATAGAGCGAACCACCACGCTTAATTACGTTTAAAATTTAAAAAAATGGTTTGTTGGGATTTTTAATGCCCTTGGTTCTGATTTATCACCCCATCAAGGCTCTTTTCCTCCCTATTAGCCTCTCAATACATGCATTCTTTTCAAATTCCAGCCTATACAGACTAAA
>CAMAUL010000146.1 GCA_945861405.1 Candidatus Methylobacter oryzae | reverse complement strand
AAGGACTTCGGCATTACCTTGGCGGCTTGTTCGGCTTTGTCCAGTTCGGCGTTGGCGTAAATCAAATCTAGACCAGAGAACTTGCTATTGGCATAGTCATAGGCGGCATTCCAGGCGCCTGCTAGAGTGGTGCGTCTGACCAGTTCCGTGACTGCTTTTTGGATATGTGGGTTGATCATGGACAGATCTACCATTTTGGGTAGCTCGCCATCATCGACACGACGGGCAGTACCATTAAGTACCGTGCCATCATGCATATCGTCTAAGCTTTTGCCGTCCATTTCCTCAGCGGCATAACCGCATTCCTCAGGAAAGGCAGCACGAAGTGACGCCGCTTTACCACATTTGCCTAACTGGCCTTTGGGGCGTTTGATCCACATAGCAGTGGGTAACTGAGAATACTTACCACCCGACGTGCTGTAAGCTTCCTGCCAGTACACTTCTTCTGTGAAGGCACAGCGCCGACCACCGACTAGCCGATAAACTGTCACCGCCACCCATTCAGGAAAAGTCACCGTGATGGTACTTTCCTGCCAAGTGTCATTATCGTCTTTAAATTTTCCGGTAAAGGACTGAGTCACATCAGGCCCCCAGACTGGTCTATCCATGCCCGCCCAGAGGCCTGTTCGGGATGCCGTGGTCTGAATTTCCATAATCGAAGGCCAGACGGTTTCGACACTGCGTCCCAAAGCGGCACTCCACATAGGCACTACATGTACGGGTTTTTTAAAAATATCCAGCTTGCGGGCCTTACAGTAATCCAAAGCCATCATGATGGCTTCTGGGGTTTTGGCCGTGGGGAAGGTCACTTCGGTCAGTACTTTCCAAGATTGCTCAGATAGGCCATAAACTTGATTGGCTTCAATAGGCATCGGCAAGTTGCGGGTTTTTTGAGAGTAGTTTTTAGATGAATTGCTCATTGCGTTTCTCCTTGTAAAAAAAAACAGAGGACGCAGTTCCCCTATGTGGGAATGCGTTCCCAGAGGGTTAAAAACCGGCACAGCAATAGCTGTAACGGCAGGGTTATCAATACTGGTTTTGCATTGACAATCATCGGGCTTAACGCACCCGACACGTTGATGAATCTCATCCACGCCGCTTAAAAGCGGAACGCCGACTAAACGTCGGATCAAGCCATCCCGAAAGACGGCATGAAGTGTTTGGTTTTAGTTAAAAGTAATACGACTCGGAAAAAAGCTGAGTAAAACAAGTCGGCTCAATTAGTCATTATTGAAACGGATAGCTATACATCGGTGTCTACAAAAGATCGTTAAAACGGCTATTTTTTGTAGGTTTTGACAGATAAAAAAACGTAGCATCGGCCATTATTCAAGCAGCTTTAGAGGAAAAGGCATGGCAGATAATACCGAGCAAGCAAAGACCGTTCGTCCGGCGATTAGTCGTCCGGTATTTGAACGCAGTATCAAAATTCAAAGCGAACAAGCGATTCGGGTGATTCGTCACAGTTATGGGCGCTTGATTCGGTCGCTGTATGCGATTGATGTTATCTTGCGGATAGTGGGCCAAGAGCAGGCGATTGATGATATCGAGGGCATCGTCAGTACCATGATCGGAGACTGCGCCTTACAGTTGCAGCAGGAAAAAGCTAGGCTCGACAAACTTTGCGCCGATAACGGTATTGCAGAGTCACCGCGTTATACTCATCCCACAGATTTTAAAGCCCGCATCACTTCGCCGCAGATTGCCCAATTTGTAGAATTGATCCGTTTGCTGGATCAATTGATGATTGCCATGGATACCTTGTGGCTGTGTCAAATATTGACTAACAAGCAATGCTCAGTCGCGAGGTACCAATGGCAGCAGCGCTTACACCGATTAGCTAGACGCATTGTCTCAATAGAGCAGCGGGCACATCAGGCGGCTTATGCCCAAGGGCGAGGAGAGGACGTTCGCTTAGCCAGAGAAGAATCTGGATTGATGGCTGAACCTGAGGCTTTGTCCGAAAATGACAGTGAAGTTAGTGTGGCCAAGGAAATGGATATTGAAAATTAAGTTACGCCTTAACAGGCGGCTAAAACAAAGGTACTAATAAGACGATGCTTAGAGAATGTAGATATTGCGACTTAGTGTACAAAGCAAGCCGATTCAATGATGACGTTAAGGCCATTGCTGCGCACCATGTAGCACCCTTAATATTTGTACAGCACTACCTTTGATGCGGTAAACGATAATAAATGACGTTCGATTAACTACCAGTTCGCGCGTACCTTTTACTCGTCCTAATCGACCTAGTTTTGGATAGTTGGCTAGTAGGTCGGTTTGTCCCTCGATTTCGTCAAGCTGGCTCAGCGCTACTGTAGGGCAGTCCTGAGCAATATACGCAATTAACTTTTCTTGATCACTCTCAGTTCTAGCAGTACATTGGACCTGCATTAATCAGTTTTCTCGATACGAGCCAGCAGGCTTTCTCTCTGCCGTTGCATACCAATTTTAACCTCTGCCTGGGGTATCCACACAGCATCTGGATCATCAGTTTCTTGCAAAGCTTGGGCGACTTGTTCGCGAAACCATTTATCATGTTCCACCGATTCATGAGTTTGGCCCATTGCTGAGGATCGATCCGGTCGCGTATAAGTCTGTACTGTGCTCTTATCGTATCCTGTTGCATCAACATCAAAGCAGCTAATGCCAATTTCTTTTAGATAAGTTACTAAGGTCTCTAGCTTTTTAAATGTGCGTATTTTTTTGCTACGAGTAGTTGATAATGGCTGTTCTAGCGTCCCGTATTTAATCATCACGCTCCAACCACCAATTTGGCCGACAACATGAACGCCCTGCACAGATCCGGCTTCAACAAGTCGGGATAACATATTGTGATCAATAGTTAATGACTCAGCTTTCATTATAAATACCTACGCTTCTGTAATTTAAACAATGGTTCTTATTCTAAGAAATCTATTAATGTTTGCAATGCTATAAATAATATTTTGTCCTATGTTGTTTAAATAGAGTTCATTCAGAAACTCAAATGAAGCGACTTTTGTCGATGCTAAACGATTAAATGAGTCAATATTTTACCCTGATACTCAATCATTATTGTTTTGGTAAATGGTTTGTTGCTGATCAAAAAAATAATACCAACAAAAATCCTGTCGCCCCAAAAACTCTAAAACGCTCCACCATGTTTTAGTAAAGTCAGCGCGAAAGAATTTAATGCGTTGTTGTAAATATACTGGCACTTGAAATAATAAACCAACCGCTAAAATACGAGTACGCCCCAATTCATGAAAATTCATAACGGTAATAGCAGATTTTCTGGATAATAATTTAGCATCATATATAATGCGTTTTTATTTTAAATTAATTATTGCATTGCATATTGCACATTATGTATTTAGACGATATCGGCTTAGTTATCAAGACGACTAGAAAAAGCAGAAGAATTACCCAAGAAACTTTAGCTTCTCAGTTGCACATGAGCAGAGCTACACTTTCTGGGATCGAAAAGGGAACCATTAATGAAATCGGTATCCGCAAAATTATTGCTATCTGTGATGCATTGGGGCTTGAGTTGTTAGTCCAAACTAAAACAGCTAGACCGACTTTGCAGCAACTGATGAAAAGAAATCGCGAAGAGGGCGCCCATGATTAAAATATTTGTCGATCAGAAGCCTACTGGAAGCTTATACAAATCTGACCTAGATATTGGCGTATTCTATTTCGGTTATGACGCCCTATCTCTATCGAAAGATGCGATATCATTAACAATGCCTGTTGTGAGAGATCCTTATCCCTATAATTTTAAGCATCAACTGCATCCTATTTTTGATATGAATTTGCCAGAAGGTGAACTTCGAAATCATCTTTTTAAGCAATTTAGCAAGGCAATCCCC
>CAMAUL010000145.1 GCA_945861405.1 Candidatus Methylobacter oryzae | reverse complement strand
GGCTCGTTCTTCTACGTCAAATAATCCAGGTTGGCGTGGCTGTTTCATCGGCAATGTCTCTTGGTGGGCATGCCGCTATTATCTCATTTTGCACTAGCTTCGTGTACCCAAAATCGCTACGAGGATCAGGGAATTATTAGAGATGCCCTATAGTTTTTCGCGATTATATCAGAATTTATGCTTTTTGAACCTCATTGATTTTGCATTTGCCGGAGTATCCAGTTTTGCCGCCTGAGTAAATAATTTGACGGCTGCGCTGCCCTCAACAGTATTGGGTTAGGCAGGGTTGCCGCCAATAATGCCGCCTGAGATCGGCTGATTTGGCTGGCGTGGACGCCAAAATAGCGCTGGCTTGCAGCCTCAATGCCGAATATATGGTCGCCGAATTCAGCGATATTCAGGTAAACCGTCAATATCCGCTCCTTGCTCCATAGTAATTCGATCAGCGTCGTAAACCAGACTTCCAGACCCTTGCGGACAAAGCTCTTTGACGGCGTTAAAAATAAATTCTTGGCCACTTGTTGGGAAATAGTGCTCGCGCCCCTGAGCCGTCCGCCGTCCATGTACACATCAATGGAGGATTGTATGGAATGCAGGTCAAACCCGGAGTGCAGGAAAAACCGCTGATCTTCGGCGGCAATAACCGCCGAAGAGGCATAAACCGAGATTTTTTTTGCGCCGACCCAGGAGTATTTAATGGACTTGAACGAGCCGTCGTCGATCAAGTCTTCAACATGCCGGTACACCATAAACGCGGACGTTGGCACAGGCACCCAGCGCAGCAATACGCACAAACCAACCGATGAGGCCAGGAAGGTGAACAGCAGATAAAGCGCAGCCTTGCGCAGTATGCCTTTGATCGACAATGAGCGAAAGTTGCTGTTGTTGGAGTAACGGGATGATCTTGCCAAGGTTGCTAGCTTAGGGTTGTGCATTGGCGTATATGATAAAGCCTTAGCCAGGGTTTGAATAGAGCGAACAATTTTGATAGGCGAAAGTATATAATATTGACTCCCCGTACAGATTTGATTCAAACGCATGAAACTCAGATACTTCCTGATTGCTCTTTTGCTGCTGATTACGCTAAGCGGCTGTATGCCGATGATTCATCCGCCCGGCGCAAAAAGCAACTCGGCACAACTTGGCGAGGCTATTTTTCTGACCGAAGACGGCGCAAGTTTACCGTTACGGCATTGGCTGCCTAAAATCGAACCGCGTGCGGTCATCATCGCGCTGCACGGGTTTAACGATTACAGCCGTTTTTTCGATAAGCCGGGAGAATATTTCAGCAAACAAGGCATAGCCTGCTTCGCTTACGATCAGCGCGGTTTCGGCATGGCCCCAAAACGCGGATTATGGGCGGGGGGCGAGGCCTACACCAAAGATTTGCAAGCCTTGGTGCGACTGGTCAAACAACGCTACCCGAAACGCCCGGTTTATCTGCTCGGCGAAAGCATGGGCGGCGCGATAGTTATGACCTCCATGAGCCAAGCGGATATGCCCAAAGTTGCAGGTATTATTCTTGCCGCCCCGGCATTATGGGCCAGATCAACCATGCCCTGGTATCAAACCAGCTTGCTTTGGACGCTGGCGCACAGCCTGCCGTGGCTGACCTTAACCGGGGAGGGCGTACACGTCGTGCCATCGGATAACATCGAAATGCTCAGAGCCTTGGGGCGTGATCCGTGGGTAATCAAGGCGACCCGTATAGAAACCGTGTACGGCTTGACCGATTTGATGGACGCGGCATTTAACAGCGCCACCTCGCTGCACGGAAATACCCTGATGCTGTATGGCGAAAAAGACGAAATTATCCCCAAAGAGCCGACTTATGCGTTCTTGCAGCAATTTCTCCAGGCGGATGCGGCGAAAAAAACCGTGGCGATTTATCCGCACGGCTACCATATGCTGCTGCGCGATTTAGAAGCGCCCACCGCATGGAAAGACATAGTCGCTTGGATTAATGCCAGTCCTGACAAGCTTCCGTCTGGCGCGGATAATCGGGCAAGGGAGTTGTTGAGTGGGGGGTTGATGTAGGGAGGGAGGTTTTGTTGATTCGTTTGCAACTTAAAAATTGCGCCTTATAGCATTGGAATAACCTAAGTGCAGTCAGCTATAGCGCTTTATTCTAAATAAAACGAAACCCTCAAATGAGGCAAACGCTGTAATATACCCCAGGAAAAATTGATAATAGGTCTATAGTTATGTCTAAAAGTGATTTTTTTAGTAGGGCTGTCTTAATTTTTTTAGTTGTTGTTACTTTTTAGAGTTTTCTTATGGATGATTACACAGGTGCTTATATAGCGAGAAAAAACGATGTTTCGGTATTACCGAAATATCATACGATAGCTATTTTTCATCTTAGAGGAATTGCAGTCGAATGTCGTTTGAAATCGCTATTGCTTCTTTACCATGAAATTAGTGATTGGGATCAAAGAAGTCATCGAGTTAAAGACCCTATGCGAAACCAATTAATCGCTAACCCAAGTCATGGACTATTAACTGCTCTTAGACGGATGTCCGGTTTTTTTGACCATGCAAAATTGGATAGGCAATTTTTGATACACCTTCAAAAAATAACTTATCCGTTAGGTTCAACCGATGTCGACTATATTAGTCTTCGCTATATTCCACAAGCAACGCAATCCCAAGAAGATTGGCAAAAAAGTTTTGATTACGTTTGTGGCTGGCTTGAAAAAAACGAGAGAACTCTATTATGAAATCAGCCACACAACTTCGTAAAGCGCTCAATCATAAATTTCCTAAGCAATTTGACCTTGACATCGGAGCGGGTGATTTTGTCTTACTCACCGTGATTTCGGCACAGTTTCAAGGAAAAGACAGAAATATACGGTTGCAACAAATCGAACCCTTAATTAAAGAAGCAGGATTGGTTCCTGGCATTATCGAGCTATATACACCAGAAGAAGCGGCTAATGATGGTATTAGCATTCAAACGACCCCTGAGAATAGTCCTCCAACATCATGGCAAGAAGCGATTGCGATGCTGTCTTCCGGCAGAACGGTATCCGGTAAAAAATCTAAACACACAATCAAACGCGTGGTTTTTTATTCTTATAAAGGCGGAGTTGGGCGTACTACGGCTTTAATTCAAACGGCATTTCAATTGACGCGAGCCGGTAAGCGTGTGGTTTTAATTGATATGGATGTCGAAGCGCCAGGATTACAAGCGTTATTACCGCCTGCCGATACGTTGCTTGAAGAAGGTTTGATTGATTATTTATGGGAGCGTCAAACTTGTTTTTTTGATGATAATCATAAAGCTACTATTCATTTAAGCGGCAGTAATCAAGGCAAACGTACTGGTATTGTTTACAGTGTCAACGACCCGCAATCACGCAGGGATTTATTTGTTGTTCCTGCGGGAAAGATAGGTCAACGCTATATTCAGCGTTTATCAGTTTTATCAACTGCTCATCTATTTGCTTCGACAGAAGATCCATGGCATCAATTTGAACAAGAACTTTGGGAACAATTTGCGCCTGACATTATGTTGATTGATGCGCGAACGGGGTTAAACGAATGGGGGGGCTTATCTTTATTGCGTCTTGCCGATGAAGCATTTATTGTTTTATATCCCAGTCAACAAAACGCTGAAGGCGTGTGTTTTATTCGTGATTTATTAAAGGAGTTAGGGGGTGTTCAAGCTAAGTTAGTTTTGTCGCCTATTCCTGAAGGGGTTATTGGAGATTCCTTAGGCATTGTAACAAAATAACTCTATCAAAAGGATTTAAGGAGAAATCGTATAATTCCATTCACCATGGAACGCATGTCGATCTAGTGCTTAATTGCATAAATTCACAATTGTATTTCGCAACTGAGAACCTTTGACCTCGCGTTTACGCCAAACAAAAGGGCTTGCATTGTTGTTGTAGGCTGAAACAAAATCTTTAATGGCTTGTGTTAGCTGCTCTATGCTGCTGA
>CAMAUL010000144.1 GCA_945861405.1 Candidatus Methylobacter oryzae | reverse complement strand
ATAGCACATAGGGCCGTAACCACGACAGCACCAATCAAACGTTGTTTTAATTCATGATCCATTTCGTCTACTCACTTATTCTCAAATTCAACCAAGCACTCAGATACCAAAAAGAAAGACCCAAAAACCAGTAACAGATCGCCCTCGCGCGACTGATTTTTTGCAGCAGAAAATGCTTCGGCAAAACCAGCAAAACCAAAAGAAACCCTGGACACCTGACTTTGCGAAAAAATCTCACGCATAGCCGATTCCGTAGCCGTTCTGGGATTCGACAACGGTGCAAAAAACCAGTCGTAAACCACGTGATTCATGATTTCAAGAACACCGGCAATGTCCTTGTCTTTCATCATTGAAAAAACAGCATGGATGCGTTTATCGGGGAAAACTGCCGTCACATAATCCGCCAGTGTTTTAACGGCTTCTGGATTATGCCCGACATCCAGCAGCACCGGAATTTCGCCATCGATAAGTTGAAATCGTCCAGCTAACCGGGTTTTTTCCAACCCCTGCTTAATCGCCGCTTCAGTTACCGGCAGGATCTCAGCCATCTTGTTTACCGCTAAAATGACTGCCGATGCATTGCGATACTGATGCTCCCCTTTTAAACCCGGCTCCGGCAATTGCAATATGTAGCGATCACCAAAAAACCAATCCCATCCGGTTGCCTGCTTTTTAAAGCCAAAATCCTTACCGATACAATACAGCAAGGCATGCTGGTCAATAGCGCTCTGTATCAATGATTTCGGAGGATTCGGGTCACCAATGACAGCGGGAACGCCTGCCCGGAAAATACCGGCTTTTTCCCGTCCAATGGCTTCCCGCGTACCGCCCAGCCATTCAACATGATCGATACTGATACTGGTGACCAATGCCACATCGGGATCGACAATATTGACCGCATCCAGTCGCCCGCCCAAACCCACTTCCAGCAATTGAACATCGACTTCGGCGCGGCAAAATATGTCCAGTGCCGCCAGTGTACTAAATTCAAAATAACTTAATGAGGTATTGCCTCGTACCGTCTCTATCCTTGCAAAGGCCTCACATATTATGTCATCCGATACCGGCTTGCCGTCTATCTTTATCCGTTCATTATATTTCAGGATATGCGGCGATGTATAAGCCCCTACCCGATAACCTTGAGCTTTATAAATAGCTTCAAGATAAGCAATCGATGAGCCTTTACCGTTGGTTCCGGCGACAGTAATGGTAGGGGGCTTGATATAATCGGGATTTAGCGCAGCAAAAACCTGGGCCGCCCGTTCCAATCCCAAATCAATAACTAAAGGATGTAAGCTTTCCTGCCATTTTAGCCAACCTTGTAGCGAATCAAAATGTATCATTAACCGATATTAAAATCAGCAGCCTTCCTGATTCGGTTGATGCTCCACATCATCCGCTTCAACGTCAAATCCCCCTGTGCCTTCGGCCTCCCCCTTTGTCAAAGGGGGACTGAGGGGGATTTGATCTCTACCCGCCATCAACATAGCCAGGATACCGGCTATTTTATCGCGCATTTCACGTCTATCGATAATCATATCGATAGCGCCGTGCTCTTGTAAAAACTCGCTACGCTGAAAGCCTTCCGGCAGTTTTTCACGGACGGTTTGTTCGATTACCCGAGGGCCTGCAAAACCGATCAAGGCGTTGGGTTCAGCCACATTAATGTCGCCCAACATCGCCAAACTGGCTGAAACGCCGCCCATAGTTGGGTCAGTCATGAACGAAATGTACGGCAGGCCTGCATCGGACAACTTAGCTAACACTGCACTGGTTTTCGCCATCTGGAACAGGGAAAACAGGGATTCTTGCATACGAGCGCCGCCACTGGCCGTAAACACGATAAAAGGCACGCCCAGTTCCAGACTCTTATTGACGCCGCGAACGAATTTCTCGCCGACCACCGAACCCATAGACCCGCCCATAAAGCCGAAATCAAAAGCGGCGGCAACAATATCACAACCTTTTAGCTGACCTTTCATGACCACCAGCGCATCGTTTTCTTTAGTGTGTTTTTGCGCCTGGGTAATGCGGTCTTTATATTTTTTACTGTCTTTGAATTTTAACGGATCGACAGGTTTAACATTTTTGCCGATCTCTTCATGTCCGCCTTCGTCCAGAAACATAGTCAAGCGTGTTCTGGCCGAAATGCGCATGTGATGCTCGCATTTTGGGCAAACGCTGAAATTTCTTTCCAACTCGGTGTTGTAAAGAATTGCATTGCAGCTAGGGCACTTATTCCACAATCCTTCAGGCACAGCGCCTTTTTTATTAGACCCTTCCGTTCTAATTGTTGAAGGGATTAACTTTTCAAACCAACTCATTCATATGACCTTTAGTGTTGCTGTTGCTTAATGGGCTTCCTTGCGTCAGCCCATCTTATCAATCTATTCTTTAGCTATCCATTGCCTGGCGCATGGCGACCAATAACTCGACTATTTCATTTTTAGCGCGTTCAGGATCATCCAGGTTTGCCTCGATTTTGCTGATCAGGGCGCTGCCGATCACCACACCGTCACCCAAATTGGCAACCGTCTTTGCCGTTTGCGCGTCCTTAACCCCAAAACCGATAGCCACAGGCAAACGGGAATTCGCCTTGATTTGATTAAGCTTGGTTTCGACATCATCCGTATTCAAATGCCCGGCACCCGTTACGCCTTTCAACGAAACATAATAAAGATATCCGCTACCGGCGGCATCCATCTTTTTAATACGCTCATCGGTGCTGTTGGGCGCCAATAGAAAAATCGGATCGATGTCACGCGCCTTTAACAAGGCGACGCATTCTTCCGCTTCTTCCGGCGGCAAATCGACGGTTAAAACCCCATCAATATCGGCGCGTTGCGCGGCATTGGCAAAATCCTCATAGCCCATAGCTTCAATTGGATTTGCATAACCCATCAACACCACCGGCGTGTGTTGATTGGTTTTCCGAAATTCCATGGCTATAGCCAATACGCGCCTTAAACTCATTTTGTGCTCCAAAGCACGCTCACTGGCCCGTTGGATAACCGGCCCGTCCGCCATTGGGTCGGAAAACGGCACACCCAGCTCGATCACATCGACACCGGCCTCGACCATCGCATGCATCATCGGCAAGGTAAAGCCTGGATTCGGATCGCCTGCGGTAATAAACGGCACTAACGCCTTGCGGCCTGATTTGGATAACGCTTCAAAGGTAGCAGCTAATCGGCTCACAGTTTTATCCCCTCGCGTTGCGCTATGGTTTGCATGTCTTTGTCGCCGCGACCGGATAGGCAGACTATGATAATTTCATCTTTGCTCATGGTAGGGGCCAATTTCATCGTGTAAGCCATCGCATGGCTCGATTCCAGCGCAGGAATAATGCCTTCCTTACTGGTCAAAGCATGGAAACCTTCCATCGCCTCCGCGTCGGTAATGTTGACATATTCAGCCCTGCCGGTGTCTTTCAACCACGCATGTTCAGGGCCTACGCCCGGATAATCCAGACCGGCCGAAATGGAATGGGTCTCGATGATTTCACCATCGTCATCTTCCATCAGATAAGTACGGTTGCCATGCAATACGCCGGGACGGCCTGCACACAACGGCGCAGAATGACGGCCTGTTTCAACACCGTCGCCCGCCGCTTCAACACCGATCATTTTTACCGAACGATCATCGATAAACGGGTAAAACAAACCGATAGCATTCGATCCGCCGCCAACGCAGGCGACCAACGCGTCAGGCAAACGCCCTGCCTGATCAAGACATTGCTGCCTAGCTTCGCGGCCGATAATAGCCTGGAAATCCCTGACCATCGCAGGATAAGGATGCGGCCCTGCAACGGTACCGATTATATAAAAGGTATTATCGACATTCGTGACCCAATCCCTGAGCGCTTCGTTCAACGCATCTTTTAGGGTTTTTGAACCGGACTCAACGGGGACGACTGTCGCGCCCAGCAACTTCATCCGATATACGTTCAAAGACTGCCTAACCACATCGACGGCACCCATGTAAATTACGCACTCCAGACCCAGCCTTGCTGCAACCGTCGCCGTCGCCACG
>CAMAUL010000143.1 GCA_945861405.1 Candidatus Methylobacter oryzae | reverse complement strand
CCGGATTGATAGCTTGCCAGCATTTCGCCGCTGTATTGATCGATGACAAAATCCCGATAGCCGATGAACAGGCTAAGATCATTTGCATCGCGTTTCTGGACTACATAAACACCGGCTTCATCTTTGGGCGCATATAAATGCCATAACTTACCCGATGGATAAGTGCTTTGCACAACGGCTTCAATGGCGGCATAAGGTGCGGGCTTTTGTCCCGGCTGTGGCTTGGATTTATATTGCGTTTTCCCCAAACCGCTCCAGGGGTTATCACGGGTGATGGGCGAAAGTTGTTTAAGTACAACATTCACCCGATCAGGCAGATTGAAATATACACCTGAAAACAGCACCGGCAATAATACGATAGTCATGTAGAAACCAACAGTTTTGTGTAAGTCAAAATTGAAGCGCACTCCGCTGGCGTGGCGTTTAAAGGTTAAAGCCTGCTTGAATTTACTCGTTAACGGCCACCAGAGAATGAGCCCAGTTAATACAGAAATAATCGACAGCGCGGCCAAGATACCAACTGCCATCTCACCCATGTCACCCAATAGCAAACAATAATGCAATTGCATGATAAAACTGACGAAGGGAATGCCCCAGTAACGCTTGCCGTCAGCGAAATACCAAAATTGCACCCCGGTTACTTTCGCAGTGTAAGGGTTAACGAAAATATAGTAGCCACTGCCGTTATTGTCTTGTTCCGGCGCTCGCACTCGGTACTGCAACTTGTAGGCGAATTCAGGCGCACGCGGGTAATAGATCGAATAGAATTTACTGCCTTTGGGCTTTGCCGTCTCTGCCGAGGCGATGATTTCATCCAATGGCAGAAGGTTGCGCTGGTTTTCGGGCGGCGCTGAAATAACGATTTGTTCCGCATTGAGGATTTCTTGCAACTCTTCGAAAAACACCAAGATGCTGCCGGTTAAACCGACAATAGCCAAAATAGCCCCGGCAAACAGCCCCAAGTACAAATGTACTTGAAGCCAAAGTTTGCGACGGGTTTGCAAGCGTATAAAGGATGCTGGTCTGTTAGCTTTTGATTTCATTAGGTTGTAGTCAAACGTAGGGTGGGCAAGCAGTTTTGCCCACCGTTTACATCGCCGAGTTATTCCGCGTGGGCAAAAGAGTTGCCTGCGGTTTAAAATTCAAGCTTTATAGAACCCATCACGTTTAAAGGCTCAGCAGGCAGATTGCCCCTTGCTCTCCGTAAGATAAAATATTCGGCACCATTGACATTGTTAATATTAAGCTGTGTGGTCAAAGTTTTACCTGCTAATTTCATTTTATAACCCGCCATCAGATCAAGTCGTGCATAAGCTGCGTCCGAATAACTATTTGCATTATCACCGAAGCGCTGTCCGGTTGCATACACTCCGCTACCCAGCATAAAACCTTTTAAAGGACCATCTTTAAAGTCGTACTTCAACCAAGCACTGCCTTGATGCTCAGGCGCATAAGGCAGTCGTTTACCTACGTTCGCTGGAGTGGTCAAATCCTCCAATATTTCTGTTTTGGTGTATGCATAGGTACCGATTAGACTTAATCCCTCATAGATTTTACCTTGAAGATCAAATTCAACACCATTGCTGTGGCCTTTGAAGGGGTTAGCCGAAAAGGGTTGATCAAAATTTGCACTAACAAACTGGGTTCTTTCTAAATCGAAATAGGCCAAGTTAGCATTTAGTTTGCCGTCAAACCATTGCGTTTTCAAGCCGCCCTCAAATTGAGTTGCTGGAAAAAGGCTGTATAGTTTCGGTCCGCCATTATCATAATCGAAGGCGGGGCCAAAGGACTCTGAAAAGCTACTGAACACCGATAACCAATCTGTAGCTTCGTACAAAAGAGCGACTCGTGGGCTGATATAGCCATCGCTACGCGAGTCCTTTTTATAAGGAGCTTGCCAACTTAAACTTTGCTCTCTGTCCACCCAGTCATAGCGAAAACCACCAGTGAGGTGGAGCTTTTTCCAAAGCGTCATTTGATCCTGTAAATAAAGTGCTTTAGAGGTGCTTTCGGTGCTGACGACGCTACTAGTCGGTGCTGCGCTTCGATATTGAGTTAATTGGGAGTTCGTTATTGTAGGAAGGGCATCACTGAAAATATTGACTGTATCTATTTTACCACTCGCAACATTATAGTCTAAGGTGTTGTTGTAATACTCGCTGCCTAACAATAGCTTATGCTTGATGGTATAGGTGTCAAAATCAAAGGTGCCATTAACAAAGGCGGTAAGGGAATTGACCTTTTCGGGACCGAACCAGTAATTGCGATTCACATTTCCAAAACTTGCACTGTTCGGATTAATGTCATCTACTCTGCTTAGATAAACAGATTCCCATTGTTTCTTGTTTTGGGAATAGACCGTACCGGTGTTAAGCTTAATTTTATCGTTAACAATGTGGTCGATTTTAAAATCAATTAAATCGCTGGTGTTGGTATTCGTTAAGTTCGGATCCATGAAGGTTCTTGAGCGCGGAATCGACGCCAACTGAGCATTACCTTTACCTCGACCTGCTAATTCAATGGCAGGAGTGCCGTTATCGTAGGAATTATTTTCATCGAAATGCTCATACGATAGAGTCAATTTGGTGTCTGTCGTGGCTTGCCAGCTTAAAGTCGGGGCAAAAAAGATGCGGTCTTTGTCAGTCTGACGGAACGAGTTAGTATCCAAATACGACAAGTCCATGCGGTAATTTAGCCCATGTTCCTTGCTCAATGGCCCGGTGGCGCTGGCTTCGGTGCGATAGAAATCGTAGGAGCCGAAGCGTTGCTCCACCGAGTAATAAGGTACGGAACTGGGCTGTTTGGTCACTGTGCTTATAAAGCCACCTGGATCGCCGAAACCATAGAGCATGGCAGACGTGCCTTTTAATACCTCAACACGCTCAACATTGGCCATATCGAGTTTAGTTGCCGGAAGGCGGATTCCGTTGCGGTAATTAGCGGTACTTTGCAAGAATCCACGCATGACAAAGGTTTCATAATCGCCGCCAAACGAATGTTGGGATTGTACGCCGCTGACGTTTTTGACCACATCCTCAAGTCGGTAAGCCTGTTGATCCTGTATCACGGCCTTAGGAATTACCTGAATGGAAGCAGGTGTTTTCATCAGAGGTGTGTCGGTTTTGGTGGCAGTAGAACTGTTAGTGACTGCGTAATTTTTGTTATAAGGGTCATTTGACTCATTAATTTTATCTGCGTTTACATTCACCGGACTTAATGTAGTTGTATCTGTCTTGTTTAGTTGCTCAGGCGCTTTTTCCAACCGCGCATTATTACTTCCCGTCAGCCGATAAATCAAACCCGATCCTTGCAACAACTTATCCAGTGCCTGTTGAGCCGTATAGTTGCCGACAACTGCATTGGAGCGTATATCTTTTGCAAGATCAGCAGCAAAACCGACTTGCCAATTGCTGGTTGCGATAAATTTATTCAGTGCATCCGCCAATGGTAGTGCAGGAATATTAAAGCTAAGCCTCGCACTATTTGGATTAGTGGCATTTTGCGTCATATTATCGGCCGCCAGAACTGACAGCGGTGAAGCTAATACCGGTAACGCTAGAGCGATGGCGATAGTCAATTTGCGCAGTAAACCTGGCGCATTGGGGTGCATCTGATACATATATACTCCGAACAAGGGGTTTCATTAGTAACATTTTTAATATGCCGACTTAAATAGACGTATCAGAAAATGGAACACACACTTGTGAGAGAAAATATTTTTATAGGGCTTGAGGGTGGTTTCGCGCCAGCAAACCGCCAATCATTGCAGAACGCCGATGACAGCCAGCCGTTGTGTGGTGGATTGCCTAGCGGCGAATCCACCCTACAAATAATCCGCCTTACGGCTTTTTGCCCTTCGTTTTTGCAACCAGCGGATAACACCGGTTACAAACAACACCGGACAAGCAAGACCCGATAAGAATACTAAAATCCGCCCTGTCCAGCCGAAGGCTTGCCCTGAATGAAGAGCCCATTGCCAATCCAAAAACACATCACCATTATTTCCAGTGCCGGATTGATAGCTTGCCAGCATTTCGCCGCTGTATTGATCGATGACAAAATCCCGATAGCCGATGAACAGGCTAAGATCATTTGCATCGCGTTTCTGGACTACATAAACACCGGCTTCATCTTTGGGCGCATATAAATGCCATAACTT
>CAMAUL010000142.1 GCA_945861405.1 Candidatus Methylobacter oryzae | reverse complement strand
GTATTGAGAGGCTAATAGGGAGGAAAAGAGCCTTGATGGGGTGATAAATCAGAACCAAGGGCATTAAAAATCCCAACAAACCATTTTTTTAAATTTTAAACGTGATTAAGCGGGGTGGTTCGCTCTATTAATCCGACAGCCTCCTAGTAATTATTATTCACTTCGTTACACAGAATTATTGAATAAAGCAGATCATCGACCTTCAAATAAATCATATACCCGCGTAAGTATTTGCACTGATTGTCCTGATGAGCTTAATAACTTATAAAGTTAACCAGACTGCTTATTTGCTCATGCCGATCTTTTATGCGTTGTATAAAAACAAAACCTAAAAGACTAAATGACATTTTAAACAACATTAATACTATAACTTAAATTCAATCCTAAATAACAGGACAGGGAATTTAATTGCTATTAATCTAATATCTGAAACAAAGGGAAACACTAAGATGAAGATGAAGTTTGGAGGCGGTAAATTTCTTCTATTTGCAGTTGTTAAGGGATTCATTTTTGCCAGTTGTGTTTTTTTTGTAAACGAGAGTTATGCGGCGCAATCAAGCCAGCAAAATAATTCTTTAGCGGAATATAAAAAACTGATTGCCGAGCAACAAAAAGAATTTCAATTGCAGCGGCAGATTATTGCTGAGCAAGGCAAAGAACTTGAACAACTGAAATCACGCCTTGATGCGTTGACAAATCAAACGGCAACCAATAAACAAGGGCCAAGTCAATCCAAAATCGTTTCCGCAAAAAATACCGCTGCACCGCCAACATCGCCTAACCGGCTTCCATCCAAACCGGTCGGCCAAGCGCCTCCCGGAGCAACGGAAAAACCCAGGCCACCGGAAATACCCCGATTAAGCGATACCGTGGGCGGCGTATTAACACGAAAAGGGAAAATCGTTGTCGAACCGTCACTGCAATATGCCTACACCAGCAACAACCGCGTATTTCTCGATGCCTTTACATTTCTTCCGGCTATTGCCATTGGCCTAATTGATCTTCGCGAAGTTAAACGACACAGTTTTATCGGCACGCTGGGAGCTCGTTATGGGGTGACGGATCGGCTGGAAGTGGAGTTCAGAGCCCCTTATGTCTATCGATCAGATAGCCAACGCTCACGACCGGTAAGTATTGGCGCAGGCGTTGATGAAACCTTCAATGCAACCGGAAATGATATTGGCGATCTTGAATTTGCCAGTCGTTATCAGCTAAACAGTGGATCCGGCGGTTGGCCGATTCTGGTCGGTAATATTGTTGCCACGGCACCCACCGGAAAAAGCCCCTTTGACGTTAAACTGGTTCAAGCTCAAGGCGTTCCCGGCGCGACATTTCCCACCGAATTGCCGACAGGCGCCGGATACTTCAGCTTCCAGCCTAGTCTTACCGCGCTTTATCCAACAGATCCTGCGGTTTTCTTCGGCAACCTTAGCTACAGCTACAATGCCGAAACCAGTACGAATTTCGGCAAGATTAATCCAGGCGATGCGCTAGGCTTAAGTTTTGGCATGGGCTTCGGGATCAATGAGCGGTCATCATACAGTTTAGGCTACTCGCACAAGCATGTTTTAGAATCTGAAATCAGAGGAATAGCCATTAAGGGAAGTACATTGGACATAGGGCAACTCTTGGTTGGCTACTCGTTCAAATACTCCCCAAAAACCACCTTCAATTTATCTTTAGGCGTAGGCACTACCACGGATGCACAAGATGTTACACTTAACTTCAGGATGCCAATGACTTTTGATTTTATATAGCCTGAAAAATCAGCGGCCTAATATCGCTGATTTTTCATAAGCATCCCTCGAAATGCCCTCATTCAGGCAACGACATGAAGTACGGTTCCATCAGATTCATGATACATTTCACACCGCCCATTAGGCGCATAACGATATAGAGTTAAACTCAATTGATTTTTTTGGTTTATTTAATCAGTGAGCAATGCTAAAGTAATTGCCTATTAAATCGCTTGGTATTTATTTTTCAGCGCCGCTTGTTTGCACAGAACACCTTTCAACAACTCAATTTAGGAGAACCTCATGGCTTTCGAACTTCCCGCCCTACCCTATGCTAAAGACGCATTAGCACCTCATATTTCTGCTGAAACCCTGGAGTTTCATCATGGCAAGCATCACCAAACTTATGTAACAAACCTGAACAATCTGGTTCCTGGAACTGAATTTGAAGGTTTGTCGCTGGAAGAAATCATCAAAAAATCTTCCGGCGGAATTTTCAATAACGCGGCGCAAATATGGAACCATACCTTCTACTGGAACAGCTTGGCACCGAAAGCTGGCGGCGAACCTACCGGCGCTTTAGCCGATGCGATCAATTCAACTTTCGGTTCATTTGCAAAATTTAAAGAAGAATTTACCAAATGCGCAGTTACGACGTTTGGTTCAGGCTGGGCTTGGTTGGTAAAAAATGCCGACGGCAGTTTGGCACTGGTCAGCACCAGCAATGCCGGTTGCCCATTAACCACAGGTCAAACACCATTATTGACTTGCGATGTTTGGGAACACGCTTACTATATCGATTACCGTAATGCGCGTCCTGCTTATCTGGAAGCATTCTGGGCATTGGTTAACTGGGATTTTGCTGCAAAAAACTTTTCAGCTTAATTTCGTAGATTGGGTTACGACTTCGTGATGAGGTTTTTACCTATTGCGTAACATCAGTTTTTAAGTAGTATAAGAAACCTCCTGCGTCTACCGATGCCGGAGGTTTTTTTATGGGAGAAATAAAATGGCTACAGTTTTAATTACCGGCGCAAATCGCGGTTTGGGTCTGGAGTTTTGCCGTCAATATGCTGAACAGGATTGGCATGTCATCGCCTGTTCCCGTAACCCGGACGATGCGTTCGATTTAAATAATCTCGCCAGCCGTCACCCTAATGTTCAGCTGGAACAGCTGGATGTTTCGGAGTTTGCACAGATTGATGCGCTGTCTGTAAAATTGGCGGCTCAGCCGATTGATGTTTTGATTAATAATGCCGGCATTTATTCGGATAACAAAAGTAACGGTTTCGGCCATCTCGATTATCAGGCCTGGATCAAGTCGCTGGTAGTTAACACCGAGGCTCCGGTAAAAATGGCCGAAGCTTTTTTGCCGCAAATTAAAAAAAGCGACAAAAAGCTGATTGTTAATATCAGCAGTCTGATGGGCAGTATTGCGGACAACGACAGCGGCGGCAGTATTTTCTATCGCTCCAGCAAGGCTGCGTTGAATGCCGCAATGAAGAGCCTGGCAATAGAGCTTAAAGAGCAGTCTGTCGGCGTGCTTATCTTCCACCCCGGCTGGGTTAAAACCGATATGGGCGGGCCTAACGGATTAATTAATGCCGATCAAAGCATTACCGGAATGCGTGCTTTGATAGAGAATTTTTCATTGGATCAATCAGGCAGTTTCGTCAAATACGACGGAACGCCAATGCCATGGTGAACGCTATGATTAAAAAAATATTGATTTTATCTGTGCTGTTGCAAAGCGCGGCTTATGCCGAGGTTTCAATACCCGAGCAGATTAAAGTGCCATCGGGCTATAGCCCTGTTTTGACCGTCCATGCCAAGGGCGATCAGATTTACCAATGCGCGCTCAATAAAGGCGACTTTGCCTGGGAAACGCAAGCGCCCGATGCCAAGCTGTTCGATGAGCAAGGCAATATCGTAGGGAATCACACCGCTGGCCCTCTTTGGGAATATAAGGAAGGCAGTCGCGTGGTCGGACGGGTTGTTAAGAAAACCGATATGGCACCGGGCAAGGCCATTTCCTGGTTACTGGTCGAGGTGGTTTCGCATAAGGGCGACGGCCTGTTTTCTAACGTCAGTTTTATTAACCGGATTAATACGTCTGGTGGTTTGCCGCCTAAGACGGGATGCGACGCCAATCATCTAGGCAGCGAAAAGCGGATTGCCTATACGGCGGATTATGTTTTTTACGGGAAATAATTGATTTATCCACGAAAAGCACGAAAGCCACGAAATAAGTTCGCGTTGTGTTGTTCAGCCATTCACCATTTAGAGTTTTTCGTGCTTTTCGTGGACAATTGTTTTTCTAGGAGACTGTCGGATTTTGCAGTGCAAAAAGTGTTAAAATAGCCCCACCGAAACACGGAATCAAAAACAAAAATGGCTACCCAATTCATCCTGATTGATCGGGATACCCCCTACATCTTGCCGCCGTGTGTTCAGGATTATTTGC
>CAMAUL010000141.1 GCA_945861405.1 Candidatus Methylobacter oryzae | reverse complement strand
ATGTCTGTTTTGGGGGTGATGCGGGCGGTGTTGCCTGCAAATTCAATGGGCGCATCGCCGGGCACATGGCCGTCGACGATGCGCACCAGTTGCCAGCTGACGCTGCCGACGGCGAAGGCTTTGCCGCCTTGGGTCTTTAAGTTTGAGGTTTCGACCCTTATTATACCGCTGGCGGTACCGCCAAGTTCTTGCACATCAATGTGTGTGCCATTGGCAAACAGGGCTCGCAGTATGATTTTACCCGCTTGCTGGTCGGGGTTGTTGTCTACAGTGATGGTAACGACACCCGCATCGCTGACAGCGGCGTTGGCGATGTTGGGCACGACGACGGTGCCGTACGGGGTCATTACGGGCGGCAGTTTGGCGCTGGTATTGATGACCGGCGGTTCGTTGACTTTGGGAATAACTATGTCTGCAAATTGGGGTACGCCAAAGTGGTAGCTGGAGGCGGTTCCTCCGGTCGCCATACCGGCGATGATGCCGATCATGTTGGAGGTGATCGCTATGGGCAGCGCTGTGCTGCCAAAGCTCATGCTCATGCCGACCGATCCGGCAAAGGTCATTGAGTCGCCGATACCTACGGCGAGGTCAAACGGTCTGCCGATGACACCCGGCAGTTTTCTGTACACCCTATACTCGCCGGATTCGTCCAAGCCGCCATACGGGGGGCTGGCGGTTTTGGCGATGGCGTTGCCGCTGGCGTCCAGACTGATGTAGCCGTTATCGACTACCCACCAGGTGTCTTGGTAGATGAGGTTTGCGGCGGTGCTGCCTTCTGCGATGACTTGGCCTTTGCGCAGGAACCAGACTTCGTCTCCGGCTTGGGCGGCTATGCCGGGTTGCACGGGGATGGCGAGTTGCAGCGGGTAAGCGCTGGTGGAGCTGCCGATGTTTAGGGTGAATGCGCCCACGGCTTCGAGTCCGCCGGGCTGTGCGGCGAAGGGGGTTGTGCCGGGGTCTATCGCGGTTAAGTCGATGCGGCTGATGGCGACTGGGGTGTCTTGTTTTAGCGCTCCGGCACCGATCAATACGGTTTCCCCGGTTTCGGCGCTGATCGCTGCGCCTTCTTTGGCATTGACCAGGATGGTTTGCGGGGTGATAGTTGCCGGGTCGTTATCGGTGGTTTGCGCGGTTTGCACGGACAGCTGGATGTCGCTTTGGCCGATGATTTGTTCGCTGACGGTGCCGTAGGCATCGACCACGCTACCCAGATGGACGACGCCTACGGTGACTTGGCCGGTGCGTAATGCGGTGATGAGTCCGTCAGCGCTGATGCTGGCGATGCTGTCATCGGAAACGATATAGCGGGTGCCGCTGAATACGGCAGGGATGGCGGCATAGAGGTAGGTGGTAATTTCGCCGGTATCCGGGTCTACGTAGTCTTCTGTTTTCTCTGGACTACCGGCAAATGCGGTCTGGCTGGCTTCGTGTACGTCTGCATTGGCTCCGGTGTTGGGATCGGTCGCATGGACTTTCAGTTGCCGGGTGCTGCCCGGAATTAGGGTCAATGTGCCTGGGTAGACATCGGGGCTTATGGTTAGGGTTGTGCCGGTGTCGATGGGTTCGCCGGTTTGCGGGTCGAGCTGCCCTGCTTGCGCTATGTTAATGGCCGCAACGGTGCGGAGGGTGTAGGTTTGTTGCTGGGCGTCCGTTGCGGTACGGCTTAATTCTATGAGTCCTGCGCCTGCGGCTTTGGCGCTGACCAGGTCGCGGGCATCGTCGACATTGATCGCAATAGCCCCTACTTTGCCCAGTGGGCTAAGGTCTAAGGTATTAAGGGTCAGGTAGTCGCCGGAGCCGGTGGTTAAATCGACGTCTTTCTCATCGGCAAAATCGCCTACGGCATGGATGCGGGTGCTTTGGCCGGTTTGCATGTTGATCAGTCCGGTCAGGTTGGTATGGCGCTGACGCTCATTTTTTAAAGGGGTCTCTTTCATTGTGCATTTCCTAATCCTCTTAAAAAAGGAGCGGGGCTTTATTTTTGAGTTTTCTAGTTTATTTGAACTCTACACATTATAAAATACAATTGAAAATCATACAGATAACATGTAAATCAAATATTCAGAAATAAAAGCCTGAGCCACTGTTATTGATCCTCACTGTTCGATTGGGACATACACTATAAAACACCTGCCCCTCTTTTTTCGTTTTTTTCAGAACATTCTATATTTGCAAAAAAAAGTATATACTCATGAATATACTATTGGGTTCAACCAGGAGCGTCATGATGATAGAGACACGTATTGCAAAACTGTTCAAAAACGGAGCCAGTCAGGCTGTCCGCCTTCCGGTTGAATTCCGTTTTGAAGGTAAAGAGGTGTATGTTAGCCGAGATGATGCAACGGGTGATATTGTGCTATCGAATCGACCCGGCGCCAAAATCTGGAACGAATTTTTCGAGTTATTGCATGCAATTGACATACCCGCCGACTTTATGGCTGAACGCCCGCTGAATGTATTGCCGAAAACACACGGTATATTTGATGACGAGCTGACTCCGCACGATAAGGCAGGTCGTTTGTGATGCTGCATATGCTCGATACCGATACGGCAAGCTACCTTATCAAAGGAAGGTCGCCTGCAATAGAAGCTAAACTGGCGGATCTTGTGCCGTCGACGGTCTGTATCTCGGTAATGACCCGTGCTGAGTTGCAATACGGCCTGAAACGTTTGCCTGCCGACCATCGTCTGCACTTGGCGGTACGCCAATTCCTCAAGATTGTCCGCGTTTTGCCGTGGGATGCCGAGGCGGCAGACTGGTACGCCGAAATCCGCCACCAACTTATCAGCAAGGGGCAACCGATTGGCGAATTAGACATGATGATTGCTGCACACGCATTGTCTGTCGGCGCTGTTCTGGTCACTAATAATAACCGCCATTACGAGCGGATCGAAGCACCGTTAATCTTGGCTAATTGGGTGTAATACCAATCCCAATAAGTTTTTATTTGAACCCCCTCAACCTAACCTTCTCCCTCTGGAGAAGGAATAGCATGTGAACTTATTGGGATTGGTATAACTCTTAACCGAAACAGGAAATTGTCGCCGAACAGTGTTATGGAACGTCGGGCATAAACAGCATGCCCGACCTCTCATTTTTGTCACTTCATCATCTTCACCACCAAGCCCGTCTGCTCTGCCAAGCTTTTCTCCTTGGGCCGCTCTGTCAGTTGCTCCGCAACCCAATCGTCTTTTTTGTGCTTGCCCAGGTTAGGCGCTTGGCCTGTCCAATCGATCTTGCTGGCCGTGCGGCTGCTCTTCTGGTTGATGACGAGGGGGTCTTGCCTGTCGTCATGCTGTTGTCTGTAATCGGCGTGGACAGACTGCACGATGATCGTGGCGCTCCGTTGGTCATCGTAATCTGGGTAACCGTTGTGCCGACTGTGCTCGAAGCTTTGGTACAGGCCGTTGTCGTGATGGCAGTGATCTTCATCTTCGTCATTTTTAGGCAATACGGTCAAGGTGATGATTGCCGTGGTGGTGAGTTTGCCGTCAGACACTGTGTAGCTGATGGTCTCGGTACCCGAGAATTCCCGCTTGGTGGTGTAGATGTAAGTACCGTTGGGGTTCTTGGTCAGTGTGCCCTTTTTCGGATTGGTGAGGCTTAAGGTCAGCGCATCGCCATCGACATCACTGATCAGTCCGGCGAAATCGATGACGATGCTGCCGCCTTCGCTCAGGGTGTAGCTGGCGTTGCGGGCGAGCGGGGCGTCGTTCACGGGCAGGACGGTGACCAAGAGGTCAGCTTCGATACTCGCTTGCGACCGGTTAGCTTGCTCGGTGCTGGTGGCGACAACTTTCAGGGCGAATTGGCCGTTGAAATCCTTGGGCGGCATGATCGTTAGCTTACCCAGGCTCCAGCCGGTAATGTCTGCTGTGTTGTTGTCCTGACTGGCGGTAAAACTATTGACTCCGTCGGTTAGCATAGCGCCAACGGGAATAGCTCCAATGCTCAGGCTCAAAGTTTCCGAACCGTCGGTGTCCTGCAACAGCGCGCCGATGGCCGATAGTGGTATCGCAGCATCCTCCAAGCCGGTGTTGGCTTGGAGGGTTTCTCTCAGGGCGATGTTGTCGATCATCATGCCTCGGCCATTGGACTCGCGCCGACTGGCTTCGCTGACGATACGGAGCGTTTGCGCCCCGCCTGTGCCGGTGAATTGGAAACTGCGGGTTTGCCAGTTGAGCATCGTGGCCGAGCTGGTGCTCTCGTCGCTACCGATTTTTACGCCATCGAGGTAGATGCCGATGCGGGTGCTGTCAGCGCCGTAACCCAGGTGACCGGCAAGG
>CAMAUL010000140.1 GCA_945861405.1 Candidatus Methylobacter oryzae | reverse complement strand
GGAAAAATGGTGGGCAGAAAAACGTTGCCCACCCTACTTTTTATATGAAAAATTGGCTACATGGTAACAGGTTTTTTGAGTTTTTGCTTATGGCCTAAGCCGCTATAGCGGTTTTTTTTTAGCTCTGGGGTGTGCTCTATCATAGATTTCAGCCAGATGTTGGAAATCCAGATGAGTGTATATCTGGGTGGTACTGATATTACTGTGCCCGAGCAATTCCTGGACGGCTCTTAAGTCCTGACTGGATTCAAGCAAATGACTGGCAAAGGAGTGTCGCAGCATGTGCGGATGAATGTGCTCGGCTATGCCTTTTTTTTTGCACCACTGTTCCAGCCTTAATTCAATGCTGCGCTGCCCGAGCCGGGTTCCCCGCGTTGAAACAAATACTGCCGTCTCGGAGGCTGGGATTTTTATGGCCCGTTGCTGCAACCAGTTTTCAATAGCCGTAATGGCTTTGCTGCCTACCGGCAATATTCTTGATTTCCCCCCCTTGCCTTTGCGTACGATCAGTGTGTTATCGGGCAAATCAAGATCGGATAAATCCAACGCCGACAGCTCACTCAGCCGCAGGCCGGATGAATAGAACAACTCGAACATGGCCAAGTCGCGGATTTCCAGCAGCGAACTTGCCCCGGCTTCCAACAAACCGGTCAGCTGATCGACATCCAGGGTTTTAGGCAGCTTTCTGGCTTGTTTGGGTGCCGTAATATGCTGAGCAGGATTGGCGTCAGTCTGGCCTTTTTTTAACAGGTAGTTGTAAAAACTACGGATCGCAGACAGCTCTCGTTGCAGGCTTTTGCTGCTCAGGCCTTTTCGATGCCGACCGGCTATATGTGAGCGAATATCGGTATGCTTCAGGTCGGCCCATTGGTCTATAGCCTTGTCTGTGCAATAACGGGACAAGTGCTTAATATCCCTCTGATAATTTTTTATGGTGTGATCCGAGGCCCGAACTTCAATAGTAAGCAACTTAAAAAAGTCAGCCAACATCAGCTCGGCATCAGGATGCATCTTAAATTACTGCTGCTGCAACAAAGTGATCAGTCGGGTGCCGATGATTTCGCACATCTGGTTTAAAAACAGGTTGCCCATGCTGTAATGAAACCGGCCTTCTTCGCGGCTGCCGATGGCTAGAATGCCTTCCAATTCGGTAAAAGCCAGTGGAATGATGGCGCAGGATTTCACTTCAAACGCCGACTCGCCGAATAACACTCTGGCCTGGGCCATGGTTGGGCGACCGCATTTGGGCTGACCACTAGCCAATTCGCTGGCAAACGGTTCCAGGTTCTTGCTGTCCGGCTCAATAAACAGGTTGGTGATGGCGGCGTCCGGGTTGTGCTTGATGATGCGCACCGCGACAAAGTCGATCAAAAAATATTCCGACAGCACAGTATCAAGATTGGCAACCGCTTCTTCCAGCGTGGTGGCGTCCAGCAGAGCCAAGGTGAGCTTGTGCATACGGTTCAGCGAGGTATCGTTATCCCTGGCTATCTCAATCAGCGCCGTGAGCTGGTTTTCCATGTCATGATGCCGACTTCTGAACAACTCCAGCTGTTTTGAAATCAGCGAGACAGCATTGCCAGTGGGATGCGGAATACTCATGTGTTCCAGCAAATTTAAGTGCTCATGGAAAAACTCGGGGTGTTTTAGCAGATAATCTTCAACCTGGGCTGAAGTAAGTTCTGTGCTTAGTTCGTTCATAGCGTGATTTGTCCTTCAAAAACAGAAATAGCAGATCCCGTCATTAAAACCGGTTCGCCGCGCCCAAGCCAGTTGATGGTTAGCGTTCCGCCGGGCAGCTCGACACTGACAGTAGGATCCAGCAGATTTTGTTCAATACCGATGACCACGGCGGCGCAAGCGCCGCTGCCGCAAGCCAGCGTTTCAGCCGCGCCGCGTTCATACACGCGCAGCTTGATATGTTGACGATCAATGACTTGCATAAAACCGACATTAACCCGTTCCGGAAAAAAAGCATGACTTTCCAGGGCTTCGCCTAATTCCGCCACCGGTGCGGTTTTAATATCCGAGACTTGAATAACGGCATGTGGATTACCCATCGAAACAGCGCCAAAGGCTTTTTCAGTATCGCTCACCTGCACGGTATAAAAGCGGGATTCTTCTTCAGCCAGCAGCGGTATTTCGGCGGGGGTAAACCTTGGCGTGCCCATATTGACGGTGATCAGATTATCATCATCAAAACGCAGTAACAATTGACAGGAATCGGTATCAACGCGAATTTCATCTTTGTCCGACAGTTTTTTATCGCGCACAAAACGGGCAAAGCAGCGCGCGCCATTGCCGCATTGAGCGACTTCGCTGCCGTCCGCGTTAAAAATTCGGTATTTGAAATCGGCATTGGCGCTTACCGCCTTCTCGACCAACAATAACTGATCGAAACCTATGCCAAAGTGCCGGTCGGACAATAGTTGGATTTGCTCAGACGTTAAATCGATGTGCTGATTGATTGCGTCAATAACAACAAAATCATTCCCGAGGCCGTGCATTTTAGTGAATTTGATCATTTATGTTGGTATCTTCGCGGTGGATTTCTATAAAATTTCACGGTAACAAATGCTCGCCCGCCCACAGCTGGGCAAGCGTTTCTCTTTCCCTGATTACGTGCAAACTGTTCCCATCAACAATCAATTCAGCCAAGCGTGGTCTTGAATTATAGTTTGAACTCATGGTAAAGCCATAGGCACCGGATGAGCGTATCGCTAACAAATCGCCCTGAGCAATTTTAAGCGGACGCTCTTTACCCAAAAAATCGCCGGTTTCGCAGACCGGGCCGACGATATCCCAGGTTGTTTCCGTAGCGTCACTTTTCAGGTTGACCGGGATAATGTTCTGCCAAGCGCTGTATAAAGAGGGCCGCACCAAGTCATTCATTGCCGCATCGACGACGGCGAAATTCTTATTGGCCGTCGGCTTCAGATACTCGACCTGGGTCACCAAAATACCGGCATTGCCGACGATAGCGCGGCCCGGCTCCAACAAGATCTCAAAATCGGCCCATTCGGCAGGCTCAGGGCAGGTTTGGCCCAGCCGCGCCAAAATTGCCTGGATATATTCGGCAGGTTCAGGCGGCTGTTCATCTTTATAACAAATGCCTAATCCCCCGCCCAGATCCAGATGATGCAATTTAATCCCTTCGGCTGCAAGCGATGCCACCAGATCAAGAATCTTATCCAGCGCATCGAGAAAGGGCCGGGTTTCAGTCAGTTGCGAACCGATATGGCAATCTATGCCAATCACGCTGATATGGGGCATGGCCGCCGCACGGCGATATTCGGCCAAGGCCTGTTGAATATCTATGCCGAACTTGTTTTCCTTTAAGCCGGTGGAAATATAAGGGTGGGTTTTGGCGTCGACATCCGGGTTTACCCGGAAAGACACCGGCGCAATAACGCCCAACTGCCCGGCCAGCCGGTTAATCCGATCCAGTTCGCCGCTGACTTCAACATTAAAACAGCGGATGCCGATTTTTAAGGCCGCCAGAATTTCATCTTCGCGTTTGCCGACCCCGGAAAACACGATTTTTTTAGGGTCGCCGCCTGCGGTAATCACCCGCTCCAATTCACCGAGGGACACAATATCGAACCCCGAACCCAGACGGGCCAGCAGATTGAGTATCGCAATATTGGAATTAGCCTTGACTGCATAACAGATCAAATGCGCTTGATCGCCGAAAGCTTGGTCGAAAGCCTTCCAGTGCCGCTCCAGCGTAGCTCTGGAATAGATATAACAAGGGCTGCCGTATTGATAGACGATATCCGAAACAGCGACATCTTCGGCAAAAAGCTCGCCGTTCCGGTAATTAAAATAATCCATGCTTATTTGGTTTTTTCATGCATGGCTATCCTGCCACGCCCCCTTCGGGTAAATGCAAATCTGCTCCCGGCAGATTAGTCGGGCTTGGCTTCCGGTTTTGGCGCTACTTCCGGCTCTACATGAATCGGCGCAGCTTGACCCGGCAAATAAAGCGGCCCGGGTTGTCCGCAAGCGGCTAAACCCGTATTTAGCAGCAAAAACAGTAATAATTTATAGCGTTTCATCGTGCGTTATCATAAAACATTGTTGAAAAGCATGCGGCTAGCTGAGAACCCATGACAAGAATAGCCAATATAATAAGCCGAATTGCAAAAAAAGCCATTAGAAATGCAGCAACAGCGGTGATTTGCTTTGACTTAAGGCAGCCGCATGGTCTTAAACTGCTTACTGACCGGAAAGCCAATGGCACTAGTGTAACGTCCCTAACTTTTCTTTAGCTTTGGCGACTTTTGCCAAAATAGCTTCAGGTTTGGCTGTCCAATGGTAAGGTTTAGGGTTGGCATTGCGGTGCTCCAAGTATTGCATAATAGCAGTTTTGAGTTCATCGACACTCCG
>CAMAUL010000139.1 GCA_945861405.1 Candidatus Methylobacter oryzae | reverse complement strand
GCAAATAATCCTGAACACACGGCGGCAAGATGTAGGGGGTATCCCGATCAATCAGGATGAATTGGGTAGCCATTTTTGTTTTTGATTCCGTGTTTCGGTGGGGCTATTTTAACACTTTTTGCACTGCAAAATCCGACAGTCTCCTAGTTAGCGCCATTTCAGTTACGGAACCTCAGCTATCACCGTCATACCGGCAGGGATTGCCGGTATCCAGAGCACAGGGATGTGAATGCCCCCTCTGCGGCAGAATTTGTGGTTCGTTTAGCATTACCATCCATGGCACTGGATACCCGCTCCCGGCGGGTATGACGAGCTTGCGTATAATCTGACAAAGTAGAAGTAAGCGCATTGCAATACTGCAATGTTTGGTGGTATGCGATGGATGCCGGATGCAATCCAGTCATCTCGCTTAACTTGATGGTAGTAACGCCGGAGCGTGATAAAATAAATTTTATTTAATGCACGTTACTTAAATGTCTATCCCTTACTGGCGACTGTCAGGTTTTTATTTCTTTTATTTCGCCGCAGTAGGAATTTTCATCCCTTACTGGGGCATTTATTTAAAAGAAAGCGGCTTTAATCCTGTTGAAATCGGCGAACTTTCTGCGCTGCTTAGCGGCACAAGAATCATTGCGCCGATTCTATGGGGCTGGATTGCCGACCGTACCGGGAAAAATCTGCGCATTATCCGCATCGCCGCTTTTTTAACCGCCGCATTCTTCGCTGCATTTCTGTTTGTCCATGGCTATTTCTGGTTTGCCTGGATAACGATAGCCTTTAGCTTTTTTTGGAACGCCGCTTTGCCGCAATTCGAAGCAGTCACCTTATACCATCTAAAAAATGAATCGCATCGCTACAGCCGGATAAGGCTGTGGGGATCTATCGGTTTTATTGTTGCGGTGCTGGGCGTAGGTGGGCTATTGGATTATCAGTCCCCGGTCATAATCCCGCTATCGATTACCGCATTGATGGTGCTGATCTGGCTGGTCAGCTTAATGACGCCGACCATTCAAGCGCCTCAGCATGAGGCCGCCGCCGTCGGTATCCTGCAAATCATGAAAAGGCCGGAGCTGTGGGCTTTCTTGATCGTTTATATGCTGTTGCAGCTTGCCCACGCGCCTTATTATGTTTTTTATTCGATCTATCTGAAACACTATCAGTACTCGGCCAGCCTGACCGGATTTTTGTGGGCGTTGGCTGTTTTTGCCGAGATTGTTTTATTCATTTACATGCGCCGTGTGCTGAAGCGGTTTTCGCTAAGGACAGTTTTATTGACCAGTATTCTGTTGTCGGTGGTGCGCTGGTTGATTATTGCCTGGTGTGTCGATTATTTTTGGCTGCTGCTGTTTGCTCAACTATTACACGCGGCAACCTATGCAGGGGCGCATGTGGCCGCCATTCATTTGGTTCACCTGTATTTTGGCGACCGGCATCAGGGTAAAGGTCAGGCGCTGTACGCCAGCTTGACTTTCGGCGTGGGCGGAATGCTCGGCAGTTACTTTAGCGGTTATTATTGGGAGGCATTGGGTGCGGAGTTCGTCTATTCAATGGCTGCGGTTTTTTGTAGTATTGCGTTTGTAATCGCCTATATCTGGGTTGGACGGGAAAGTTCTCAAGATAGAGCCGTCTTAGGTTAAAATAGTCTCGGGTTGCGCTAACCCGATTTGCAAACTTCTGGGAAATACTGTGTTTGAAATTATAAAAAGCGGCGGCTGGATGATGCTGCCTATCGTACTGAGTTCCATAGGTGCCATGGGCATTATTGCGGAGCGTTTTTGGTCTTTACAACGAAAGAAAATTTTGCCGCCTGAGCTGGTTCCTCAGGTATGGCGATTATCCCGCGAAAAAAAGCTGGATGATGTCACTTTGCGGCACTTGAGAAACAGCTCGCCGCTCGGCTGTATTCTGGCCGCAGGCCTTGCCAATAGCCATCACGGCAGAAAATTCATGAAGGAATGCATCGAAGAAACCGGCCGCAGGGTCGCGCATGACCTGGAACGCTTTCTGAATACCCTGGGCACGATTGCCGCAGTCAGCCCATTGCTGGGTTTATTAGGCACCGTATTCGGTATGATTGATATTTTTGCGTCGCTTTTGGAACATGGCTCAGGCAACCCCGCCGTGTTGGCTGGCGGTATTTCGGTGGCGTTGATTACGACGGCGTCGGGTTTGGCTGTGGCTATTCCCAGCCTGATTTTTCATCGTTATTTTGAACGGCTGGTCGATGAATATGTGGTTACCATGGAAGAAGAAGCGTTAAAGCTGATCGACATTTTGCACGAAGACCGGAAAGCATCCTGATGAAATTTCAACGCAAAAAAAGGGAAAATGTCGATATTACGTTGATCTCGATGATCGACGTGCTGTTTGTGTTGCTGCTTTTCTTCATGGTTTCCACAACCTTTAATAAAAACACAGAAGTTAATATCAAGCTTCCCGAGGCGGAAGGAAAAGAGGCTACAGATCATCCCAAAACCGTCTCCCTGGTGATTGATGCGGACGGCATATACTCCCTGATCGGCGAGGACGGCTTGCCTCATCAATTAATCGATCAATCTCGGGCAGGGTTAAAACAGGAATTAAGCAGGCTTGCAGCACAGGCCAATGATCTCCCTTTTATCATCAATGCCGATGACAAAACGCCTAACAAAGCGGTCATGACTGCGCTGGACATTGCCGGTCAAGTGGGATTTAGCCACATCACCTTTGCAACGCTGCACCCGGCCGAATAGCCATGAAAAAAACCTTATCGCGGTGGTTGTTGGACATCTGGTACAAAGACCCGTTTATCGGCGTGTTCCTGATGCCGTTGGGTTTTTTATTCAGCGATTTCGTTAAGTTCAGGAAGTTTTTGTACCGTTACGGCGTGTTAAAAAAACACACCCTGCCGGTTCCGGTTATCGTGATAGGCAATATTACCGTGGGCGGCACCGGCAAAACGCCGTTAATTATCTGGCTGGCCCAGCTGCTTAAAAATGAAGGATTCAAACCCGGTATTATCAGCCGGGGCTACGGCGGGCAAGCCGAAGTCTGGCCGCAATGGGTAGCTGCAAACAGCACTGCGGAACAGGTCGGCGATGAGGCCTTGTTAATCGCCAAGCAAACCGGCTGCCCCATGGCTGTAAGCCCGATACGGGCAGATGCCGCCCGGCTACTGCTCGAACAGTCGGATTGCAATATCATTTTATCCGACGACGGCTTGCAACATTACGCGCTGAACCGGGATATTGAAATTGCCGTGATCGATGGGGAACGACGCTTCGGTAACGGCTATTGCCTACCGGCAGGCCCGCTCCGCGAACCGATAGAACGGTTGCAGAGCGTCGATTTTATCGTCGTGAATGGAGAGAAAGCGGAAGACAAGGAGTTTTCGATGCAAATCACCGGGGGTATCGCTGTCAATATGGTTACTGGCGAAGAAAAATCCTTGCAGGAATTTAGTAGAACCGGCTGCCATGCCTTGGCGGGCATAGGCAATCCCGACCGATTCTTTAAACTGTTGGAGTCAACCGGTTTGACCTGTAAAACCCACAGCTTTCCGGATCACTATAAATTTCAGCTGGACGACATCTCGTTCCCAGGCTCCGAACCGGTATTGATGACCGAGAAAGATGCAGTCAAATGCATGGCGTTTGCAGGTGAGCAACATTGGTACATCCCGGTAAAAGCCGTTCCTGAAATTGATTTTTCCGAGCGGTTATTAACTCTGTTGCGAGAAAAATCAAATCTGACCATGTAAAAATATATTCCTCTGAAAAATAACAAGGTGATTCTATGATTACATTAGACCAACAGCTAGAGCACCAGCTTGAGCATATCGCAGTAGAGCAGGGCATCAGCGTTTCTCAGCTAATTAAAGACTTTATTATTGATTACCAGTCCGAAAGGGAAGCGATTGCACGGGCCGAACAATCTTATGCTGAATACAAGCGTACAGGTCAAACCGTGTCTTTAGATCAATTAATAAAAGACAATGACTTGGAAGATTGAATTTACTGTTCAAGCTGCGAAGCAGTTTAACAAGTTGGATAAATCGGTACAGCAAAGGATCAGCACCTTCCTTAATTCCCGTTTGGCTAAATTGGACGATCCACGGCAATTGGGAAAACAACTGCAAGGCCCGTTGTCCGAGTTTTGGTCTTACAGAGTTGGCGATTACCGCTTATTGGCCGTATTTGAAGGTGATCGGTTTATAATCGTTCTTAACGACATTGTTCATCGAAAGCATATTTACAAATAGTGCCGTAGGTTGGGTTAGGCGCTAGCCGTAACCCAACACAATCGCGCAAAATGTTGGGTTACGCTACCGCTAACCCATATATGGACTCCTCCGTTTTGCAAGCATTTTCTCTTCGATCGCTACGGTCAGTGAGCGCAGTTGCTCCCATATATCCGGCCTGTTACTGAGGCCATTGATGCCTCCGGCCCTGATGGAATATTCGCGTGTTTTCATCTCTATCAA
>CAMAUL010000138.1 GCA_945861405.1 Candidatus Methylobacter oryzae | reverse complement strand
AGTCGCATAAAAAAGGAGAAATCCTTCAGTAACGAGTGCTTTCAACAAGAGTTGACCTCAAAATGCTTACATTTTGGGGGAAATTCAAAAAAAATTCAGCGTCTTCGCAGTAAGCTGGTCTAAATTGTAATTAATAGAGGTTCCCATAAACCATTTCGGCATATGACCGACGGCGCAAACTTGCCGATAAATCATCCGCCTTTTTAAACCCCAACAACGCAATTCCTAATGTTTTTTGTAGATAAATCATAATTCAGCTTAAAATACAGACAGCTTTAACGCCAATACCGACAAGTTATGCCGTTCGTGGCGGCCCTGCGGCTGCGCTCGGGACTACCGGCCTTACTTAATCAACCAACACGCGAAGAACTTTACGTTGCAAACCCAACATATCATTTTAATTATCACCCTATCGATCATATCGGGACGTTCTGTGAGCGCACAAGAAACAAACAAAACAATAGAAAATAAAGTCAAACATCTGCTGTCCCAAATGACGCTTGAAGAAAAAGTAGGTCAGATGACGCAGGTTGACATCACCGCCATCGGCAACATCGAAAAACTACATGGTCGCGCCGAGGAACTCATTGATCCCGCCAAGCTGGAAGATGCGGTATTAAAGCACCATGTCGGTTCCATTCTTAACACGCCTTTTTCGCCTAATAACGAAGCGCAATCCATTGAGACTTGGCACGTATTGACGCGCACCGTGCAGGATGCGGCGACAAGGACGCGTTTGAAAATTCCGGTCATTTACGGGATCGACGCGATTCATGGCGCGACTTACACGCAAAACGCAGTGTTGTTTCCGCAAGCCATTAATATGGCGGCGACCTTCAATGCCGATCTGGCTTTCAAGGAAGGCGAGATTACCGCAAGGGAAGTGCGCGTTTCCGGCCTGCAATGGAATTTCTCCACGGTGATGGATATAGGCCGTCAGCCGCTTTGGCCGCGCTTATGGGAAACTTTCGGCGAAGATGTGCATTTGGCGACGGTGATGGGCACGTCTTACATTAAAGGCCATCAGGGCGATGATTTTTCCGCCGCAGATAAACTACCGACTTGTCTGAAACATTATGTCGGTTACAGCTACCCCCTGAACGGCAGGGACCGGACACCGGCCTGGATCGGCGAAAGAATGCTGCGCGAATATTTTCTGCCGACATTCGAAGCGGGCGTGAAAGCGGGATCGCCGACGGTGATGGTCAATTCGGCAGAAGTCGACGGCATCCCCGGACACGCTAACCACCATTACCTAACCACGATTTTACGCGGCGAAATAGGCTTTAAGGGCTTTACAGTATCCGACTGGGCGGACATCGAGCGCCTTTATACCCGTGACAAGATGGCTGCGTCACCCAAAGAAGCTGTAAAAATTGCAGTGATGGCCGGTATCGACATGAGCATGGTGCCGTTCGACTTTTCTTTTTACGATTTACTGGTCGATTTGGTTAAATCCGGCGAAGTGCCGATGTCCCGTATCGATGAAGCGGTGTCCAGGATACTGACGGTCAAGTATCAGGCCGGGTTATTCGAGCCCAAGCCGCTGTTGCCGATGGAAGGCAATTTCGCCACGGCTGAGGCGATAGAAACTAATCGGCAGGCGGCGCGGGAATCGATTGTCCTTGCCAAAAACGACCACAACATCCTGCCGCTGAAAAAAGACGCCAACATTCTGGTGACCGGGCCTACCGCCAATTTGCTCAGTGTGCTAAATGGAGGCTGGACGATAACCTGGCAGGGCGCTGCCGAGGAGCTATATCCCCAAGAGAAACTGACGGTCTTGGAGGCCATACAGGAAAAATCCACCGGCAAAGTCACTTTCGTCGGCGGCAACGCCTTTGATGCGCCCATCGATATTCAAAAGGTAGTTGATGAGGCCAAAAGCCACGACGTGATTCTGCTCAGTCTGGGCGAACATCCTTATACGGAAACTCCGGGCAATATTGAGACGTTAAATCTCGATCAGGCGCAAATTGATCTTGCCAATGCCGCGATAGCGACCGGAAAGCCTGTGATTTTGCTGACATTGGGCGGTCGCCCGCGCATTATCACGTCGATTGCGGAACGGGCTTCCGCCGTTATCTTGGGCTTTTTGCCGGGCATGGAAGGCGGCGAGGCCATTGCCGATATTTTGTACGGCGACTACAACCCCAACGGCAAACTGCCGATTTCTTATCCGCGTAACACCAACGGTATTACACCGTATGATTACAAACCTATTGAATCATTTGAAACGAATATTTATGATCCGCTGTATCCGTTCGGTCATGGCTTGAGTTATACCACTTTTGAAACCAGCGGCTTGAAAGTGGAAAAATCCCAGATCAGCATGGGCGAAAATATCACCGTCAGCGTTAATGTCAAAAACACCGGCTCACTAAAAGGCAAGGAAGCCGTGCTGGTTTATATCAATGATGTGGCAGCAGCGGTGACCCGCCCTAACAAACAACTCAAGGGCTTTAAAAAGGTCGAGCTTGCTCCCGGTCAGACCGAAAGCCTAAGTTTTACCTTAACGCCGCATGATCTATCGTTTATCGGCGTTGATCTTAAACGAATTGTGGAGCCAGGGGATTTTACAGTGATGGTCGGCAATGAGACTGTTGGTTTTACCGTGACTAAATAATAGCCTTTAGGTAGAACTTCATCCTTCCGACGACGCGCAATATGCATCACCGTCATCCCGGCAGGGATTGCCGGAATCCAGAGCACAGGGATGTGATAAAAAGGTAATAACCGGAGATCCCGATAATTTATGATCAATACAACCGATCCGAAAAGTAGTTCCAATCAAACCTCGTATTTAGGCTCGTTAACAATATTAACCTCGCTGTTTTTTATCTGGGGCTTTATAACCTGTTTAAATGATATTTTGATCCCTCACTTGAAATCGGTATTCACCCTGAATTACACCCAGGCAATGTTGGTTCAATTTTGCTTTTTTACCGCTTATTTTGTCGTGTCCGTTCCCAGCGGTTATTTGGTTGAAAAAATCGATTACAAAGGTGGCATCATTACCGGGTTAAGCATTGCAGGCATCGGCTGTTTGCTGTTTTATCCGGCCGCAGGTTTGCACTCCTACCCCTTATTTCTAGCGGCATTTTTCGTGTTGGCATCCGGCATTACCTTATTACAGGTTGCTGCTAATCCATACGTCACCATTTTAGGCAAACCGGAAACCGCTTCCAGCCGATTAACAATGACTCAGGCGTTTAATTCGCTGGGTACGACTATCGCCCCTTATTTCGGCACGTTATTTATCCTTGCTACTGCCGTAAAAACGGCGGATGAAATCAATCTGCTAAACGCCGATGAGTTGTCGGCTTACCAAGCGGCACAAGCGGCCGCCGTACAAAACCCTTATCTGTTACTTGCTGCGGTTTTATTTTTTATTGCGGTCGTTTTTGCCCTGATCAAGTTGCCCAAAATTGAAGCTGCCGAAGCACAGCTTTCAGACGTTGAAGATAGTCTTCATGATAGCGCCTGGGCTTATAAACATCTGGTACTAGGCGCAATCGGTATTTTTGTTTATGTCGGCGGCGAAGTGTCCATTGGCAGCTTTCTTATCAATTTTCTGGGTGAGCCTTCAATTGCCGGATTGGCAGAACAGGATGCCGGAAAGTATATGTCGTTTTATTGGGGTGGCGCTATGGTCGGGCGATTTATCGGCGCACTGGTCATGCAAAAAATCCAGCCCGGCAAAGTGCTTACCTTTAACGCGGTAACAACGGCGTTGTTGGTGTTAATGACCATGCTAAGCAGCGGCCATGTTGCGATGTGGGCGATTCTTGCGGTCGGGTTGTTTAACTCGATCATGTTCCCAACCATTTTTTCACTCGCGGTTAGCGGCTTGGGCAAGCATACTGGGCAAGGTTCTGGGATATTATGCTCAGCTATCGTCGGTGGCGCTATTCTTCCGGTTGTACAAGGACTATTCGCTGACAGGATCGGTATTCAACAAGCTTTTTTTATCCCTGTTCTTTGTTATTGCTATATCGCTTATTACGGATGGCGCGGACACAAATTTGCCGCAATTAGGTAACTTGCAATAAATGTTATGCCTTGACTGCCCAAAATCCCGGTCAAAAAAAAACCCAAGCGTTGAGACTTGGGTTTTTGATTTAAGAGCTTGGCAATTCCCTACTTTCGCATGGCAAACTGCCACACTATCATCGGCGCTAAACTGTTTCACTTCCGAGTTCGGGATGGGATCGGGTGGTTCACATTCGCTATGGTCACCAAGCAAACTGGTGTAGTCGATCTTTGCTTCCTCGGCTTTTGCCTGGGTTGCGTTAATCAACTGTCTTCACTGGGCAGTTGTCTGCCGAGCGTTGGAAATCTGTAACTTCTTTAAGTTTTGCGATTATTAAGCTGTGACTAAGTTTTACGCTTAGTTCTTTATCTATAACACGTCCAAACTGATTGGGTGTTATATGGTCAAGCCTCACGGGCAATTAGTACTGGTTAGCTTCACACATTACTGCGCTTCCACACCCAGCCTATCA
>CAMAUL010000137.1 GCA_945861405.1 Candidatus Methylobacter oryzae | reverse complement strand
TATCCAAAAGACCCTGCATTCCGCAAGAAATTTGGTCCGCGAGGGGTTCTGCATACTTGGGCTAATCCAGATGGCAGCCAAAAAATCGAAGACACAGGTCCTCTAACCAAAAAGCGTATGGAAACGATCGATGATGAGGTTGCTACCCGTGCTGTTGAGTTTATGGAAAAACAAGTCAAGGCTAACAAGCCGCTATTCTTGTGGGTTAACTTCACGCACATGCACTTTCGAACCCATACCAAGCCAGAAAGCGTAGGTCAGGCGGGACGTGGGCAAAGTGAATATCACGATGCGATGATCGATCATGATAAAAATGTCGGTACAGTACTCGATAAAATCGATACCCTAGGTATTGCTGACAACACTATTGTCATGTACAGCACCGATAACGGCCCACACGAAAACTCGTGGCCCGATGCGGGAACATCGCCATTCCGTGGCGAGAAGAACACTAACTGGGAAGGCGCTTACCGCGTTCCTGCAATGGTACGCTGGCCTGGGCATATCAAAGCTAACACGGTATCCAATGACATTATTTCACATATGGATTGGGCCCCTACCTTGTTAGCCGCTGCGGGTGTGCCAGATGTTAAAGATCAATTGCTCAAAGGGTACAAAGCGGGTAAAAAGACCTACAAAGTGCATTTGGATGGTTACAACCAACTTCCCTATTTAACAGGACAAACGCCTAAAAGCGCACGCGAAGAGTTTTTTTATTTCTCGGATGATGGCGATTTGACGGGCTTGCGTTACGACAACTGGAAAGTCGTATTTGCTCAACAACGTGAAGCGGGTACGTTGGCAATATGGGGCGAACCGTTTGTAAAAACACGCATTCCTTGGCTTTATAATCTGCGTACAGACCCTTACGAGAAAGCGAGCATCACCTCCAACACTTATTGGGACTGGTATATAAATCATATCTTTTTGCTAACGCCAGCGCAGCAATATGTCGGTAAGTTCCTGTCAACTTTCAAGGAATTTCCACCCCGACAAAAGGCAGCGAGTTTCAGCATCGATCAAGTGCTGGAACAATTGCAAACGCCGCCAACCGAGGTTAAGTAATAGTTAACTTACTCGCTGTACTCGCCGCTTTAAATCGGTGGGTACGGTGTTTTCGTTTTCTGATTTCTAAGTAGCGATAGGGAGCCAGAAAACGAAAAACCACTTGCCATGAGGAAAAAAATGAACAACATCCTAACATCTTCAAAATGCCAAACTAAAATATGGACAGGGAAAAAACACGATCATAAAGACAATGCCTCACTGAAAAACGCTGAACCGATCGCAAGAGCGAAGGTAAGGCAATGCGGTTTGGCGTGCCGAGACAGTCACGCACGATGGTATGCTCCGGCCCATCGCCGAGATCCCATTGATCTGTTGATCGAATCCAGTGCCGGTCGGATGCCTGAACTGCTGCTTATCCGCTCTGGCGATGCCGCTAAAATAGCCGGCTATCTGGGTAAAAAAGAAGATTTCGATGAGGCCTTGGCGGATTTTTCCGAAAGCTATGCCGATCAGAACGAGCTGGATCATAAAGCCTTAGTGCAAGCGGTACGCGATGGACGCTTGCAAGTTCATATTGAGAGTTGATTATCAAGACGAAGAAAGTAACCTGACTAATACAATTAACCTTAAAAAGGGAAAATCATGAAAACTAAAGCCCTATTCGCCACACTCGGCTTTACGCTGGGTACTGGTTTAATTCCATTGGTAGCCGCGCCAGTCGCAGATGCAAGGCTGAACCGCACGGTGCTTCCGATTCCTGAACCTATCAACAAACCCATTACTATACTGGATGCGCGTAACGCTAAAGCACCACCTCGTTTTCAGGTGACAGCTCCCGCAGGTGCGCCTAATGTGTTGGTGATTTTAATTGATGATCAAGGCTTCGGGGTATCCAGTGCTTTTGGTGGTCCTGTTAAAGAACCGGTGCTCGATCGTTTGGCAAGTGAAGGCTTGCGCTATAACAATTTTAATACCACAGCCTTGTGTTCACCAACACGCACAGCCTTACTCACTGGTTATAACCATCACAGTAACAATATGGGCAGTATCGCTGAAGCTGCCACCTCCTTTCCTGGTAATACAGGGGTGCGTCCTCAAACCATTACCCCGATGGCAGAGGTATTGCGTCAAAATGGCTATAGCACAGCAGCTTTTGGTAAGTATCACGAAACACCGCCTTGGGAAGTGTCGGTATCAGGTGGTTATGACCGTTGGCCCACGCATTCAGGCTTTGATAAATTCTACGGTTTCATCGGCGGCGAAACTAATCAGTGGGCTCCAACCATTTATGATGGGGTAACGCGCGTTGAAACGCCTAGAACGCCTAATTATCACTTCACCACCGATATGACCAATCAGGCGATTAGCTGGATTCAGGCGCAACACACTTTAACACCTGATAAACCGTTCTTTACTTATTTTGCCACGGGTGCAACTCATGCTCCACATCACGCGCCCAAGGAGTGGATAGAAAAGTACAAAGGCAAGTTTGCTATGGGCTGGGACAAACTGCGTGAACAAACGCTGGCAAAGCAAATTGAATTAGGCATTGTACCCAAAGGCACGAAACTCGCGCCAAAACCCGAAGCCATCAAAGACTGGGAGTCTTTATCTGCGCAAGAAAAGGAATTGTTTGCGCATGAAATGGAAGTGTTTGCGGGCTTTGCTGAATTTACCGACCATGAAGTAGGCAGGTTGCTGGATTCCTTGAAAGACATGGGCGTACTAGACAACACGCTGGTTTTTTACATCGTTGGCGACAACGGTTCGAGTGCCGAAGGGAATATGACGGGGCTGTTTAATGAAACAGCTGCGTTAAATGGTATTCGTGAAAACTTTGATGATGTTTATAAAAATATGGATAAATTGGGTGGCCCGTTAACCTATCCGCATTATGCCGCTGGTTGGGCAGTTGCAGGCGACGCGCCGTTCAGTTACACCAAACAAGTTGCTTCCGATTTTGGTGGTACGCGCAATGGTGTGGTGGTGTATTGGCCTAAGGGTATTCAAGCAAAAAATGAAATACGCACTCAGTTTAGCCATGCGATAGACATTGCCCCCACGGTTTATGACGCGGTTAAAATACCCGCGCCTAAAGTAGTCAATGGCATAGTCCAAAGACCGATTGAAGGCACGAGTATGTTGTATTCCTTTGATGGTGCCAAAACGCCAACTAAACACACCACCCAATATTTTGAAATGTTTGGTAATCGTGCTATCTATCAAGATGGCTGGGTAGCGCGTACTATTCATAGAGAGGCATGGGAATTTCAGCCCCGCACCAGCTTGGATAAAGATGTCTGGCAATTATTCAATGTCAACGAAGACTTCAGTGAAGCCAATGATTTAGCAGCAACGAATCCAAAAAAGCTACAAGAATTACAGAAAGTGTTTTTGAAGGAAGCCGTCAAATACAACGTATTGCCAATTGATGATCGCTCTCTTGAACGGCTTAATCCAGAAATAGCGGGTAGACCTGATTTGATGGGAACACGCACCTCTTTAACGTTGTATGATGGTATGAACGTCAACGAAAGCGCGGCACTTAATACCAAAAATCACTCTTACACTGTCACCGCCGATGTCGATTTAGCCGATGCTTCTAGCAATGGCGTGATTATTTCTCAGGGTGGGCGTTTTGGTGGTTGGTCGCTATATATGAAAGATGGCATCGCTCATCATCAGTATAACTATTTAGGCTTAGAGCGCAGCAATGTCGCCGCTACCAAAGCGTTGACAGCGGGTCATTATGTCATTAAATACGAATTTTCTATCGATGAAGCCAAAGCAGGTGCAGGTGGCACAGCCGTGTTATCTGTCGATGGTGAAAAAGTAGCCGAGGGTAAAATCCCAAAAACCCATCCCTATTTGCAATCAATGGATGAAGGTATTAACGTCGGTGCTGACCACGAAACCCCTGTATCAGAAGACTATAAAGAAGGTGATAATAAATTCACGGGCAAGATTCAGAAAGTAACGATTGAAAATTTGCCTGCAAAAAAATAGTCAAGTCAAGCAGCTCTGCTTAGGTAATAGCCATAACCCGATATTTTAGCTTCGATGTGTCGGGTTTTACTCTATTGCTAACCCAACTCCGACTACGACACATAATAACCGAAGACAATAGCCGATAAAGATAGATAGCCAAATAATCAGAAAGATAGAGGCACTGGGGGTAATAGGTTAGCTCACTAATCGAAACTAATATCCTCGAAATAAATACTTATTACTATCAAACTGAAATGGAAAGTTGGAATCATAACTTTAAAGTCGAAGCGATTCATGGTGAACGATTTTTGACACGTTCAGATACAAAATACCAAGTATTCCATAATATTGAAGTGTATTACAATCACAAACGGCGGCATTCCACATTGAGCTATGTTAGTCCAGAAAATTTTGAAGCTAAAAAAGTCGCTTAGCTATGTGTCCGTGAATCCAGGCAAGATCAAGTTGATAATGCTGATAGAGAGGTACAAAAGGGCGGATTATATGAACTGATAAACTAGTTTCTCAGAGATGAACTT
>CAMAUL010000136.1 GCA_945861405.1 Candidatus Methylobacter oryzae | reverse complement strand
TTTATCGGGCGTTTTACGACGATTACCAAAACCTCACCGCGTTTTTGCACTCACACAGTTACACCGGAAATGCACTGGGTTGCCGGGCGGCATTAGCAACTATCGGCCTTTTTCAGCAGCAGGATGTACTTGGCAATAATCGCCAATTGGCGGCTGTCATGGCCAAAGCAGTCGAACGCTTTCAGGATCATCCCAACGTCGCTGAAGTCCGGCAAACCGGCATGATTGTCGCCATTGAGCTGGTCAGAAATAAAAAAACTCGTGAAGCTTACCCGTGGCAGCAACGCAGAGGCTTGAAAGTCTATCAGTATGCGCTCGGTCGTGGCGTGTTGTTGCGGCCATTGGGCAATGTCATATATTTCATGCCGCCCTATGTGATCACGGAGCAGGAGATCGCACTGATGATAGAAGTCGCTTGGCAAGGCATTCAATATGCGGTGCGCGACTGATGTATGTTTCCCGTATATCTGTCTCGGCCCTAGTCAACTCAATAGCCGTATCAAAATCGATGGTAATTAGGTCAAATCAAAAGAAACACCGCCCGCCTGTTTTAGCCGGTACTGCAAACCCTGCAACGCGCTACCTTGAGTTGGGTGTCGCGCATACGGTGCATATGCGAATATCGCTGTCTATATACGTCAAGATAACAAGCAAGCTATGTTCGATCGGGCGGCACACTAGTATTTAAGAATGGTCGCCTTGTGGTGCGTGACGGAGAAGTGGTAGAGCGTATTCATGGCACTGCGCAGATGATTTATTCAAGCGTTGATCTAGGCATCAAACGCATGATTAAGCACCATTTTGACCGATTTTACAGTCTATCCCTAGAAAATTTTACCCAAAATTCCGTAAAGCCCCGTCTCTTGAGTTCGGTAGCCTACTTTGGTGCTGTTTGGTGATATACTTTTGTCATGACGTATTTACACAGTTTATGTTGTTATTCGAGTAGCTGAACGATGCAGAACCGATATTTTCAGCAAACTAATTTTTATAACCTGAGCAATCAATTTAAACACGTAATCTCTATGCCGCATTTACTCAATTGGACTGAACTATTTAAAGATCTCGTCGGTATGTTTGCGATTCTTAATCCCTTAGGTGCCATCCCGATTTACCTGACTATGACTGCCCATAAATCAATAATCGAAATGCGCCATATAGCCGCTAAGGCGTCAATTGCTGTTGGCGTTATATTAATTATTTCAATCTGGATCGGTAATTTACTATTACAGTTTTTTGGTATCGGTATGCCAGCCTTCCGAATTGCCAGCGGTATTTTAGTGATGCTGATTGCGATTTCAATGTTTCAAGCCAAAATAAGCCAGGCAATACATACCCATGAAGAAGCACTAGAAGCGGAAGATAAAGAAGGTATAGCTGTTGTGCCTCTAGCGATTCCTTTGCTGGCAGGGCCCGGCGCAATCAGTCTGGTCATAGTCAATGCAGAGCAGATGTCGCATTGGACTGATAAAGTAATCATTAGCTTAGTGTCTGTATTTTTAGCCGGCGTTGTGTGGATAATTTTAAGCTTGGCAGTGCCTTTAGGAAAGCGATTAGGTACGGCAGGTATTAATATAGGAACCCGGATTATGGGACTCCTGCTGGCAGCCATGGCGGTTCAGTTTATTGTCAACGGTTTGATTGCGTTGTTTCCCGCATGGACACATATATAAGTCAATCTTCTTTGCCTGATACCGGTTCAATTGAGCGATCAACAACCAAAATATCATTCGGGGAAAATTCCAGCACCCATCATGGAAGTTCCTTGTGCACGGGCAAAAAGGTCGCAACCGGTTTTTTAACGAGCAATTCGTTTAAATCTAAGGACTTTTCAAGTTAATCATCAGCAGGCGATGAAAATCCTGCCGATACCTTGCCCATAAACAGCAGGTAGTAAGCGAGAAATAGTTACAGTGAAACCTTTTATCGCTATAACATGATAACAGGTCAGCAGGCAGTATTGATTCTACAAATGTGCTTGCTATAGCAAAATTAGAAGGTTTTGAAGTTTATGCTATTTCATTTCTTTAAGGAATTTGAGCAAAAGAAAAACAACTCAATCATAATAAAGCCGAGGAAAGCAACACTAGTTAGACATGATTAATGACAGCAGATAGCAGGAACTAACATAAACTGCTGCTCATCTTGGCTATGACGAAAGCAAGTTGCGTAAAGTGCTCCATCAGACACATTAAGCAACTAACCGTTAAACACAAATAAGGAGTAGGGTAATGACTGGCTTTAAAGAAATAGCAACACTGGCTTTATTGGCGTTGGGCTTACTACTGGGTCATACTGTAGAGGCGCAAGGTACTGTTAGTTCAGCAGGTTCAAATGGAAATAGTTATAAGCTCGTTGCAACTTATGAGCTTGGCGATAACGGTCCCATGGGTGGCAAAGTATATTATGTCGATGATTCTGGTGAGCATGGCTTAGAAGCGAAAGCAGCCGATGAGATCAATTCGCTAACTTGGAGCGACGCTGTTATAACGGCCGGCGCTCATGGCTTCGGTTGGCATTTACCGACAAAGACGGAATTACAGATGTTATATGAACACAGAAACGTGGTGAGGGATTTTGCTATAGACGACTATTGGAGTTCAACAGAACTCGACATTAACAGCGCCTGGATCCAAGGCTTCGGGAATGGCGACCAAGATCGCTACAATAAATACAGTAAACTTAGTGTGCGTGCTGTCCGGGCTTTTTAATATGTCGCAACAACCGCGAACAAAAGCCTCTATGCCAAAAGTCGCCTGCGTTCATGATGGCGAATGCCCGATCAGCACCATTGAAATCAATGCGATGAAATAACTCGATAAAGCTCGCAATATCAATTGGGTGAATATTACCCATGACTATGGTAACCAAACTGATCCGTGCAGAAAATAAAGTGATTATCGCTTGTGGATTGGAAGGAGCTCAAAGATTCATCAAATAAGCTGTTAGGTTTGCACTGAAATAACTTCTTCTTGAAGTCAATAAAACCAAACATTTGCCTAAATGTTGCTAATGGGACGTTTTACCTATTCCGGTCTGGGTATAGTCAGAAATCATGAAACTTAATAAACAAAATAGCTCGGACTTGGAGATAAATTATGAATATACTAGTTGCAAAAATGCTTAGTTTGTTTAAGAGTGATCGATATGCAGAAAATACGATAGACCTTACTGAAAAGCCAACCAGCTCAGCTGCCTTTGTTGTAAATAAAGAACCCGAGCAACTTCACCAAGGCAAAAGACGCTTGAAGGAAATCTACACAAGCCACTGGGATTTGGATTATCTGCCTAGAAAAGAAGTCGATAAAATATTAGCGAAAATTAAGCATATTAAGCTTTAGGCAAATTCGCCATCGGCAATACACCCTAATGAAAATCTATCATATTGAAACCTTGCCCAGGGTATGCAAATAATAAAGCCGAAAACGTTAAGCAGTTTTACAGCTCTATTGTTTTGACATTCAATAGAAGACGTTTTTCTAATATTGCGTATTACAAAACACATTTAAAATGCCTATAGATGGCTTTATTGAGTGCTTTACTGTAAGTTTCGGATTATGGATAGAGCCTAATTCACGTCGCTTTGAGTTTGCAAATAATGGATGCTAAATAAATCATCCGGGTCTGTCCAGACTTTAACAGGGTGAAAACCTGCGCGTAACGCGAGACTATGAAATCCGACTACGCTGTATTTGTGTGAGTTTTCAGTATGTATGGCTTCCCCTGCTTTAAAGTGAATCAGCTCATCGTCGATACTTACGTCTTGCTCCCGGTCACTCACCAAATGCATTTCGATACGATCGAGTTCCCGTTTGTAAAATGCACGATGTTGGAACTGGTCTACCTGGAAATTCGCACCCAGTTCGCGGTTAAGCCGCACCAGTAAATTCTTGTTAAATGCCGCGGTCACTTTCTGCTGATCATTATAAGCGGCTTCCAAAACGCCAATATCCTTGATCAGGTCGACCCCAATCAATAAACCGCCATCATTACCAACAAGCTGAGCGATTCGTCCAAGCAAGTCCACTACTTCTTCCGAAGATAAATTGCCAATGCTTGAGCCGGGAAAAAAGGCGATACGGTTCTTGCCTTTTAAGCCTGGAGGTAAGCTCCAAGGGTCAGCATAATCGACGCAGATCGCATGAACTTTAAGCCAGGGATAATCCTTCGCGAGCAAACTGGCGGATTGGAACAAATGATCCCTAGATATATCCATTGATACGTAACATTTTGGCTGTATTGCCTCGAGCAATAGACGAATCTTGGAGCTGCTGCCGCTACCGAGTTCAAAGAGCACTGCGTCCGGTCCGATCGAGTCGGCTATTTGATAGCCGTATTGTTTTAGCAAGCTAATTTCCGTGCGGGTTAGGTAATATTCAGGCAGCTCGCAAATTCGGTCAAACAACAGGGAACCCTGTGGATCGTAGAAGTATTTTGGTGCAATGTGTTTTTGCTCGGCCTTCAAGCCGGCGAGGATATTGGCCCGGAAATCGCCCAAGGCGGGATGAAAATCGTGAAAATCAATCAAGGGTGGTTTCTTCATGCGTCGTCTGCCAAGCGGAGGCCCATAAACTGCCATCGGCTATGAGGATA
>CAMAUL010000135.1 GCA_945861405.1 Candidatus Methylobacter oryzae | reverse complement strand
ATCTGGTATCTTTGTACCGGGCTTAGCTGTTTATAGTTTCTCACGCGCTTTCTCGTCTTTGGTCGGATTGAAAAAAGCGTGAAACTATATCAGCTAACCTTTTTCTTTTCCGATCTGTGGCGATTGCACTTATGAGTTGAATCTAAGTTTTAAACAACATCAAACAAAAGCATTGCACTTACACGACTATTATTATCAAACTAGAGGTGATCGCTGTGAAATAGAATATTTTACTTTACGTCATCTTATTAGAGAATATGGCGAAGAATATGGAATCTATTTTAATGGAAAATCAGGTGCTGATAGTGTAAGCCTTGATTCAGAAGTAACGCTGATCTCTCAAGCTGATGTCATTATAAAAGTTCTTAATGAATCAAAAGTTGCCATGACTAAACAGGAAATAGCCGAGCGATTGAGAAGTAAAAGCCTAGGTCATGCTGGGTTTTACATCAATACTCTGATGGAAGAAGGCAAGGTAGTACGCGTTGATAACATGGTTTATACCACCCCTGAAAAAGCCTTTGGCAACATGGACGCCAAAGCCATTATGCAGGTTATTCAAGACATTATGAGCACCTCAAATATTATAGTTGAAGCCGATGTTTTTCGTGAATATGTCAATATGGAGCTAAATTTAAGTTATTCAAAACATATTTATGTCGCTCTAGTAAAAAACCAGTTAAGAGAATTGACATGGTATCGTAATAGTACGTTATTTAGTAAAAACCCAATACCGTATAAAAATTTGTTAGATATGTGCAAACAAATCTGCAACCCAGGGTTGTCTAACAATGAAAATGCCAAAGCTCTTCAACAAGCAGTATGGTTAACCGATACCATGACATTAGATACAATTGGACAGTGGAAATGGCAAATAAGCCATTAGCTCTCAGTAGTGCAACGGAATAAGCGTGGACGGATAATTCGGGAACTACGTTACGCGTACCTTTCAGCTTTAACATCCTTATATTGAGCTAGAGCGAAAACCGGTGCTTCCGTTGCTATGTAAATGGTGCAATTGCATAATCCTGCTATCTTGGCATTTGTCCGGCAATCGATTGAAGCATTGAAAGGCGACCATGCGGGGCAATACAGCATTCGTAGCAACGACTAATGGCGCGTTTGTTTCCGTGAGGCGACTTAAGTAAACTGAATGCGTAGCTTTGGAGATTTATTGCCCTTTTAAAATTTTAAGCCTATAGTTTATATCTACAAAGTATCTACTTCAGGAGGCAATATGGTTGTTAACGCTAAAATCCAGAAATGGGGCAATGGCTTGGCGCTTCGGGTTTCCGGGTTGTTGCGGGATGTACCTCATTTTCAATCGGGCGATGAAGTGCAAATTGAGGTCAATGAAGAGGGGTTTATCGTTAAAAAAGTTAAACCCTCAACAAAAGCCATGCCCTTCAGCGAGGATGAAATCATTAAGGGTTTGAACCCGGATCATGCCGAGTTGGTAGTTACAAGCCTTTTAGAAACAGAATATGACTAAAGAGCAACTATATATCCCAGATAGACGGGATATTGTTTGGCTGGATTTTGAACCCCAGAAAGGCAAAGAGGCAGGGAAATATCGCCCAGCGCTGATTCTGTCATCTAAAGCCTATGCAAAACAAACCGGACTGGTTATTTGTTGTCCAATCAGTACCAGCATTAGGGGTACTCTTACGGAAGTTCCTGTTTCCGGACTAGATAAGCCCTCTGTCGTGGCGTCATCCATTGTGCAAACGCTGTCATGGAGGGAGCGCAAGGTTAAATTCATTTCGACCGCCGACCAAGAATGTTTCACGGCTGTGTTACAAAGATTGTTGCCTTTGCTGGGTTTTAATGAGATTTTGTAAATTAGCGCTCACTTAAAAGGGGGCTGGCTGGAGCATCGCACCCAACATCCAGGGCAATCGCGCTTAAATTACTCCGAGGATGCGAAGTAAATAATCATTATCCCATCCGGCCTTTAATCGCTTGATCTTGACGCCGACCTTAGATGTTTTCTCGGCCTTAATCAGATTAAGGGCAATATGCCGGATAACAGCCAAGTTTGCAGCACTATGTCCTTTGCGAGTTCGGTTACTATCTTCATCAAAGGCTATATCAAGAACCCAATGAAGATTGTTCTCAATAGCCCAGTGCGCCCGCACCACGCGCTCTAACCTTTTCGGATCATTTGCATTAAGGCTACTGATGAAATAGCGTGTTTCTTCAGTAACCTTATCGCCGATTTCTCTTTTGGCAGTGACCGCGATAATGCTTTGTAGGCTGTTCCAGTCATGACGTTCTTGCAACCAAGCTATATCAGCTGTCGCACGAATGGTACGAGTTTCAATTCGACCATGACCGCCATCATAACAAACAGAGGCCACTGGGTGCGATTCAAACTGATGTGGTTATGCTGGTTCCCAAGCTCCAGCTCTCATCGTTATACACAAATGCATAGTTACCTTTTTTGCAACCCGGAGGGTTGTCAGCCATTAGCCGGGGGTTGAGCATAGCGACACCCCCGGATGGCGAGTAACAAAGCATATCGACCCTGGAGGGGTCGCAGATATAGTGAGCACAACCCAATATTTTTTGCACGGATGAGTTAGGTTGCAACCAATGCCTAATCCGACCCACGAAACTGCGACTGCGACTGCGACCCCTCCAGGGTCGAAAGGTATTGTCGCCATTAGCCGGGGGTGTCGCTACGCTCAACCCCCGGTTAACAGCTTGAACCCCGCTGGGGTTCCGTGTGCTTACTGGGGTTCTGGGGTTCCGTGTGCTTACGCAATGATTTGTGTATAACGATGAGAGCTCCAGCTTGGGAACTAGCGAAATCAGGATTTCACATCAGTTTGAATCGCACCCAGGCCACTGCCGGAGATAACGACGAAGTGAAAAATGTTTTAACATCGTCATGCAGATTGCCCTGATTGCCTTTCAGACTAAACACATAATCCCCACCTTGCTGTTTAATCTGTTTAGCAATTTTCTTTTGGCAGCCCATCGCATCGATAGTAATCACTGCTCCCGTTATATCAAGCCGGGATAGCAACTTTGGAATGGCGGTAATTTCATTCGATTTATCATCGACTTTAACCTGCCCTAAAACCAGATTATTTTGTTGTGCCCACGCGCTGACCATATAAATAGCGGCTTTTTTTGAAGCCTTGTCTATGCTGCGCCTTAAGCACTTGCCGTCAATTGCAATGACTTCCCCCTCGGTTATGCAGGATAAATCAGCAACCCAGCGGGAAAAACAGACGCTAAACTGGTCGGTATCAATCGCCGCATAAACCTCACCAAAGGTGTCGTGCGACGGTATGCCATGTTTCAAACCAAGTATTTCAGTGAACCAGTCTTCTTTTGATAGGCCGAATTCTTCAACAGCAACCCAGTTATCAGCGCCACATATAATCGCGCAGATGCTGATAAAGAAAATATCTTGTAGCTGATGCTTCTTTTGCCGGTTTACTCTGGGATCTTCAATGCTTGAAAAGTGATGAATAATAGAAGGTGTTGGTTTCGCTATCATTTTAAATCAAAATGATAGACTTAATACCTCATCTAAATTCTATTTTCAAGCATTTTTAAGCGCGATTGCCCTGACCCAACATCAAGCATCCATCACCGCAACGTAAGTAATTATGGTACACTAATCCCTGAAAGAGTCGGCTGAGCAGTCGCTGTTTTATCGCAAGATAAGATGGAGGAAAGTCCGGGCTCCACTGGGCAGGGTGCCAGGTAACGCCTGGGAGGCGTGAGCCTACGGAAAGTGCCGCAGAAAATATACCGCCTGTCACTTAGGTGATCGGTAAGGGTGAAAAGGTGTGGTAAGAGCGCACCGCGCAACTGGTAACAGGAGTGGCAGGGTAAACCCCACCCGGAGCAAGATCAAATAGGGGAACAGACGCGTGGCCCGCGCGGTTCCTGGGTAGATTGCTTGAGCTGCAGGGTGACTTGCAGCCTAGATGAATGACTGTTCTCGACAGAACCCGGCTTACAGGCCGACTCTTTCTTCCTTTTTCCGAGTGCTTTCCACTCGGCATCCAGCGCACCACTACGCTGTTCCTGCATCCATGCAGTCGCCGTATCGCTAAAACGCAACTACTGTCAGGTAATTATTGCGGCAGTATCCTTGATGTAGATCCCCTTTTTATCAAAAAAAGCTGAAAACTTTCGGCAGTCTCGTACTTAAAGTGTTTTCTCACCAAGACTAATTAACATTATGATAAAGGATGGGAATTATTTTGCCATTTTTTCTGTAGCCAGACTTCATGCTAATTGTGATGTAAGTCATTGGTGAGAAAGAAAGAATCTAAGGTGAAATCATTCTTGACTAGGGGTTGTTTGAAATCTATAGTGGACATAAGTGGTAAAAAGTGGAAAGAAATGGTTTTTTTGGGGAATCTGGGGTAAATCTTGTTTCGAGGCATTAGTTCAATCAATTTAGACGGCAAAGGGCGTCTTGCAATTCCTACCCGTTACCGGGAGGAGTTACAGGATTGTTGTGAGTGCCAGATGGTTGTGACAGTCGCTGTCAATGAGCGCTGTGTCGGCGAAAACGGTTGTTTGTGGCTGTATCCGATGCCGGAGTGGGAAAAACTTGAGCAAACGATCAGTAAATTACCCACCTTAAATAAAATGGCCGGCAAGTTAAGACGATTTGTTATCGGTAATGCCTCTGAATGTGAAATGGATGGACAGGGCCGATTGTT
>CAMAUL010000134.1 GCA_945861405.1 Candidatus Methylobacter oryzae | reverse complement strand
GCTTGTATATAAGGCATCGTTATCGTCTGCCTTCCGATTGCTGGGATTCGTACCTCATCCCAGCCTACGTATAATGTATGCTGGGATGAGGTACGAATCCCAGCATTTAGCCAGGGTTCTCCTAAGTGCAGACAATGGCATTCAATAGTCATCATTGTCGGGCACGAATGCCTGACCTACAACTGTCCCGTGTTAAGTGGGTAGCCTATTATGTTTGATTTTGTGTGTTTCTCTGATAACACGTTTGAAAGTGTGCACGTATAGGGATATTCGTTAGCAAAATAGGCGAGGTCGTCTTGTATTTAATAGCGTTATCATTGAGCTTTCATGTTTAAGTGCTCCAATCACCTCAACTTGTAATCAGATGTGATTAGCGAGCAGGGCACAATTTTGTTACGATTAGAAAAAAGTTTTTTATTGAAACTGAAATGATTAGCTAATGTGATTTTTCGTAAGTGACATTTCAATTCCTATCCACAATGGCATAAATCTTGATTCCTTAAGAGAGATATCTAATGACAACACCTGCAATTTCAGAATCATCACCGCTCAGTGCAGATGAACTGCACAAAATTAATGCTTATTGGCGTGCTTGTACATATTTAGCTGCCGGCATGATTTATTTGCGGGATAACCCTCTATTGAAAGAGCCGTTAAAGCCAGAGCACATCAAGAACCGGCTGCTAGGGCACTGGGGTTCGAGTCCCGGACTAAGCTTTGCCTATATACATATCAACCGGCTTATTAAAAAATACGATCTTAATGCTATCTTTCTCGCGGGTCCCGGCCATGGCGCGCCCGGCGTGTTGGCACCGGTTTATCTCGAAGGGACTTATGCGGAAATATACCCTAACAAAGGTGAAGATGAAGAAGGCCTGTTGCAGTTCTTCAAGGAGTTTTCTTTCCCCGGAGGTATCGGCAGCCACTGTACACCAGAAACGCCTGGCTCCATTCATGAAGGCGGTGAACTGGGCTATAGTATTTCTCATGCTTACGGCGCCGCTTACGATAATCCCGATTTGTTGGTGACGGTTATGGTGGGCGACGGCGAGTCTGAAACAGGCCCATTGGCAACGTCCTGGCATTCTAATAAGTTTCTCAATCCAATTCGCGACGGAGCGGTATTGCCGATACTGCATCTTAACGGCTACAAGATCAACAATCCTACGCTATTGTCACGTATTTCTCATGAGGAACTCGAGCAACTGTTTCAGGGCTATGGTTATACACCTTACTTCGTGGAAGGTAGCAATCCAGAAACCATGCATCAACGGATGGCTGGCGTACTCGAAGCCTGCGTGCTGGAAATTCGTCGGCTTCAGGAAGAAGCTCGACGCACAGGAATCCCAACGCGACCGCGATGGCCAATGATCATTTTGCGTAGTCCGAAAGGTTGGACAGGGCCTAAAACAGTGGATGGGCAGAAAATAGAAGGCTTTTGGCGTTCGCATCAAGTACCGCTTACTGGGATAAAAGAAAATCCAGATCATCTGCAGCAGTTGGAAAACTGGCTACGCAGTTATAAACCTGAAGAATTATTTGATGATACGGGTAGATTGATATCAGAGCTTAAAGACTTAGCACCTGAAGGTATTCGGCGCATGAGCGCGAATCCGCATGCTAATGGTGGCTTGTTACGTAAGGCTTTGCGTATGCCCGATTTTAGGGATTACGCTCTGTCCATAGCAAGCCCAGGTAAAGTCTCTGCTGAAAATACCCGTCCTTTAGGAAAATTTCTGCGCGACATCATGAGCCATAACATGACAAATTTCCGCGTGTTCGGTCCTGATGAAAACAGCTCCAATAAGCTAGATGATATTTATGAGGTCAGCAAGAAAACCTGGTTAGCGGATTATTTGCCAGAAGACGCTGATGGCAGTGAATTGTCGCCAGATGGCCGAGTAATGGAAATGCTGTCCGAGCACACCTTGGAAGGTTGGCTGGAAGGTTATTTACTGACGGGTCGCCATGGTTTTTTTTCCACTTACGAAGCTTTTGTACATGTGATTGATTCCATGTTCAACCAGCACGCAAAATGGCTAGCGATGTCCAAAGTTGTGCCTTGGCGTGCCTCGGTATCATCACTAAACCTGTTGATTACTTCTACCGTATGGCGGCAAGATCATAATGGTTTTACCCATCAGGACCCTGGCTTTCTCGACTTGGTAGTGAACAAAAGTCCATCGGTGACCCGTATTTATCTGCCGCCAGATGTTAACTGTCTGCTATCAGTAGCTAACCATTGCTTAAAGAGCATTGACTACATTAACGTCATTGTCTGCGATAAGCAAAAGCATCTGCAATACCTTGATATGGATGCTGCGATTAAACATTGCACACAAGGCATCAGTATCTGGGAATGGGCCAGCAATGACGACGGTTGTGAGCCAGATCTAGTGATGGCCAGTGCGGGTGATATTCCGACCAAGGAAGCTTTGGCAGCGACCGTGTTGCTTCGCGAACACTTTCCTCAACTCAAAATTCGCTTTATCAATGTCATTGATCTCTATAAGTTGGTACCCAATAGCGAGCATCCGCATGGGCTTTCTGATTTTGATTTCGATAGCTTGTTCACCTTAAATAAACCTATTATTTTCAATTTCCATGGCTACCCATGGTTAATTCATCGACTGGCATATCGCCGGAACAACCACCAAAATATGCATGTGCGCGGTTATAAGGAAAAAGGCAGTATTAATACGCCACTGGAATTGGCGATACAAAACGAAACTGATCGATTCAGTTTGGCGATTGACGCCATCAATCGGATTCCGGCCTTGCAGGTTTCCGGTGCCCACGTAAAACAACAATTACTCAATATGCAACTTGATTGCCGCAATTACGCTTATGAGCATGGTATTGACAGACCTGAAGATGATCAGTGGCAATGGCCTTACTGAAAACATAAAAGAGCTGGAATATTTAGCATGAGCTTAAAAATTTATTTACTTCGCCACGGTGAGACTGCTAGAAGTCAGCGTGGCGTTTATTGTGGAGCTCTTGATCCTGAATTGACGCCGGAAGGAAGCCAAATGGCTGAAGCTTTCGCCGAAGTTTATCGTTCGATACCTTGGGCTGCTGTTTATGTCAGCCCGATGAAAAGGACAATCGCTACGGCGCAGCCTTTGTGTGATGTTATGGGACTACCGATGCAGATCCGGGATGGCCTTAGGGAAATTGCTTACGGCGCATGGGAGGGTCGAGAGCAGGAGGAGGTTCGGCAGCATCATGAAAAAGATTACATACGCTGGCTGACGGAACCTGCATGGAATCCTCCTACCGATGGCGAAACCGCCGTTCAGGTAGCAAGTCGGGCACTTCCAGTCATCACTGAAATAGAATCTGAGTACAAAAGTAGCAATGTGTTGGTGGTTTCCCATAAAGCGACTATACGCATTATTCTTTGTAGTTTGATGGGTATCGATATTGGTCGCTACCGGGATCGCATTGATGCCCCTGCAGCTTCCGTTAGTATCGTCAAGTTCGATGTTCATGGGCCGATGCTGGAGATTTTGGCTGACCGCAATTATATGCCAAGATGCTTGAGTGAACGGGCGGGAACTTGATTTGATATGAGAGTATGAATAAATATCTGCTTGTTATTAACGCCGGCTCATCAAGCATCAAATTTGCTATTTACCAAGCAGCCATATTATCTCCGCTTAGGGTTGACGCGACTGGACAAATTGAAGGTATTGGCAGCCACGCGCGCTTCATGATAAGAGATGCTCAAGGCGACATATTATCAGATTGTCTGCTTTCTACTGAGGAGGCGCACAGCCATGCGGGCGCTATTCTCATCATTCGCTCTTGGCTATTGGAGTACCTCAGGGGCGGAACTTTGCTTGCCGTGGGTCATCGAGTTGTTCATGGCGGACAACAATACTTTACGCCTATCCTGATCGACGAAAAAGTTCTCATTGATCTAGAAAACATTATTCCATTGGCGCCTCTCCATCAACCACATAATCTTGCCGCTATGCGTGCGTTACAGGAAATCATGCCTACGTTACCGCAGGTGGCGTGTTTTGATACGGCGTTTCATCGTACACAACCCGAAGTCGCACAACTCTTCGCCCTACCACGATGCATTACCGATGAAGGTGTGCGTCGTTACGGATTCCACGGATTATCCTACGAATATATCGTTTCCGTATTGCCTGATCTTCATGCCTCACTGGTAAAAGCTCGTATCATCGTTGCCCACTTAGGAAATGGTGCCAGTCTCTGCGCAATACAAAACGGACGCAGTGTCGCCACTACGATGGGCTTCTCTCCGCTGGATGGCTTGGTCATGGGTACCCGTTGTGGCAGTCTTGACCCAGGCGTGTTGCTTTATCTTATGAATCACTACAACATGGATGCACATGCTATGGAACAACTGCTTTACTATCAATCCGGCTTGCTCGGTGTTTCCGGCATTTCTAGCAATATGCACACGCTGCTGGATAGCGACGAGCCACAGGCGAAAGAGGCGGTCGACTTGTTCGTGTACAGAGTCGGGCGTGAGATAGGCTCTTTGGTCGCAGCCCTAGGTGGTTTGGACGCATTGATATTCACTGGAGGCATCGGCGAAAATTCCGCCGAAATTCGTGCAAAAATCTGCCAGTGGACTGAATGGTTGGGATTTGAACTTGATGTTTCTGCCAATGAAGCAGGGGCTCCTTGTATTTCAATGCCAAACTCTAAGCTCACTGGATGGGTCGTCAATACCGACGAAAATATGATGATCGCACAGCATACCTTGCAACAAATATCTGATAGATAGAATCCATGGTCGTTGCAACGGTATGATTATCGCTATCTAGGTAGCACTATGAAGCAATTCGTAAGCCCCCTATCTACCCATCAGTATAGCCTTGCCGAGATCTTTACTTGTTAGCGATTATATAACTGATGTTACGTAGCCATTCAGCGGTTTATAAAAAAAATAATAATGAGGTCGCTATCGCGACGATTGTTTTTTAATCGGGTATTCGCACCCGAAGGCGAGATACTTTCTTTTGC
>CAMAUL010000133.1 GCA_945861405.1 Candidatus Methylobacter oryzae | reverse complement strand
CGCTGTTCGAGTAGCGTCGAGTTGGTGTTCCGGTTGCCCACGCTCTCCCAGCCGGTGCGGAACAATTCGCGGCTGGCACCGCCGACTTCGCTCAACACCAGCGTGGGAGCATCGGCTACCGCAGTCACGATCAGGCGAACAGTGGCGATGCCGGAGTCTAGGCCTGTCCTGAGTGAAGCCGAAGCCTGTCCTGAGCCAAGTCGAAGGGGGTCTCCATCGTTCAGTTTGTAGCTGAAGCTGTCTTCGCCGCTCCAATTCGCTAGCGGGGTGTAGCTGACGGTGTTGTCGGCGTTCACCATCAGGGTGCCGTGAGCCGGTTGATCTACGATAATCAGGCTTAAGTTGTCGCCATCGACATCGTAGTCGTTAGCCATGATAGACAGGTGGATGCTATGGTCTTCATCCAGGGTGGCCGTGTCGTCTTGCGCGACCGGGGCATCGTTCACCGCCGTGATGGTCAGGCGCACGATGGCTGGGCCGGAATCCAGTTGGCCGTCGCTGACCGCATAGCTGAAGCTATCTTCGCCGTTGTAGTCGGCCTGCGGCAGGTAGGTGTAGCTGCCGTCGGCGTTCTTGATCAACTGGCCGTGCTGCGGAGTGCCGACGCTGACGCTGAGCGGGTCGCCATCCACATCGCTGGCGCTGCCGAGCAAGTTGAGAGTGATGCGCCCGTCTTCGAGCAGGGTGGCGGCAATAGCGCTAGCCACCGGTGCGTCGTTGACCGGAATGATGGTCAGCATCACCGTGGCGATAGCAGAATCCAGTTCGCCGTCGTTGACTTTGTAGGTGAAGCTATCCGCTCCGTTGTAGTTCGCGTCCGGCGTATAGGTGAAGCTGCCGTCGGCGGCGACGCTGACCTGACCGTGTTGCGGCCCAATTACGATACTACCTTGCAATAAAGCGCTGTCGATGTCGGCTGCAACGGCCAACAGGCTGCCGGTGATCGGCGTGTCTTCGTCGGTGCTCAGACTTTGGTCGCCTGCGGTCGGCGCATCGTTAACCGGGACAACAGTCAACATCACCGTGGCGATAGCGGAATCCAGTTCGCCGTCGTTCACCTTGTAAGTAAAGCTGTCGGTTCCGTTGTAGTTCGCGTCCGCCAAATATGTAAAGCTGCCGTCGGCGGCAACGCTGACTTGGCCGTGCTGCGGGCCAGTGACGATGCTGCCTTGCAACAAGGCGCTGTCGATGTCCGCCGCAACCGCCAGCAGGCTGCCGGTGATCGGCGTGTCTTCGTCGGTGCTCAGACTTTGGTCGCCTGCTGTCGGCGCATCGTTAACCGGGGCAACAGTCAACATCACCGTGGCGATGGCCGAATCCAGTTCGCCGTCGTTGACTTTGTAGGTGAAGCTGTCGGTGCCGTTGTAGTTCGCGTCCAGCGTATAGGTGAAGCTGCCGTCGGCGGCGACGCTGACCTGACCGTGTTGCGGCCCAATTACGATACTACCTTGCAATAAGGCGCTGTCGATGTCGGCAGCAACGGCCAGCAGGCTGCCGGTGATTGGCGTGTCTTCGTCGGTGCTCAGGCTTTGGTCGCCTGCGGTTGGGGCGTCGTTGACCGGTGTGATGTTCAGCGTCACTGTTGCAAGGTTGGAGTCCAGTCCTGTCCTGAGCGGAGTCGAAGCCTGTCCTGAGCTAAGTCGAAGGAGATCTCCATCGTTCACCTTGTAGGTGAAGCTGTCGGCACCGTTGTAGTTTGCATCCGGCGTGTAGGTATAGCTGCCGTCGGCGTTCCGGCTAAGATTGCCGTGCGCCGGGCCGTTGACGATGGCGGATACGAGCGCGTCACCTTCAACATCGTTGGCTAGGGCCAAGAGGTCGATAGTGAACGTGGTATCTTCATCCAAGGTCACGGAACTGTCGGCGGCAACCGGCGCATCGTTGACCGGGGTGACGGTCAGCGTCACGGTGGCGAGGTTGGAGTCGACACGGCTGTCGCTCAGTTTGTAGGTGAAGGTATCCTGGCCGTACCAATCCTTATCCGGGGTGTAGCTAAAACTGCCCCTTCGACCCGGCTCAGGGCTGGCATCGGCATTGAAGACGACTTGCCCGTGGCTCGGGGCGTTGACGATGACCGGCATAAATCCTGGTTGGAGCGCGTTGATGTCGTTAGCCAGCGCGTCGATGACGGTGGGCGTGTCTTCGGCCAAGGTGGCGCTGTCATCGCTGGTTTGCGGTACGCCCAAGCGCAGGTCGCGCACGGTGATTTGGCTATTGCTGGCCTCGCTGCCTTGGCCGAAGCCGATCAGGTCGAAGGACAGGTTGACGGCGGTACCGGCGGCAATGCCTCCAAGGTCGACGAGATAGGTGCGGCTGCTCCATCGACCTTGCTCAGGACTGGCTCCAGCGTTGTCGATGCGGGTGATGCCGCTGGCTTTGTGTTCTTCGCCATTGGCCTGAAGGTTGAGGAACGCGTCGTTGCGGCTCAAGCCGGTCGCGCCGAGCAGCGACAGGCCGGTATTGGCGTCAAGCAAGGCGACTTCGAAGGCATCGTCCGGCCCTGTCGCCTGATCGCCCAACGTGGTGTTAGCGAGGGTGAACGACAGGAAGCGGTCGTATTCACCGAGGACGAAGACTTGGTTGAGGCGGGTTTGGCTGCCTGATACTTCGCTCAATACCGCCGCGCCCCCGGTCTGTACTGAGCCTGTCGAAGGATTGACATCGACTTTACCGGTGGTTTCCCAGCCGTCAGCGCTGTTCAGCTCACTATTAACCAGAGTTGGATTGGCGGCGATGTCGTATTGCGCCGGGGCGTTGGCGGATGCGGCTTCCCCAAACAGGCTGCTGGCGCTGCTCTTGCTTCGGCGCGTCAGGCCGAGGAAGGAGATGCCGAAACCTGCGCCCAGCGGCAGGGTGGGGATCGGAGATGGTGCGGGGGTTATACCGTTGCCGGAAACCACAGTGCCGTCTAACCCGGCCAGGTTTTGCTTGGCTTCGGCCACTAATTGCGCCATCAACGTCAATTCGTCAGTCGATGGCAAACGCCGCATACCTGGGGTTAACGTGGTGCCCATAAAGGCATGGGCATCAATGCTGTGTTCCAAACCTAAGGCATGGCCATATTCATGCAGCAGCACGGACAGCATATCCATTTTGCCTGCGGCGCTGCTGCCTACTTTGGCAACCCATTCGTTGGGGTTGCTGGTGGGTAGGAAGTCTTCGTTCAGATACGGAGTGTAGTCGATGTACCAGCCGTGGCCTGCGGCGTCGGTATCTAAGGTGATGGTGGCGTTTGCGCCCTCGCCTTTCGTCTCGCCCACGGCTGCGCCAGGGAGGTTGGCAAAATTAACGGCAGGGCTGGCGTAGACGATACCGACAAAAGCTTCGGGTAGGTTGAGAGAATAAGCGCCATCAGTTAGGTTGGCGATGGAGGTATCTATACTTGCGGTTAAATTGGCAGAATTAGAAATTAACCAATTATCTTTTGGACAATATTTATTCCAAATATTTTGTATATTACCTTTTTCTAAATCAACATCCGCAACCTTAAAGTAATAAATTACCTTAATGTTATAGCCTTGCATATTAACCAAAAAAATAGCTTTATCCTCGCCCACATAACCAGCATTTGGATGATAAAAAATTTCTTTAGGCTGGTCTTCAGTTAAAGTGCCATGTTTAGGTTGCTGCAATATCTTGAATGTTGCTTTTGTGGTGTCTATTGTTTGAAAATCGGGGCCCTTCCCACTACGCAGTAACTCTAGCGTACTTATATCTCCCTGACTGTACTCTGGATATTTCAAAGGAAAAATATTCCATGCCATTTCTGCCGGTGAAATAGGTGATACACCAGAGTTGTTCGTGTGCCCCTCTGCTAAATTGGTTTCGTCAACTTTCGGACTCAAATTGCATACGCCTACAGTACCATAGAGCTCACTTGTGTTTGGCTGAGCCGGTTTAGCCATTAGAGCCACAGGCGTTTGTTGCAGTGGAATATCTGGCATATCCATGATTAGCATATCTATTTCTCCTTCTTGTATATCAAATTCAGTTTGCAGATGTCTTAGCAAGACTTCTGAGTTTTGTGTAGTAGCAATATCTTCAGTCATGAGATTGCTGGGGGGAGTAACTATAGGTTGTAAAGCCTGTTTGTTTAACGAAATACCAAACTGAGTGTTATAATCTTTTTTATTCTGTGTCGTGATACCAAGAGCTTTTAATATTTCTCGCATATTACCGTAAGAATTTTGATCGTAAATAACATCTTTCATGTTATTCCAAACAATTCCTCTGGCTGCTTGATAGGCACCTAACACACCCTTGACAGTCCGTTCAAAATTTTGTTGATCGCTAAAAGACTCCTCAGCCCTATCATTTAGGCTACCCCATATAGAACCGTTTTCCCAATACCACGCTCCAGCCATTGCAGCAAGATATGGATTGTCATTCCCTATTAACTCTGGATTTGCTATAAAATCATAATTTGTATGTAGTAAAGAATTCAAACTAACAATTGACCTGTTATAATGATTCAAGTCCGCATCTAGTGCGCCTTCTACCGTACCACCATTTGTCAACCAATCGTAATGGCTCCAACGAGTAATTTGGAGTACCCCGCGGCCCCTGTATGTAAACCCATCTTGTGTTCGTGTTCTAGTGCCCTGACTGTTATTTACATCGTAATGGTTTCCCGAACCATCTATATAGCTAGAATATCTGTCAATCGCAACTTGCTGGGCTACATGCTCAGTAAACCATCCAGAAGTCATTTTTAATGTTTCTATTGAGACATTTGCTAAAAATGCGGCTATTTTTCTTGGTGTGTTAATCTCAAATAAAGTCATTGCTTGATTAAGAGGTTCAACAAAGCTACGTATGGTATCGTTTATAGAAACGCCCATAATCGCTGCCAATGTTTCACCAGTGAGTTGCGCCCCTATACCTCCTTTTTGATCGCCTAGGAGGCTGTCGGATTAATAGAGCGAACCACCCCGCTTAATCACGTTTAAAATTTAAAAAAATGGTTTGTTGGGATTTTTAATGCCCTTGGTTCTGATTTATCACCCCATCAAGGCTCTTTTCCTCCCTATTAGCCTCTCAATA
>CAMAUL010000132.1 GCA_945861405.1 Candidatus Methylobacter oryzae | reverse complement strand
ACGGTGGCGAGGTTGGAATCGACCCGGCTGTCGCTCAGTTTGTAGCTGAAGCTATCCTCTCCGTACCAATCCTTATCCGGGGTGTAGCTAAAACTGCCCCTTCGACCCGGCTCAGGGCTGGCATCGGCATTGAAGACGACTTGCCCGTGACTCGGTGCGTTGACGATGACCGGAACAAATCCGGGTTGGAGGGCGTTGAGGTCATTCGCCAGCGCGTCGATCACGGTTGGCGTGTCTTCGGCAAGGGTGATGCTGTCGTCGGCGGTTTGCGGTACGCCTAATCGCAGGTCACGCACGGTGATTTGGCTGTTGCTGGCCTCGCTGCCCTGGCCGAAGCCGATCAGGTCGAACGACAGGTTGACGGCGGTACCTGCTGCAATGCCTGCGAGGTCGACCAGATAAGTGCGGCTGTTGTCGGCGTTGTCGATGCGGGTGATGCCGCTGGCTTTGTGTTCTTCGCCATTGGCCTGGAGGTTAAGGAACGCATCGTTGCGGCTCAAACCTGTGGTGCCGAGCAGCGACAGGCCGGTATTGGCGTCGAGCAAGGCGGCTTCAAAGGCGTCGTCCGGGCCGGTGGCTTGGTCGCCCAATGCGGTGTTGGCGAGGGTAAAGGACAGGAAGCGGTCGTGCTCGCCGAGGACGAAGACTTGGTTGAGACGGGTTTGGCTGCTTGCCGCTTCGCCCAATACCGCCACGCCTCCCGCCTGCCCTGAGCCTGTCGAAGGAATGACGGCGACGTTGCCGGTGGTTGCCCAGCCGTCGGCGCTGTTCAGGTCGCTATTAACCAAGGTTGGGTTGGCGGCGATGTCGTATTGCACGGGGCCGTTGGCGGATGCGACTTCCCCAAACAGGCTGGCGGCACTGTTGTTGCGGCGCGTCAGGCCGAGGAAGGTGATGCCGAAACCGGCGCCCAGCGGCAAGGTGGGGATCGGCGATGGCGTGGGGTTGGTGCCGTCGCCGGAAACCGTATTGCCGTCTAGCCCAGCCAGATTTTGCTTGGCCTCCGCCACCAATTGCGCCATCAGCGTCAACTCCTCAGCCGATGGCAAACGCCGCATGCCTGGGGTTAAGGTGGTACCCATAAAGTCATGGGCATCGGCGCTGTGCTCCAAACCTAAGGCATGGCCGTATTCGTGCAGCAGCACGGACAGCATGTCCATTTTACCTGCGGCATTGCTGCCTGCTTTGGCGACCCATTCGTTGGGGTTGCTGGTGGGCAGGAAGTCGTCATTCAGGTACGGGGTGTAGTCGATGTACCAGCCGTGGCCTGCGGCGTCGGTGTCTAGGGTGATGGTGGCGTTTGCGCCTGAGCCTTTGGTCTCGCCTACGGCTGCGCCGGTGAGGTTGGCGAAAGTGACTGTGGGAGTGAGGTCATCGTAACCTGGAAAACCAACAGTAAACGATGAAGCATCGCCCTTACCAGAAATCTGCCAAGTCGCAGCAGTAGAACCACAATATTTTTTCAACGCCTGTTGATAGCTTTTATCATCTTTGATAGCACTATCTAATTGAGATTCAGGCATTACATTGATGTAATACTTAACTTTCATAGAAAAAGGCTGACCATCTAAATCTTTGCCTTCCAACAGAAAATCTACCCGGTCTTTGCCAACATAGCCTTTATTGGGTATATATCGGTCTTTGTCTAGCATGATGCCATGTTTAGGTTCACTTAGCCGCTTTACAACAACCGTATCTTGCCAATCTGAGACAAGATTACTCTCTTCAGGAAGTAGCGCATTATTGTCAATACTCTCTCTAAGTTTTTTAGGCAAGAATTCCATTGCTAAATATTGTGGACCTAGCTGAACATTAAAACCTTTATCATAAGCTGCGTGTTCATCCCAAGCTTGAATAAGTTGGCAAACACCGTAATTCAGAGCTCTTGGAGTACTTGAAGATGCTGCTGCAACCAGTACAGTTTCATTAATAGGTGTGGGCGGCATATCGGTCGTAGCTAAAAATAACATATCATCTCCTTGTTCAATATCAAATTGGCTTTGTAATGTTTGTATCAAATCCTGCTGAATCACGATGCTATTTTCTACGACATCCGCTAACAAATGATTTGCCCCGTCTATTTCAACTGCTATGCGTTTATTTAATGAAATGCCAAATTTTTTGTTATATCCCACTTCATTAACAGTATTAACACCTAAACCCTTAAGCAACTCACCCATATTGCCATATGAATTTTCCTCATAAACAGCTTTATATGCCGTAGTATATTTTTTTAACCGCTCCTCATAGTTTTTGTTGTTAGAATTCAATTCTCCAGCATTAATTTTTTGCACCGTCTGTCTAAAGTCATTTACATCAGCCGCCCTTGTGTTTAAATCCCATGCTAACGGATTTGGTCCTGCCGTATTTCCTCTCTCAAAACGCCAGTACCATGCGCCAACTTGCGCTCCAATTAAATTGTTACTGGAAATCTGTTCATAATCTTCAAGAAAATTGTATTGCACGGCTATCACTGTGACATCGCCCACAGGTCGTTGCCCCTGGCTAGTGACGGAATAGGTGCCTGTATTATGGGTATCCACAAAATACCCAAACTCTTGCGGAGCACTGCCGCTCCTGGAGAAGACAATACGGACAGACCAACCAGGAGGAATTGTACCGGTTACTGTTACCGTCCCATCAGGATTGCTTGTACTTATCGTATTGAATGTTTGTTGAGTGCCTTGCCATTCGTTATAACTAACATATGTATTACTTGGCGCAGTCGTTCTAAATCCAAACGTCGCTATTTCATAATTATATCTGCCTGTAATATGCAATAGGCCTCGGCCTCTGAAATTGACAGCATCCTCCTCAGACGTATTGCCTAGACCGTTACGAGTTGTTGTATTCAGCCAATAACGATCAATATAATAATCACGACCACCAACTTCAGTTGTTTTTCTTAAAAGCGCTGTCTCCTGAGCCACATTAGCAAGAAACATGGATAAACGTTGAGGTGTATTTATATCAGCTGAAGATAATACTTGATTAAGTACATCGACCCATTCCGCTGCTGCATCTTTGGATATATTCATGATTGCAGCTAAACTGTCTGTGTCTAATTTTGCACCTAAACCCTTACCGCCAAGGATAATATTTTGGCTATTAATAAGTCCTGTTCCGTTACCTCCTTTACCAAATAAAGCTTGTTGGATCTTCAGCTTATCTGCATTTGAGGTTGCCGATGTTATATTATTTATCTGCTCATCTAAGGAACCATTTCCATTTACACCATCATTCAGCGTTGCCGCATAAACCGCTAGAAAATCTTTTAACGCTTCATCTTGACGATTTGAATTTGCATTGTTTATATCCGACATACCTGCGACTGGGGCGCGATTAGTATTTTTTAATAAATCCGCAAGGCTGTTAGCCACCGTGTAATTCCACTGTCCATTGCTTTGTAGAGCCAGTTGCGCCTTTTGCTGCAAGAGGTCTTTAAGCTTTTCTTGCGGTGTGGCACTTGCGGCATTATTGGCCGTAACATTTTTCAAATCTACACTATTTACATCCGATAAACCCAACAGCCACTCGTTACCATTAATTTGTTTTTGGTTTGTTTGAGAAATATATTGCGTGTTGATGCCAAGCTCTAGCGTTGTGCCTAAATCACCACTACCAGCATATTGCAATGCCTGTGTTCTACCTTGAATTTGTGCTGTTTTAGCCGATAAAGCCATTAAATCAAACACCCAGTTGGTACCGAACACATTGCCGTTTTCAGCATGATTAGTCCAGGCAGTGACACCTAACTTGGTATTGGTTGTTGCATAAGTGCTACCAGTACTCGCAAAAAACTGCATCCAGTGCGGGGCATTGTAGGCGTTGAGCCAATCGAGGGTAATTTTACGTTGGCTGTTAGCAATATCGGCTTCGATCTTGCCGTCCATGACCTTAGTCTCGGCTGCATTCTTGAACCCTGCGGCTACGAGTGCGTTTTGTTTTGCCAAGTCGATTGCTATGAGTAATGCGCCATTACTTTCTATAAAGGTTGGGGTATTAGCTGTCGGTAATTGTTTGAAGCTATTGGGAACCTCTTTTAATTCAACTGTGCCTGATGCCGTAACGGTGGCTTCATATTGAATTTCCACTGAAGCATTGCCAAAAACACCTTGCCCCGTTCCTACAGCAGAGGTATAACGCACCACTGTCTCAAACAGCTTGAGTGCCTGTTGTTCGTTACTATTAAACCTGCCATCAACAATAATCTCGGTGCTTGGTTTACCGCTAGCGGTGTCAACGGCGGAAAAGCCTAAGTATTTGAGTCTTTGCTCGACTCTTGTTACATCAAGTAAATCAGTGGTCGTCGTGTCAACTCCACCTTTCAACAGAAATTTTGTATAGCCGGGATTATCCAGCGGCCTGTCGCCGACAAAAGCACCAATGCCTGCATAATCTTTGGCCGTGACGGACACAATGCCATGAGCTTCTTCCGGCTGTAAATTTACCGATATCAGCGGTTGCGATTTATCTTTGTAGTGAAAAATAAGCTGGGCAAATTTATCGCTCAACTTTTCTCCGGCCAATAGTCTTTCTTTATCGGAAAGCGCTATGGATTTCGACGTGATGCTGTTGTCTGTGATATTTGGCACGAAGAATAAAATACCGGTCTCTTTAAAATCGGCATCTACTGTGCTTAGGGTATTACTTGCATCCGCCGATTTGCGCGAAACAAGGGTGGGATTAATGACGGGGGTATTCGCATTTTTGGTCAGCAGTTTCAGCGATGGGTTTTCTCCGGAAATTCTGCCTGCAAAGAAGTCCAGCAGTTGCGGGTCTAGTGAAAAGTCAGTCAGATCGTTCATTCTGGCGGTAATGAGCTGTATATCTAAAGCCGAACTCAGGTTAGTTAGAGACGTTTTAGCAGTTGCTTCACTGATTTTGTGTTCACTCAACAGCAGTTGTTTAGCAGCTAATTCTTTTAAATTGACACCGATCACATCGCCCATATGTCCGTCGACACTGGCGTTGATCCATTCAGGATCAAACGCCGTGCCTATCGTCCCTTTAAACTCGCTGCCGGGATTGGCGATGCTCTGTTCGGCATTAGGGGTGGCGGTCAGTGAGATGTGCTTGCGCAAGCGATCCTGCCCGGTCTGGGCGAGGGCTGCTGCAATCAAGGCTTTGACGTCCCAGGCGTGGCTTTGGCTGGGCTGTTGCGTTAACCATCCCTCGCTGTGAATATTGCCGCTATAGCTGCCTTTTAACTGGCCGATCACGACTTTGCGGTCTTCGGACAGGCTGAGGTTGACGATGCCGTAGCCGTCCAAGGGTAAGGT
>CAMAUL010000131.1 GCA_945861405.1 Candidatus Methylobacter oryzae | reverse complement strand
GTCATTTGATGTCATCGTTATCGGCGCAGGACCCGCTGGCTACTCCAGCGCCATCCGATGCGCCCAGCTCGGTTTAAAAACCGCCTGTATCGATAATTGGCACGATGAAAAAGGCCGGAACAGCCTGGGCGGCACTTACCTCAATGCCGGTTGTGTTGCGTCCATCGCGTTATTGGAATCGGCAAAAATTTATCATTTGCTGAACCACAACCTCAATGATCACGGCATTCAGGTAGAGGCCGTTTCTGTCGATATTGCGCAAATGATGCAGCGCAAAAACAACATTGTCGATGCGCTTAGCCGGCAAATCGCCGACGCCTTTGCTGATCATAAAGTTACCTGCATTCAGGCAGAAGCCAAACTGCTCAATGAAAGACTGGTGGAAATCACGCCGACCGATCAATCGGCGGTATCGATACTCGAAGCCAAACATATTGTTCTGGCCACCGGTTCCTCCCCAATCGATTTATCCTGTGCGCCGATAGACAACGAATTTATTATCGATTCCACAATGGCCTTAAATCTCGACGCGGTACCCAAAAGATTAGCCATTATCGGCGGAGGCGTTATAGGCCTTGAATTAGCCGGCATTTGGAACCGGCTTGGCGCTGAAACTATTCTATTGGAAGCGCAGGAAGCCTTTTTAAGCATGACCGATCAGCAGATTTCCAGAGAGGCCTATCGAATCTACACCGAGCAGGGCTTGGAATTGCGTTTGGGCGCACGGGTTATTTCAGCCAAAAAAGGCAGTAAAAAAGCCAGTCCTGAGCGCAGCCGAAAGGTCACCGTAGAATATCAGGACAGTGACGGCACACATGCCCTGCGCGTCGACAAACTGATAGTTGCATCCGGCCGAAAACCCAATACCGAAAATCTGGCTGACGCTGAAGCCAACTTGCTGCTTGATGAAAATGGCTATGTCCACGTCGATGAAAACTGCCGCACCAACCTGCCCGGCGTTTATGCGATAGGCGACCTGACTTTGCTCGGTCCGATGATTGCCCACAAAGGCATAGAAGAAGGCCTGTTTGTTGCCGAGCAAATTGCCGGAATCCAAAATCCTATCAACTATGGTCTCCTGCCCAGCGTTATTTTTACCGACCCTGAAATTGCCTGGGTAGGTCAAACCGAACAAGCTTTAAGAGCGATGGGCGAACCGATCAAAATAGGCCTCTATCCGTTAAGCACCACAGCCCGTGCTCGAGCCATGGGCCAAACCGAGGGCATGGTTAAAATCATCGCTAACGCAGATACAGACGCCCTACTCGGCGTCCATATCATCGGCACGCAAGCCTCAGAAATGATTGCCGAAGCCGTGCTGGCCATGGAGTTTTCCGCCAGTAGCGAGGATCTGGCCAGAACCATACACGCCCACCCTACCGTTGCCAAAGCCCTGCATGGCGCGGCGCTTGCGCTTAAAAACAAGAAATAGGCGGAATCACCGCGAAAACGTTTTTATTTGTTTCTTGCTCTTATTGAGCAGACAAGCTCTTAGGATTTATTTTTCACCTGTTTCGTGTTTTTGGTGTTTCAATCGCCGTTTTTAAGCTTAACGCGCGTTACACAATTTCATATTAGTGCGCGTTGCCTTAACAATGGGCATGACATTGTCGTAATCGCTAGGCGCATAATCATCGCGTAATTCGTCATCGGCTTTGTTAACATCAACCGACACCGTTTGCAGCAATTGTTGACAACTCGCCGTATCCCCTAATTTATAGGCGGTCAGCGCAAGATCATTGCGAATCCAATCAATTTCCAGCCAGTCCAATGTGAGTGCGCAATTTTGCAGCACAGGCTGTAAAGTCGTGCGCGCTTCGGTATAGGCTTGTTTATCGTACAACTGCTTAAATTTTTCTCTTGCCCTATTCACTGCCGAGGGTTCACAGCCTTTTCCCGGCTTGAGATACAAACCCTCAAAACCAGCGCGCATTCCGCAAAAATAACGGCAAGCCTGCTCACTGTTCGAGGTTACTTCAACGCTATCGCCTTTAGCTGAAAAACGGACCTCGCAGTGTTGTTCGCCTGCGTCCTGTTCATCGGGTATCGATTTTCCATCATGAACAGCGCCCGTTAATTGGCAGGTGTGTCCATTAACGCCCATGGCTTCAATAGAAAAACGTAAACCGGCATTTTTATCCTGTGCCAGCGTCAAATAGCCCCAACCTTTTTCCGTCAAATAGTCGCCGGGTTGCAATGACGATTTAAGCGCGGCTGTCGCCACTTGCTCATTCAGCGCCGCAAGCCGTGACTTGTAGGCTTGTGCCAAACAAGTTTTATCCGCGCAAATATTACGCCCGTTTTTTAACCAGGCTTGTTGCTCAGTTTTCAAGGCCGTTGCGTTTGCACTGCTCAATAAAGCTTTTTTGTAATAGAGCATTAACTGCTCATCTAAGTCGGATAGTTGTTTATCCGTGCATATTGCCTGTTCAACCAACGAACTTGCTTTAGTGCAGTCAAAACTTGCACTGTGCGCAGACGAGGTAAAAGCGTATAGGCTTAACAGAAATAATATGCGCTTTAGCTTGTTCATATTCATGTAACCTTTTTAAGATTTAAGGTAACTACTCACCATTTAGAAAAATAGAACGCAGATAACGCTGATAATTATGATTAAATAAGATCTTATCTGCGTTCATCATACTCATCCGCGTCATCTGCGTTCTATTGTATTTGAGAGCTCTGAGTAGTTACGATTTAAGCTTTGTTTTGCCGGTTTCCGATTTACAGGAGACAGTGCTGCCCTTAGGATAAGCCGCCTTCAATAGTTCCTCTAATTCTTCAGACCCTGCCGGTCTGGAGTAAAAATACCCTTGCCCATAGTCGCACCCGGCCGAGGCCAATAAATCGTGCTGTTCTTGGCTTTCTATTCCTTCGGCGATGACTTTCAAACCGAGTTCGTGCGCCATGACGATGATGGCCGTGCATAAACTCATGTTCTTAGAGCCGCGCTCTAAATCGCAAACGAATGCCTGGTCGATTTTGAGGTAGTCGATGTCGAGTTTCTGCAAATAGGTCAGCGACGAATAGCCGGTGCCGAAATCGTCAATCGCCACTTGAATACCGGCGTCGCGAAAAGCCAACAGTTTGCCTTTTGTCGTAGTGCTGGCGTCCAGCAATAAACCTTCGGTAATTTCCACGACGATGCATTCCCCCGGCAGTCCAAAATCGTGCAGACAATCCAGCCAGAGGTCATGGGACGAGTCCCGGACACTGAATTGCACCGGAGATTTATTGACGCTGACTTGAAATTCCGCGCAATACGATTCACGCCAGCGCGCGACTTGGCTGACTGCGGTTCGAAATACCCAATCGCCGATCTCGACGATCATGCCGGTCGCTTCGGCAATAGGAATGAATGCCGCAGGACTGATAAGACCGTATTCAGGATGCTGCCAGCGGATCAACGCTTCGGCTTTGCGGATAACGCCGGTTGCCATGTCCACGATGGGCTGGTAGTACAGCTGAAACTGGTTGTCGGCCAACGCGATACGCAAATCATTGGCGATCCGCATGCGCTTCTGGACGGCTTCCTGCATCGCGGGGGTGAAATAGTGATAACGGTTGCGGCCTTGATCTTTGGCGGCATACATCGCTTGATCGGCGTTTTTCAGCAAATCGTCAAGGCTGTCGGCATCCGCCGGGAAAAGGGTAATGCCGATGCTGACCGATACATGGACAGGTTTATCGTCCAACAGAAAAGGTTCGGCGAGTTTTAGCAAAATAACATTGGCAACGAGTTCGACGCTGTGGTTCTCGTCCAGGTCGGTCAATATCACAGTGAATTCATCCCCGCCCAGGCGCGCCACGGTATCGGTTTCGCGGACACAATCGCGCAGTCGCCGTGTAGCTTCCTTGAGCAAAACATCGCCCATGTCGTGGCCCAAAGTGTCGTTGACAGCCTTGAATTCGTCGAGATCGAGGAACAGTAGCGCTAGCGGCGAACTGCTGCGCCGGGCTTTTTTCATTTCCTGTTCCAGACGATCATAAAACATACTGCGATTAGGCAGGCCGGTTAGCGGGTCGAAGTTGGCTTGCTGCCAGATCAGTTCTTCGGTCGCTTTTTTCTGGGTGATGTCCGAGAACAGCGCTACCCGGCGATGGGGTACGCCATCCACGTTATAAATGGTATTGATGGTCAGCCTTTCGGCAAAGACTTCGCCGTCTTTGCGCCGGTTCCAGATTTCTCCCTGCCAGTGCCCCGAGGTATCGAGATCATGCCACATGGCTTGATAAAACGCCGCATCGTGCCGTCCTGATTTGAGAATTCTCGGGTTTTTGCCGATAGCCTCTTCCGGGGTGTAGTAAGTCAATGCGGTAAAGGCCGGATTGATGCTGATGATGGTGCCATCGGCATCGGTAACCGTCATACCTTCGCTGCTGTTTTGGAACACCAGCGAAGCCAGGCGCATTTCTTCCTCGGCGCGTTTACGTTCCGTCACATCCACGGCCATGGTAATAGCCAAGCGCCGTCCATCGGGCAGCGGCGCCAGCGGCCCGCTACGAATATCCCAGACCAGGTAGTTGCCGTTAACGGCACGTATATCGAATTCCCCCAAGGTACTCCAGCTGTCTTGGGCGAACTGTTTTTCGATAACGAGCTGCATCTCTTGCAGTTTTTCCTCTCTGTAAGCTTTAACCAGCCACTCCCGAACCGTAGGAATATCGTAAAGGCTATAGCCGGTCAGCTCTGTCCACATGCGATTGAGCAATACCACCTCGCCGTCTTCAGTGCGCAGCATGATCGGGATCGGCGCATCGGTCAACGCCTGACGGAAACGCGCTTCGTTTTCCGTCGAGGCAATCCGCATAGCTTCACTGCGTATCAGTTCGCGCCGGGCAATTTGGCGATTGTTATAGAGATCGAGAAAAATGCTCACCTTGGACAATAAAATCAAATCGTCCACGGGCTTTTGGATGTAATCGACGGCACCGACTTTGTAGCCCAATAGCCGATGTTCCTGATCTTCGTAAGACGCCGTGACGAAAATAATCGGAATCTGTTGGGTGGTCGGCTCTTCTTTCAGCAACCGGGCAACTTCGTAGCCATCCATGCCGGGCATATCCACGTCCAGCAGAACTAATGCGAAATCATAGTTGACGCACAACGCCAAGGCCTCATTGCCTGAGCTTGCCTCTTTTGCTTCACAGTTCAACCGCCCCAGCAGCTTACGCATCGCGATGAGATTGGAACGGTTGTCATCGACAACCAATATTTTTGGTTTTTCGAGCATTCGCCTGATTTAGGTCATTAAGAATAGGAAGTGGAAAAGTAACTACTCAGCTATCAAAGACAACGGAACGCAGATGACACAGATGATTATGATAAACGCCGATAAATAAGCCTGAAACCGCAACAAACGGAGTTTTTCGGGATAATTCACAAAAAAATCTTATTCAATCATAGTCATCCGCGTCATC
>CAMAUL010000130.1 GCA_945861405.1 Candidatus Methylobacter oryzae | reverse complement strand
AATCTGGTATCTTTGTACCGGGCTTAGCTGTTTATAGTTTCTCACGCGCTTTCTCGTCTTTGGTCGGATTGAAAAAAGCGTGAAACTATATCAGCTAACCTTTTTCTTTTCCGATCTGTGGCGATTGCACTTATGAGTTGAATCTAAGTCTGGATGAATCAGTTCATCCACGAAAGGCACAAAAAGCACGAAAATATTCAAAGCTCATACGGCGTAAGCCGGAATAAGGCCTCAAGCCTGCCTGAGCTTATCGAAGGTCGTTGCTCTTATGTTTACGCAATATGTCCCGGAACCGTCATTCTGGCAGGGATGCCGGAATCCAGTGCCATGGACGGTAACTTGGCGGCTATGCAGGCGCTTGATTGAGGCCGAGTTTCCAATCAACAGCTTCACATCCCTGTGACTGGATTCTGGCATCCCTGCCAGAATGACGGTGCCTCACAGGCCTTGTATATAACGATGAAAACGGAGCGTGAAGTAGTGTTTGCCGGAAACGCCCGTTCTCGCTGTCGCTCGAACCGGCTTATTACGGCCTACTGGGCTATTAATTCAGCCAAGGGGCGCATCGCGCACCATTCCCCGGTGGTTCTATATTGAAAAGGCGCGCGATGCGGCCCCTACCAAACTTTATTTATACCGCTGACCAATCAAATGCTTTAGCCTTAAGCCCGTCAGCAGCAATGTTGCGATGTAACAAACCAAACCTAGCCCTATCCATTTAACCAGATTGAGCACACGCGCCGTGGAATTCCAGTCATTCCACCAAGCTGGATCGACAAAATAATAGAGGCCTGCCGCCATGACTCCAGCGGCCAGCAATACCCTGACAAAGAACACCCACCAGCCGCTTGCCGGTTGGTACAACTTGTCCTTATGTAATTTTCTCAGCAACAAGGCCGCGTTAAAAAAAGCGCCCAAGGATGTTGCCAAAGCCAGTCCCGCATGCGCCAGCGGAAAAACTAATACCAGATTCAGGCCTAGGCTGACTAGCATCGCGTAAACCCCGTAGCGTACCGGCGTTTTCATGTCGCCGCGCGAGGTAAAGCCCGGCACCAGCACTTTAATCAGGATAAATCCCAGCAGACCCAGCGAATAAGCCTTTAGGCTCTGCCCGGCAAAATGCACATCGCTGACGCCGAATTCATTGTATTGAAACAGCGTCGACAGCATTGGCTCGGCCAGCATCACCAAACCGATGGTAGCAGGCGAGCCTACCAGAACAACCAATCGTAAGCCCCAATCCAGTGAATTTGAAAATGCGGCGCTATCTTCCGCAGCATGGCTTTTGGATAAATTCGGCAAAATGACCGTTGCCAGCGCAATACCCAAAATACCTAACGGGAACTCAACCAGACGGTCGGAATAATACAGCCAGGACACGCTGCCGACGGTTAAAAACGACGCAATCAATGTATCCAGCAACAAATTGATCTGCGTCACCGAGACGCTAAAAATGGCAGGCAGCATCAGGCTGATAATCCGCTTAACGCCGGAGTCGGCAAAGCCCAGCCTTGGTCTAGGCATCAGCCCCAAGCGCATCAATACTGGCAACTGGAACAACAGCTGCACGATGCCCGCCGCAAAAACCCCCCACGCTAAGGCGGTAACAGGCTCGTCCATCAACGGTGCCAGCCAGATGGCGGCAGCGATCATGCAGATATTCAGGAAAACCGGCGTTAACGCGGGAATGGCAAATTTTCCATGCGCATTTAAAATGCCACCGGAAAAAGCCACCAAGGTAACAAAAAACAGGTACGGAAAGGTGATTTGCAGCAGTTGCACGGATAACTCGTATTGAGTTCCCTGCCACATAAAACCGGGGGCCAGCAGCATGATCAGCACCGGGGCGGCTACCACGCCGACCACGGTAATCAGCAGCAAAAACACCGACAGCGTTCCAGCGGTTTTATCGATAAACTGTTTTAATGCGGCCTTGCTGCCGCGCTCCTTGTAATCTGACAGCACTGGAACGAAGGCGTGGGCAAAAGCGCCTTCGGCAAATAAACGGCGCAAAAAGTTGGGAATTTTGAACGCCACGAAAAAAGCATCGGTTGCCGAATCCACGCCGAAAATATGCGCAATCAACATATCCCGGATAAATCCCAGAACCCGTGAAATCAGGGTCATGCTGCCGACAACTGCGGTCGATTTAAAAAGCTGCCTGCTCAACGCTGCTCCTGTTATGATGCGTCAAAAAGTTTGACAATAATATCATTTATACAGATAATACACGGCTTAATTAACTTACACCAAGAATCGAGACACTATGGCTAATACAGCACAAGCTAAAAAGCGCGCGCGACAAGCGGAAAAAAGCCGTATTCGCAACGCAGGACAACGTAGCAACTTACGCACTTTCATCAAAAAAATCATTGCCGCAGTTAAACTTGGCGACAAAGAAAAAGCGCAAGCCGCCTACAACACTGCTGTTCCGATTATCGATTCCGCAGTTACCAAAGGCATTATTCACAAGAATAAAGCCGCACGCGGTAAAAGCAGACTGAATGCAAAAGTAAAGGCTATCGCTTAATCGCTTTAATCTTACTCAATAAAAAAGGCCGGGCTCTTCGAGTTGCGGCCTTTTTTATTGCCTGTCGTTTTTAAAAATAGAACGCGGATGACGCTGATAGTTATGATCAAATAAGATTTTTTGAATTATCCGCGTTAATCATATTCATCTGCGTCATCCGCGTTCTATTATCAATGAGCTAAATCACTACCAAATTATCCCGGTGTATCAGCTCAGAATCGTCGAAGTAACCCAGAATACCTTCAAACTCCGAACTACTCTTGCCCGCTATTAACTGGGTGTCGGCATTGCCGTAATTAATCAGTCCGCGCGCAATTTCCAAGCCGCTTTCATCGACGCAGGAAACTAACTCGCCGCGCTCAAATCGGCCCGATGCTGATTTAACGCCGACCGCCAACAGGCTTTTGCCTTCGTTTTGCAGCATTCTGACCGCGCCCGCGTCCAGGACTAACTGTCCCTTGACCTGCAACTGCCCGACGAGCCAGCGTTTTCTGGCTACCAGCGGCTCGATGTCCGGCAATAGGTGAGTGCCTAAATCGGCTCCGGCAATGACCGCCGTAATCACATTATCGACCGCACCCGCCGCTATGACTGTTGCTGCGCCGGATCTTGATGCCAGCCGTGCCGCCCGCACTTTGGTACACATACCGCCCCGGCCCAAGCCGCTACGGCTGTCGCCAGCCATGACATCCAGCCGGTCGTCGTTAACACTGATCTCGGAAATCAGTTTGGCATCGGGATTCAAGCCCGGATCGATCGTAAACAAGCCCTGCTGGTCGGTCAAGATAATCAGCAGATCGGCTTCGACCAGATTGGCGACCAATGCCGCCAAGGTGTCGTTGTCGCCAAAGCGGATTTCTTCGGTCGCTACCGCATCGTTTTCATTAATAATAGGCACTACGCCAAACTTGAGCAGGGTCAGCAATGTGCTTCTGGCATTTAAATAGCGCTGCCTGTCGGACAAATCGTCATGCGTTAACAGCACTTGCGCCGCATGCAGGCGATGCTGCTGAAAGCTGTCGTCAAAAACGCGCACCAAGCCCATTTGGCCGACAGATGCCGCCGCCTGTAGCTCATGCAAGGTCTTGGGCCGCACCTTCATGCCCAAGCGGCACATGCCTTCTGCAACGGCACCCGAAGAAACCAGGACCACGTCGATAGATTGCCGCCTTAAGCCAGCCATCTGTTCTACCCAAGCGGCGATAGCGGCCTTATCAAGCCCCAATCCGCCCTTGGTCAATAATGAGCTGCCTATTTTGACGACAACCCGCTTAACGTTGGAAAAATCAGACCTGCTCACTTTTGTCCCGCCGCTGCTGTTCCAAAAAGTTCATGATCGCAAACATCAGCTCTCTCGTGCCGCTGCCGTTAATGGCCGCAATTTTAAACACCGGCCCCGTCCATTCCAACTCATCGACAATCGCTTGACAATGCTGCTCGACTTCCTCTTCTGGCAGGCGGTCTATTTTATTCAGCACCAGCCAGCGCGGTTTGGCGGCCAGCTCATCGCTCCACTTTTCGACTTCGTGAATGATTTTTTTGGCTGCCTGTACCGGCGATTCCATGCTTTCGTAGGGTTCGACATCAATCAGATGCAGCAGCAAACCGGTGCGCAGCAAATGCTTCAGAAACTGCAAGCCGAGACCCGCGCCTTCTGCCGCACCTTCAATCACACCGGGAATATCGGCGATAACAAAGCTGCGCAAATCATCGACGCTGACCACGCCCAGATTGGGGTGCAGGGTTGTAAACGGATAGTCGGCGACCTTGGGCGTTGCCGCCGATACCGAGCGAATTAGGCTGGATTTTCCGGCGTTGGGCATGCCCAGCAGGCCGACATCGGCAATCAGCGTCAGCTCCAGGTTCAGCCTGCGGTGTTCGCCTTCGCTGCCTTTGCTGGCCTTTTGCGGCGCCCGGTTAACGCTGCTTTTAAAGCGCGTATTGCCCAGCCCGTGAAAACCGCCTTGGGCAACTAGCAGCGTTTGATCGACCTTGGTTAAATCGCCGATGACCTCGCCCGTTTCCGCATCGGAAACCTGCGTTCCAAGCAGCACCGGCACATAGCAATCGTCGCCTTTTCTGCCGGTGCAATTGCGGCTCATGCCGTTTTGTCCGCGCTGCGCCCGATGTACGGCATGATAGCGAAAATCCACCAGCGTATTGACGTTCTCCGCTGCAATCAGATAAACGCTGCCGCCATCGCCGCCATCGCCGCCGTCCGGGCCGCCCATCGGAATATATTTCTCGCGCCGAAAACCGATAGTACCATTGCCGCCATCGCCCGCTTCTACGCGGACTTCTGCCTCGTCAACAAATCTCATAAATCACATGCCGCCAAACTTCAAACTCAACCAATAAAAACAAAAAAAGCCCCGCCATAACAACGGCGGAGCTTTCTTTAAGTTGCCGGGTTATGCAACCCGGCCTAGCTGTTCCGCTATAATATGGCGGAACAGCCGTATGTCTTATGCAGCAACAATGCTGATAAATCTGCGATTGTGAGGTCCCTTGACCTGAAAAAACACTTTACCATCAGCCGTTGCAAACAAAGTATGATCTTTTCCGCAACCTACATTATCACCCGCGTGAAACTGGGTTCCACGTTGACGAACGATGATATTGCCTGCCGTCACACTTTCACCACCGTAACGCTTAACACCTAATCTTTTCGCATTAGAGTCACGACCGTTACGAGTACTACCACCAGCTTTTTTATGAGCCATCTGTAACTCCTAATATCTTAAGCAGAAATGCCAGTAATCTGGATTTCTGTATAGTACTGACGATGCCCCATTTGTTTCATATGGTGCTTACGTCTTCTGAATTTAATAATTTTGACTTTTTTATGTCTGCCTTGAGACAGAACAGTCGCTGTAACTTTGCCGCCTTCGATAAAAGGCATGCCGACTTTAACCGCATCGTCTGACTGAATCATCAGTACTTTGTCGAATTCAATGCTGTCGCCTTCGCCTAGCTCCAGTTTTTCTATTTTTAAGTAAGTACCTTCTTCTACGCGGTACTGTTTACCACCTGTTTGAATTACCGCATACATCGGCGCAAGCTCCATCAAGCATTAATCTGTTTAAAGTGAACA
>CAMAUL010000129.1 GCA_945861405.1 Candidatus Methylobacter oryzae | reverse complement strand
TTTTCCAAGTTTACCCTGATAAAAAAGGTGGCGAGTAAACATGCAGAAGTTGTTACAGAGGCCACTATCTTATTGTTACAGCCCTATCTGGATAAGACTTTAACGATTACCGCAGATAACGGCAAAGAATTTGCAGGGCACGAGAAAATGAAGGATCGGCTGAGCGCTGATGTGTATTTTGCTCATCCTTATAGCTCCTGGGAGCGTGGCTTAAACGAAAATACCAATGGTTTGATCAGGCAATACTTTACCAAAGGTAGCAGTTTTGAGAACATAACCGACGACGATGTTGAGGCGGTCATGCATAAGCTCAATCATCGCCCTCGAAAAACACTCAACTTTAAAACACCGCATGAGGTATTTTTTGCTCAACCAGTGAAAGAAGCCGCATGATTACTAGGATTGCACTTCGGAGTTGAATCCGCCATCGGGTTTCGGTGTCCGTAAAACCGGGGTAAAGACTACTTGACTATTGTAGCTCGCGAGCTACAATAAGCCCATGAACTACGAAATCCACACCACCTCTGTTTTTGACCAATGGTCTGCTCGCATCAAGGATAAAAAAGCAGCGTTTGCGATTGCCAATCGCTTGGATAGGGCGGCCAACGGCAACTTTGGTGATGTCAAAAGCCTGGGCGACGGTGTTAGCGAAATGCGTATTTTCGTCGGACAAGGCTACCGTCTGTATTTCACGCGGCAAGGCGGTGAGCTGATTATTTTGCTGTGTGGCGGCGACAAGTCGTCTCAACAGCGCGACATCAAAACAGCCAAAGAATTGGTTAAAAACCTGTGAGGCAGCGCCATGAAAACCGAAATTAAACCCTACAACCCCTTTAACCATCTGTTGACCGAAGCCGATATGGGTGAGTATTTGACCCAAGCCTTCATGGACGATGACCCCGCCGTGTTTGTAACAGCCTTGGGATACGTCGCCAAACACAAAGGCATTGCCCAGCTTGCCGATGAAACCGGATTGAACCGGGAAAGTCTCTACAAAGCACTGTCTGGGAAAACTCAACCGAAATGGGACACTGTGCAACGCATCATCAAGGCGTTAAAGGTGAGAGTAAGCTTGGCGGCTTAATGCACCTCGCCACGAATGAAATGGTTTTATTAAACCATTTCACGGCGTATTGGGGGCTATACACTGGATGTTTATAATCCTGTTTCCAATTACCCCATTCCGGCGACTACCCGCTTGGATAAGGATCTGACTCAGTTGGAATATGGCTTTTATTTAAACGACCAGATTGATATAAGCCGGTTTTGGCATGTTACGGGCGGGATGCGTTACAGTTTGTTTAATGGCGACAGCTTTCAAAACGATGTCTTTGTGCCTGTAACCAATCAGAATGCGTTTACTTATAATGCTGGCTTGTCGTTTACTCCGGTTGATAATGTAGCCGGATATTTTAGTTACAGCCAGTCGTTTCAACCCAACTCGGGCACTGACCGGAATCTCAAGTTCTTGCCAGCCAAACAAGGCGACATGTACGAACTTGGCGTTAAATCGGCTTGGTTCGATAAGCGTTTGAGTATGTCCGCAGCCATCTACCAATTGACCCAAAGCAATATTCCGGGGCGCGATCCGCTAGACCCGGACTATTCGGTTGCTAATGGCGCGGTACGCGGTCGCGGTTTTGAGTTGGATGTCAGTGGACAAGTTTTTGAACGATTGCAAATAGTCGCCAATTACAGTTTGATGGATACCAAGTTTATCCAGCATCCAGGCTGGCAAGGTAATGTGTTTCGTAGCCCCCCTAAACATAGCGGCACGCTGTGGGGGCATTATCAACTACCCATCGCCGGTTTGCCCGGCCAGTTTAAAATCGGGGGTGGTTTGGTGTTTGTCGGCAGGCGCTTTGGCGATGATGCTAATAGTTTTGAAGTGCCGGGCTATGTAAGGCCCGATCTGGTTGCTCATTATCAATTGGAGCAATTCGACTTTCGTTTTAAAGTTGAAAATATCATGGATCAGCGTTACGTCAGCAGCTCAATATTTGATGATACGGTTATTCAAGGTAATCGTCGGACTGCTTTATTTTTGGTTGCGATGAGATTTGATTAATTTTACTTTGTCAGATCCTTATGAGCACCCAATCCAAAATCGTCATTCCGGCATGGATGCCGGAATGACGAACTTACGTATAATCTGACAAATTTCAATGCTCCCAATCTGGAGATTGGGAGCCAGCAACCAAGAGCCATTACTTAATAGCGCGACACCGAGCTATCGCAACCGCAAGACCAGGCATCAATTCCGCCGGTTAAGTTTGAAATATTTTCAAAACCTGAACTAGCCAGATACATGCAGGCTTGTTGGCTGCGCACGCCATGGTGGCAAATCACTACGATTTCTTGCTGCGGATTCAGCTCACCGAGCCTTTGCGGGATTTGATTAAGCGGAATTAACACGCTGTTTTCTATGCTGGCGAATTCGAATTCATTGGGTTCCCTGACATCCAGCAACAACAGATGCGGTTCATTCTGAATTCTGGTTTTTAACTCTGTCGCTGATATTTGTTTGACGGTCATGATTATCCTTTGTTAATAAATCTTTCCAAGCGTTGCATGGCGACAGCCATTCTATTGATGGATGTCGTATAGGCAAAGCGCACGTAATGATTAGCCTCGTTGAGACCGAAATCTTTTCCCGGCGTTACGGCAACGCCTTCAGCTTCCAACAAGTCCAGCGCGAATTGATAGCTGTCATCGGTAAATTTTGAGCAATTGGCGTAAATATAAAATGCGCCATCCGGTTTAATCGGGATGTCAAAACCCAAACGCAATAAGGCGTCATACAGAAAATCACGTCTAGCTTTAAATTCGGCGCGTCTACGCTTAAGCTCGGCTAGTGTATATTCATCAAACGCGGCTAATGCGGCATATTGCGAATGGGTGGCGGTGGCGATAAAAATATTTTGCGCCAATTTTTCGGTCACATCGACAAATTCTTCCGGCACGATCAACCAACCGACGCGCCAACCGGTCATGCCGAAATACTTGGAAAAACTGTTAATCACAAACACATTGTCACTGAACTCCAGCGCCGTCGATGCTTTTTCACCATAAACCAGCCCATGATAAATCTCATCGGAATAAAAGCAGCCGCCCAACTCGTTAACGATATTTACGGCTTGTTTCAATTGCTCTGGCGCAATGAGGGTGCCGGTAGGGTTTGACGGCGATGCAATCAACGCGCCTTTGGTGGCCTCCGTCCAATGCTGCCTGATCTGCGAGGCGGTCAGCTGATAACGGCTTGCGGCATCGACCGGGATGGTTCTGGCTATGCCGTCAAACAACTTAACGAAGTTGCTATTACAGGGATAACAGGGGTCGGCCATTAGCAGTTCTTCTTTCGGATTGAGCGTAATCCCCAATGCCAGTAAAAACGCCCCAGAGGCCCCTGGCGTTACAAAAATACGCTCTTTGTCTACAACCACTGAATAGCGCTGCCGATAAAACTCGGAAATTTTTTCACGCAACTCAGGCAATCCCGCTGCCGGAGTATATTTCACCTCTCCGGTTTTAAGATGCTTGATGCCAGCCTCAACAATGGCCTGCGGTGTAGAAAAATCAGGTTCGCCGATTTCCATATGGATGACATCCCTACCTTGCGCCTCCAATTGCTTTGCGCGGCGCAGCAGTTCCATCACATAAAAGGGAGTAATCCCTTGTGTCCGCTTAGCCAGCCGTACATCCATAATATTGACACTCATCGCAAAGAGCACGATCATATCAATAAACCTTGCTATCCGGTTGCTATTCTGCTAAAAATGCGCGGTTTTATTTAATCTTGTCTTAGGAGTTAATGGATGACCGAAAGTTCTAAAACTGGCGAATCACCTTTCAGTTTTAAGCCTTACCAAGAAAAGAAAGGCGAAGAATATATGAATAGTGCTCAATTAAAGCATTTTGAGAACATTCTAAAAAACTGGAAAAGTGAACTCATGCACGAAGTAGATCGCACTGTGCATCATATGCAGGATGACGCATCTAATTTTCCTGATCCTAATGACCGAGCCTCTCAGGAGTCAGAATTCAGTCTGGAGTTAAGAACCCGTGATCGTGAGCGGCGGTTAATCAAGAAAATTGATGAATCCCTGAGAGAAATTGAATCAGGGGATTACGGCTTTTGTGAGTCTTGCGGCATTGAGATCGGCATACGCCGTTTGGAAGCCAGACCCACTGCAAGCCTGTGCATCGACTGCAAAACACTCGATGAAATTCGTGAAAAACAAATGGGTTAACTCTGGATAACCCACCCACTATTGGCCGGTTTGCACCCTCGCCCACCGGCCCCTTACACCTCGGTTCCCTGTACACGGCTCTTGCCGGTTTTCTCCAAGCCCGCTCACAACAAGGGCTATGGCTGCTACGTATTGACGACCTCGACACTCCCAGAAATATAAAAGGCGCTGCCGACGAGATCTTAAAAACCCTGGAGGCCTTCGGCCTGCTTTGGGACGGTGAGGTTTATTACCAAAGTCGCCATATCGACGCTTATAACGATGCTATCAGCGACCTGCAAAGAAGCGGACTCATTTATCCTTGCACCTGTAGCAGAAAGACGCTGACTGTTGGCGATAGCATCGATATTTACCCCGGCATTTGCCGAGACCGGCAAGCCCCGCCTGATGGCCCTCATGCACTGCGCATTAAAATCGACAACCGCAGCATTGCCTTTCAGGATGAACTGCAAGGCCTGGTTTCCCATAAGCTCGCCGAGCAGGATGGCGACTTTATCGTCAAACGCAAAGACAACATTATTGCCTACCAATTTGCCGTAGTCATTGATGACGACCTGCAACACGTCAACCATACCGTCCGGGGCTATGATCTGCTGGATGAAACGCCCAAACAGATTTACCTGCAACAGCTGCTGGGGCTTTCCACTCCCCGCTATATGCACGTTCCGGTGATTGTTGACGAGCAGGGCTATAAGCTCAGCAAGCAGACGCAGGCAACGGCGGTTGATTTAAAAGCGCCGCAGCACGTCATTTATGAACTGCTGGTTTTATTAAAGCAAAACCCGCCAGTTGAATTGCAACAGGCTCCGGTAGCCGACCTACTTGACTGGGCGCTTGAGCACTGGAACCCGGATTTGTTAAAAAATGCTCATGCCGTGAATGCGACTTTTGGCTAAGAATAGCCAGTTCCATGTAGGGGCGATTTTAATCGCCCTGGGCGAATAAATTCGCCCCTACAAAAACATCTGTCAAAATTCGTGGAGGGTATTTTAGCCCAATCCAAAGCTATACCCGCTTACTCCAGCCACACCTTATAGGTTTTTTTGCCATCCTCAAAAACAAACAATTGCTGGGGAATAATGCCGTTGGCGCGGAGTGAATCGCCCAACTGCTTAAGGTCTATTTTTCCCGACGCTATGATCCGCTCCAATATATCTTCAGGGATAAGATGCTCCAAATCCAGTACCGCTTCGGCAGGCATTTTAATCGAAACACGCGGCTCGCCGCCTTCGGTCACGCACACACAAAGATGGGTTGCCTGCTGGTTAAAGCTCAACACTATAGCTGTCGGCTCTTGCTTGATTACGGGCAGTTCATACCCGATAGCCTGAGAAATAAGTTCCCGTCCAACCGCCTGTTGCAATAGCGGCCACCACGACAGCCTAACGTCCAATTGCTGTAATTGCTGGATTAGCCCCTGAAAAGCACGCATCAATAAAAACAGGTCGGACGGCCCGGCTGATCGGAACCACCAGCGATAATCCCCCAGCAGATCGTTAAATGCCTGACCCAACTGCCACTGATCCGGGCTGAACGGATGGTTTAA
>CAMAUL010000128.1 GCA_945861405.1 Candidatus Methylobacter oryzae | reverse complement strand
CAACTCTTACAGCAAGCTCGTGTGCTCAACATTGACGAGCAGATAGAACTAGTTGAAGCCATCTGGGACGGCATCGTTAGCCGTGGTGCCACGCCATCGTTGACCGAATCGCAGAAAACTGAACTTGACCGCCGCCTCGCAGACCACCTTGCCAACCCCGATGATGTGATTCCTTGGAGTGAAGTAAAGGCTGCTGCTCTTGCCAAAATCAGGCAATGAGCCTGCCTGTCACTTTTCATCGTGCCGCCAGTGCAGAGTTCATCGAAGCAAGTGCGTGGTATGAGGCCAAGCGAGTTGGTCTTGCACTTGAGTTCATGGCTGAAATTGAACGTTGCGTGTCGCTGGCATCTAAACAGCCTCTCCAGTTTGCCATTGTTCGTGAGGACATTCGGCGTGTTGTTGCCAATCGTTTCCCGTACAACGTTTATTTTCGCGCAGAAGATCATCGCATCGTTGTCTTGGCAGTATTTCATGGCCGCAGAGAACCCGCCAGTTGGCAGGCAAGAGCCTAACATGGCGCTCAATCGGAGCGCGGTTATAATGCGGTTTTGTTTTTTAGCTTTCCCTGCCGCGCCCGGGTAGAAGTAGGCCGGAATAAGCGGGTTCGAGCGACAGCGAGAACCGGCGTTTCCGGAAAACACCTCCCGAACTCGCCGGAAACGCCACCTCGCGCTACGCGCTTCGATGGCCTTATTCCGGCCTACATCCGAGTCCACCATTCCAACATCCCTGTTGAAATGACGCTCTTGGACAGACTTGTGTATAACGATGATGTGTGACTTGATGTCGTTTAAGTAATTGTTTCAATTATGGTTGTCATAAGAAGAAACCGAGTTTTTCCTGACTCCGAGCCTATTGGCACATGCGTTTTTGGTAACAGAAAGGTGTGAAGCTGCCAAGACAACGAAGCTTGACCACAAGGTCTAGGTGAATCCGTGAGGATAACCAAACTCTCCCAGCATTAGGGGGTATAGGCTCCAGGCTAAGAATGCCATGGCTAACATAAGTAAACTATTGTAAATCCCGTAATATACGACAAGCTAAAGATGCTGACAAGCTTGAACCAAAAGGTACATGGATAGGTTGATTGAATCACGTCGTCAATCACAGGAACACGACATCCATCGGGAGAGAGATAGAGCCTAAAGCATTCCTGACTATTATTTAAATGGAACAAGGTAAACCCCATGAGCCGCCAGCAATGGCAGGAGAACCGCAAGGCAATCTGTTGGCTCAGGGGGCAACAGAACGCGGGAGCAAGCGAACGGTCAGCGGTAATAGCTGACATAGGGATTGAGCGGCAATGCAACATTAACCCACAGGAAACTGGGCAGACTTCCCGCAGGGTCTTTCTTCATGAGAAAGTTTGATTTAACTCTTTAAAGGGGAATTGTTATAAAAGCGACAACGGTAACATTTGCTGAAGCGATGGCATCCCCTGATCTGATTGGACACTGGCACGATATAGATTGGGCCAGCTGTCACAAAAAGATTAGGAGATTGCAAGCGCGTATTGTGAAGGCTGTTGCAGAAGGACGCTGGAGGATGGCAAAAAAACTCCAACAGCTACTGACGCGCTCGTTTTCTGCAAGAGCCATTGCCGTAAAACGGGTCACTGAAAATAAAGGCAAGAAAACAGCTGGGGTTGACGGGGAAACCTTAAGCACACCAGCATCCAAAGCTAAGGCCATAACCACGCTGAAAAAGAAAGGGTACCGGTCATCGCCTCTGAGACGTGTTGAAATACCTAAAAAGAAAGGTGAGAAAAGAAAACTTGGAATTCCAACGATGAAAGACAGAGCCATGCAGGCGTTATATTTGCTGGCGCTCGACCCCGTCGCTGAAACAACAGCTGATCCCAATTCTTACGGTTTCCGGCCAGAACGTGCGGCAGCAGACGCGATGCAACAAGGCTTCATAACATTGTCCCGTAAATCCAGTGCACAATGGGTCTTGGAGGCTGACATAAAAGGGTGCTTTGACAACATTTCACAGGAATGGTTGCTGAAAAACATTCTTATAGATCGAAAGATCCTTAAGGAATGGTTAAAGGCCGGATTCATCTATAAGGGTAAGTTCACTGAGACAATAACAGGCACGCCACAAGGGGGAATTATTTCCCCAACGCTAGCAAACCTGGCTTTGGACGGCATCGAAAAAATGCTAGGCCAACATTTCAAAACTCCGAAACAGTGGAAAGATGGAATAAATCCCAAAGTGAATTTTATCCGTTATGCAGACGATTTCATTATCACCGGAAACTCGAAAGAATTGCTGGAAAATGAAGTGAAACCGCTGATTGAAAGCTTCCTCAAGGAAAGAGGCCTGGAATTGTCACCTGAAAAAACAAAAATCACTCATATCAATGAGGGCTTCAATTTTTTAGGTTGGAATTTTAGAAAATATGGCTCGAAACTGCTCATTAAACCGGCTAAAGAAAGCGTAAAAAGCATTCTGAAAAAGTTAAGGGGCATTTTTGACCATAATAAAACCGCCAAAACCAACAATTTGATTTACCTGGTGAACCCGGTCATCACCGGCTGGGCAAATTATCATAAAGGCACGGTGGCCAAGGAAACTTTTAATCATATAGATAAAGAGATTTGGAAGAAAACCTGGCAATGGGCAAAAAGAAGACACCCCAAAAAAGGTAAGACATGGATCAAAGAGAAATACTTCAAGACCATTGGCAACCGAAACTGGAGCTTCTTTGGCAATGACAAAGGCGGGCAATCGGTGGAGTTGGCAACAATGTCGGCAATACCTATTGAACGTCACATCAAGATTCAAGCGGATGCCAATCCTTACGACCCAAAATACGAACAATATTTTGAAAAAAGACTTTACGTCAAAATGACCAAAGGTTCGGTTGGAAAGACTAAGCTCGCAAGATTATGGGTACAGCAAAAAGGAATATGCCCTGTTTGCAAAACGCGAATTGACGATGTGGGGAATATCAATATCCATCACCTCTTAGAAAAAGCGAAAGGTGGAAAGGACATAAATTCCAACTTGGTTATACTCCATCCCAATTGTCATAGAAATGTCCACAGCCGTAAATTGGAAGTGAGCAAGCCGGACTGGAAAAACAGTCTTTGAAAGGCTTGAGCCGTATGAGGGGAAACTCTCACGTCCGGTTCTTAGGGGAGGGGACGGCAGCAATGTCTTCTTCTTACCCGATCGCCGGAGCGTGGGAACGATAAAAACGATAAAAATAAAAATAAAAATAAAAAAATAGGTGGAACTATGCAGAATTATATTACCCGAACAAACACGTCAAGCTCTTTTCTAGTATTTCTATTGGCATCAGCATCAGGTTTGTTGGTAGTAAGCCCCAGTGCCAATGCAATGCCAAGCTTTGCCAGACAAACAGGCGCTGCCTGTAGCCAATGCCACACCCAATCTTTCGGCCCTAACCTAACGCCGTTTGGACGCGATTTTAAATTAAGCGGTTACACCATGAGTAGCGGCAATAGTAAATTACCGCCGATCAGCGCTATGATTACGGGTTCTTTTACTAACTCGTCAGTCGCAAGTTCTGCCCAACTTGACAATTAATTGTCAATCATGGATTTTATCCTAAATTTAAATGGAGGAACTCATGCAAAAATACATTGATCAATCCTTGAGTGGGTTTCGGGGCAATTTTTCAAGACACAGCAGTTGGCTGTTGTTTTGCGCCATTGTGATCGGTTTTATGGGCGCAACTGAGATGATCGGCGTGACATCGTTGTGCCGTTTCTGGTTGATAGATGAGGCAGGCTACCACCGACTGCTCCATTTTTTTTAGATCGAAAGCTTATTGTTACGAAACGTTGTTGGCTACTTGGCAACGCTTCGTTATTGGACAAGGAAAAGCCGTCGAACTCTCCGGACGGAAGGTGGTTTTAGGCGACCATACTCTGGCTGTTAAGGATGGGCGCAAGATGCCGGGCGTAGTGTCGTTGCATGAATCATCCGAGACCCAAAGTAAGCCGAATTACTTTCGTGGCCAATGCTGGGGAGCCATCGGGCTCTTGGTTGGTTCATTTTCAGCCTGTTTTTGTTGTCCTTTACAGCTACAAATTCAACAAGGTTGGCAGCATTTGGGCTTAACGGAAGGCAGTGGTGAAAAAGACCCCGTTAAGCTGGCCGAGCGTTTGGTTATCATGGCGGTTCTGTTTGCCGTTGCTCATAGCTGCCCCTGTTACCTGGTGCTGGATGCATTTTTTTCGGTAGGCCGCGTTTTTCGTGTGTGCCAATATTATTCTATCGAGCATAAAAAGCCGTGGGTTGAAGTACTGGTCAAGGCCAAAAACCATTATGTCGGTTATTTTCCAGCACCACCAAAACCAGCCTCGCGCCCAGGTTCACAAGCTTTCTACGGCGAGAAAGTGCATTTAAAAGAATGTTTCGATCACCCGCATTTGTTCGAGACAGTTGAATGCAATGTCTACGGTCAAACCGAGACCATCCAAGTGATGCGATTGACTTTGCTGTGGAAACCCATCAAAGACTATGTGCTGTTTGTTTTGGCGGTAACGTCCAAGGGGCCTATCATTTTGATGAGTTCTGACCTGACACTTTCCGCTGTCTATGCCATTGAACTGTACTGTGCCAGGACACGGATCGAAACCTTATTCTGGATGTTGAAACATGTGCTCGGGGCTTTTAAGTTTCGTTTCTGGACTAAAAGCTTACCAAGGCATTCCAGGCGGCCGTTCCCAAACCATTTATTGAAGCCTCCCCAACCGCACCAAATCATAACGGTTAAGGCGTGCTGGCAATCCTACGAAACTTTTGTGTTGTGCGCCTGTATTGCCTTGGGATTGCTACAGTTTATTTCACTTAACTTGGGTGATGATGTTTGGTCAAAACATCAATTGTACTTGCGTACCCGGTCACGCGATTTACCGTCCGAGAAAACGGTCAAGCAAGTTTTGGCGGTATTATTTGTCAGGCAATTCTTCCGAGTTGGGCAAAATACCATCATCGATGAAATCCGAGTCTATTTTCTCAAGGTTTCGGATGAAATAGATGATGATTGAGCAAGTTCGCCGCTTTTGTTAAGCGGAGCAAGGCAGTTACAGTCATTTTTTTATTATTGCAACACGTTTACACGGACAACTTGTGCTTTATATTATGGGCAGAACTTGCGACTGACGAGTTAATAAGAATAACGGGGACACCCTACCCGACATAAATGGTGGGCAGCTTAGCGCTGCCCACCTGGCTTACAAGCTCAAACGCACCCCAATCCAGCCCGCCCTAGGCGCACCGGGTGACACAAATCTACCATCGTCAAACCCCGGCAATATTTCATTGGCCTGCCCATAAACACCAAAGGAGTTATAGTTCTTGTCGAAAATATTATCGACTTTGCCGAACACCGCAAAATTCTTGGTCACTTTATATTCCGCTTTGGCATTAAATACCCAGTAACCGGCCAGCGGCTTAGTGGTATTGGCCTCATCGCCTCTGAAATACTTATTGCCGCTGTAGATGCCGTCAATACCTAACGATACGCGCTGCCATAAATCGACACCTATATTGGCTTTATAAATATGCTCGGGAATGCCGGGGATTCTGTCGCCATTGGCAACCGCTATCGCCTGTGCAGGATCCAGCGGATTCTGGATATCGAAACTATCCAAAAACCGGGCGTTCAAATAAGTATAGTTAGTCGAAAAATGCCAGTCGTCAATCCGGCTGAACAACTGCGGATAGTTGACGGTGGTCGCCGCTTCTATGCCGTAACGACGGGTCTTGCCGACATTGCTGAAATAGCCTTGGCTGATAATGCCGCTGGAAGCATCGCGGCGAAAAATAATATCGTTATGGTTAATGGTGTTGAAATAACCCAGGTTCCATTTCAAATCCCCCTTGGCTAGCAGCTCATTCAAATCTCCCCGGAAACCGCCTTCCCAGGTTTTGGCAACCACCTGCTGTAAAGGCGGATCGGACACAAAAGAGTTGGGCAATTTACACGGCGCGGTCGGATCGGCACAGCTTAATTCCATCGGCGTAGGTACACG
>CAMAUL010000127.1 GCA_945861405.1 Candidatus Methylobacter oryzae | reverse complement strand
CCGGTATCCAGCGCCATGGACGGTAACTTGACAGCTATGCAAGAGTTTGATCGAAGCGAAGTGCCAGTCGATAGCTTCACATCCATGTGACTGGATTCCGGCATCCCTGCCAGAATGACGGTGTCCCGAAGGCACTTGTGTATAAAGATGAGAGCTCCAGCTTGGGAACCAGCATAACCACATCAGTTTGAATCGCACCCTTATAAATCAGATGGATTGCTGTTTTATCGGACTTTTATGAGATAATAAATAGGCTGAGAGCAATGCATGATGCGGTTAAAGACGCACATAGAGATTACACGATGATAGAAAATTTAGATCCGCAACAAGCCTGGGAATTGTTACAAAATAATTCCGATGCGGTATTGGTGGATGTAAGAACAAAAGTTGAACATTCCTTTGTAGGACACCCCCCAGGCGCAATATCGATACCCTGGAAAGAAGCGCCTGATTGGCAAGTTAATCCTCATTTTGTCGCCGACGTTCAAAAACTCGTTGCTGACCGCAATGCGCCGGTTTTATTACTTTGCCGTAGCGGCCAACGCTCGCTGGATGCGGCAAAAGCGCTGGAAGAGTCCGGTTATCAGTTACTGATTAATATTATTGACGGCTTTGAAGGTGCTTTGGATGAACATAAGCATCGCGGCAACCTTGGCGGCTGGCGTTTTCAGGGCTTGCCTTGGGAGCAAAGTTAAACTTATAGCCACATTTGGACCAAGCAGGGTGTGTCCAACAAAATCTAAACAGCAGTCATGACGGCATGTCGTCCTTTCTTCCCCCCGCAGTATACCCACATCATGCTTAACGGCGCGCTCGGCACGCCCTACATTTGTTTATTTAAACCTTAGAGACCATAAAAGTGATCGAAAAATTAAGAAATATTGCAATTATTGCCCACGTTGACCATGGCAAAACGACCCTGGTTGATAAATTATTGCAACAGTCCGGCACCTTTGCCGCTCACACTAAAGTGACCGAGCGCATTATGGACTCTAACGATATTGAAAAAGAACGCGGCATCACCATCCTGGCCAAAAATACCGCGCTGGATTGGAACGGCTACCACATCAATATCGTTGACACCCCTGGACACGCCGACTTTGGCGGCGAAGTAGAGCGGGTATTGTCGATGGTCGATTCGGTATTGCTGTTGGTTGATGCGGTAGACGGCCCGATGCCGCAAACCCGTTTTGTGACCCAAAAAGCCTTTGCTTTGGGTCTGAAACCCATCGTAGTCATCAACAAAATCGACCGTCCAGGCGCACGTCCTGATTGGGTTGTCGACCAAACTTTCGATTTATTCGACCGCTTGGGCGCAACCGATGAGCAGCTTGATTTTCCTGTTGTGTTTGCTTCGGCCATCAATGGCTATGCCGGTTTGGAACACACCATCACCGGCGGCGATATGACCCCGCTGTTTGAGACGATTGTTTCCAAAGTAAGCCCTCCGCCCGTTGATATGGACGGCCCGTTCCAAATGCAGGTTTCCAGCCTGGATTTCAACACCTACACCGGCGTTATCGGTATCGGTCGAATTCAGCGCGGCAGCATAAAGCCCAACATGCCGCTGGTTATCGTGAACCGGGAAGGCGTCGAGCGTAAAGGCCGCATGTTGCAAGTTTTCGGCTTTCACGGCCTGGATCGCGTTGAAGTTCAGGAAGCGCGCGCTGGAGACATCATTGCCTTTGCCGGTATTGAAAAGCTGGAAATCTCCGACACCATCTGCCATCCCGATGCCGTAGAAGCAATGACTCCTTTATCGGTTGATGAACCGACGGTATCGATGACTTTTCAGGTCAATAATTCGCCGTTTGCCGGTCGTGAAGGTAAGTTCGTCACTACCCGTCAAATTCGCGACCGCTTAGACAGGGAATTGCAACATAACGTCGCACTGAAAGTTGAAAATACCGGAGACCCGGATAAATTCAAGGTATCGGGCCGTGGCGAGTTGCATTTATCGGTATTGATCGAAAACATGCGCCGTGAAGGCTTTGAGATGGGTGTATCGCGCCCTGAAGTTATCCTGAAAGAAATCGACGGTAAAAAGTGCGAACCTTTTGAAATGGTCACCATCGAAGTGGAAGAAATCCACCAAGGTACAATCATGGAAAAACTGGGCGAACGTAAAGGCGATTTGACCAATATGGTACCCGACGGCAAGGGCCGTATTCGCCTGGAATACATGATGCCGTCACGCGGCTTGATTGGTTTCCAAACCGAATTTATGACCGCCACTTCCGGCTCCGGCCTGCTGTACCATGTGTTCGATCACTACGGCCAGATGAAACCCGGCGAAGTCGGTAATCGTTCACGCGGCGTGTTGATTTCCATGGTTGCTGGCAAAGCCGTGACCTACTCACTGCATCCGTTACAAGAACGTGGCGAGTTATTTTTAGTCAATGGCGATGAAGTCTACGAAGGCATGTTGGTAGGCCTGCATTCACGCACCAATGATTTAACCGTTAACCCTTGCAAACCTAAACCGCTGACTAACGTTCGCGCATCGGGTACCGATGAAAGTTTGGCCTTAGCCCGGATTCAAAAAATGACTTTGGAGCAGGCGCTGGAATTTATTGCCGAAGATGAATTGGTTGAAGTCACGCCAAAATCGATACGCTTACGCAAGAAATATTTAACTGAAAACGAGCGCAAAAGAGCGTCTAAGGGATAAGTGCAATTGGTGATTGGCTTGCCTGATCGGGCAAGCCAAAATCCTGTAGCAGGAATTATCGTAACTACTCAGCGAGTGCTGGCTACGATTAATGGAACACGGATGACGCAGATTGGACGGATTTACGCGGATTTTTAAAGACTGAATCTATATATTTTGTGCTTTTAATCAGTGTTTATCAGCTTAATCCGCGTCATCCGTGTTCCATTTTTCTATGAACTGAATAGGTACGTTGTCTGTATCGCAACGATTTGATATGAAATGAGCGAAGAATACGAATACGATGATGAGGCGGAAGAATATTACGCAATCCGGCCCAATAAAACGCAACTGAAGAAAGACATGGCCGTTCTTTTCGCGTTAAGCGAAGAAATGTCCGAGCTGCCTACGGGGCAGTTAAAATTGCTGGAGCTACCTGAGATCATCAACAAAGCTGTTGTCGAAGCATCGGGAATGCCGCATAAAGCCGCAAGAAAACGGCTGCTAAAGTTTATTACCGGCCAGCTCCATAAAATGGATATAGAACCCATTTTAGAAAAACTGTCTCGGATCAAAAATAAAAGCGCCCATGCCGTCCGGGAACATCATGCTGTTGAGCGTTGGAGGGACAGACTGATTAGCGATGGCAATGATGCATTAACGGCATTACTGGACGAGCAACCTCAGGCTGATCGACAGTTGCTAAGGCAATTATTGCGCAATGCGCAAAAAGAAGCCGAAGCCGGTAAACCGCCTAAATCTTCACGCCTGTTATATCGCCAGCTTAAAGAATTATTCCAGGTTGAAGGCGATCTGGATGATGACTCCGGTTTTGAGAGCGAACAGGAAATAGAGTAGGGGCTTCCGGCGGTAGCTCTCCATCAGTCTAACAATCGCCAAACAAATCCATTTGCTGAAAACGAGTCTGCCCGGACTTGCTTTCCAGCGACGACAGCGTAACGCCCAACAAGCGGACATTGCGTCTGCCGATGTCGGTGTTTCTCACCAAATCTTCAACAATAACGCCTATGCTCGATGCTGCACTGATGATCTGCGGCAGCGTCCGGCTGCGGGTGATCTGCACGAAATCATGATATTTGATTTTTACGGTCAGGGTGCGGGCGACCAACTGTTTTTCGGCGACTTTGCTTAATGCCTTATCCAGTAGGCTTTGCAACTGCGCAATGACATCTTGTTTAGCCTTAATATCCTGCTGAAAGGTAACTTCCACGCCCACCGATTTTCTGATCCTACAGTTGTTGACCGGACGGTGGTCTATGCCCCTGGAAATGCTGTAATAATGCAACCCGGCTTTGCCGAAATAGTGCTGCAACGTCTCCAGCGGCAACTCCTTCAAATCCTTGCCGGTGTTAATGCCCAATGAGTGCATTTTTATCGAAGTGGCCTTGCCTACGCCATGAAATTTTTCGACCGGTAGCCGTTCGGCAAAGCTGGATCCTTGTTCCGGGGTGATTAAATACAGCCCGTCCGGCTTATTGATGTCGGAGGCAATCTTGGCGAGAAATTTGTTATAGGAAACCCCGGCCGAAGCGATCAGCCCGGTCTCCTGCTTAATCGAAGCTTTGATGGCTTTGGCGATTAATGTGGCAGAACCTTGATGCAGGCTGGCATGACTGACATCCAGATAGGCTTCATCCAGAGACAACGGTTCAAAAAGGTCAGTGTAGTCGGCGAATATTTTTCGAATGGCCGTTGATGCTTGCTGATATGCATCGAAGCGGGGCTTTACAAAAATGGCCTGCGGACATAAGCGGTAAGCGTGAGCTGAAGGCATCGCGGAATGGATACCGTATTGTCTCGCTTCATAGCTACAGGTTGCGACAACGCCGCGTGCGTCGGGAGCGCCGCCGACGATAACCGGCTTGTTGCGGTATTGCGGAAAATCACGCTGCTCTACGGCCGCAAAAAAAGCATCCATATCAATATGAATGATTTTGCGGGTAGAGCTCAGAGACATTATTTTACGGGGTTTCTCACTTCCGGCAGTTTCAGTTCCGTGGTCGATTTCCAGTCCGAGAAAGGAAAGGGCATGGTTTCGGTATTGAATGTCAAAAACAGCAAAATCTGGCAGGTATAAATAGAAAGACTGAGGCCAAAACTAAGAATGTTGGCGTTAGCTTTGCCCGTTAGCAGCGTTGACGCGACCTGCAACAGTATAACCGCCCAAAGCAGCATTCTGACCAGACTGCCGATAGCCGCAAAAATCAGCATAAAGAAAATTCTTTTCCAGGTACCCAGTTGGGTCAAGTTGTAGTTAATTTGCTCATCCATCGTAATTATCCTCGGTTCATAATATCGCGCAAATCGAGAGCCGCTGCATTAGCGCGAGCTATATAATTTGCCATAGACAGGGAGTAGTTGGCGAAAAGACCGTAGCCGCTACCGTTTAAAATCATTGGGCTCAAAATAGGAGTCAAGGCATTTTCCAGCGCCTTGATCATGATGTCAACGGTACGCATGGCCCGTTTATCCAATAAAATATCCTCAAAGTCATGTTTGATGGCCCGAAGGATATGCAATAACGCCCAACTTGCACCACGCGCTTCATAGAAAACGTCGTCTATCTCCAGCCAGGTGACTTTAGCGACGGTAGTGCCTTTTTCATCGGCCGCTTCCCGCTCAAGTTCGCTTAATCCGGGGCCATAGTTGCTACCGGCGCTGTTTGCGGTTAAACGGGTGGAAAGTCCGCCCAGCCGCTTGATCACAACTTCGGTGTATTGCCACAGGTTGTCGGCACGGGAATAAAATTGCGCCTGTTTTATATTGCCGCCGTATTTTTGTAGGCGCTCCATGTACTTATGTAGAGCCTCGACGCCTTTTTGATATTCCGCTTCCGTTGACGGCAGCGCCCATGAGTCGTTTTCGTAATAAAAATAAGGCTCGGCTATCGCCAGATCCGGGTCTTCGGCCGATTGGGACTGGTCTCTCGCAAAGTGGTTTCTTAATGCCGAGGTGGCATCACGCAGCATGACTAATGCGCCATATTCCCAGTTGGAAATATTGTCCAGCAATACGCCGGGAGGTGCGACATCGTTAGTGATATAACCGCCGCTTTTATGCAGCAGAACTTCGGCGATATGAGCCAGGGTGTTGGTATAAACATAACCGACCGGCATGCTGTCAGTGGAATGGGTTTCTTCGGCGCGTTTTACGGCTTCATCCATAACATTAAACTGCTGGGGTTCGCTGCCCCACCAAGCGCCCAGGAAGATCAGTATGGTTATTACAATGAGAGCAAAAACGCCAAAGCCCCAGAGTATGCCTTTAGATTTTATATCGTCCAGTGTGTCGTTTGCCGCCATTTTTGAAATCCCGTAAAGAGGTTTTTTCGTAGGGTGGGCAACGTTTTTCTGCCCACCATTAATTTAATGGAAAAATGGTGG
>CAMAUL010000126.1 GCA_945861405.1 Candidatus Methylobacter oryzae | reverse complement strand
CTGGCTGTTATCCGGCATATTGCTCTGAATCTGATCAAGGCTGAAAAAAAATCTAAGGTCGGCGTCAAGATCAAACGATTAAAGGCTGGGTGGGACAATGATTATTTACTTCGCGTCCTCGGGTTAATTTAAGCGCGATTGCCCTGCATCCGCCGTTCTATTCGGCCTGAGCTTCCAGCTCATCCCATCGCTTATAAACTTGCTCCAGTTTGGCATCAATCTGTTTGAGATCATCCAGCGTTTTGGCGACGACGGCTTGATCCTGTTTGTAGAACTCGGGCGCGCTGACTTGCCGGTTTAACTCCGCTTGATTGGCTTCCAATTCAGCTATCAGTTCCGGCAACTTGTCCAGCTCCTGCTGCTCTTTAAAGCTTAGTTTTTTCTTCGTTTCGGTAGACGCTACAGGCTTCGCCGCCGGTTTTTCCTGCTTGGTTATTTTGGCCGTTTCGGCCTGTTTCGCCTGCTTGACATGGTTCATCCAGTCGGTATAGCCGCCGACAAACTCATCGACTTCGCCGGAGCCGTCCAGCACGAAGACGCTGGTCACTACGTTGTCCAGAAAAGCTCGGTCATGGCTGACCAGCAGCAAGGTGCCGTCAAAATCGACCAGCTTTTCTTCCAGCAATTCCAGCGTTTCCAAATCCAGGTCGTTGGTTGGTTCGTCCATGACGATCAGGTTGGACGGCTTGGTGAACAGCCGCGCCAGCAACAAGCGGTTTTTCTCGCCGCCCGACAAGCTTTTGACCGGCGAACGCGCCCTGGACGGGGCAAACAAAAAATCGCCCAGATACGACATCACATGCCGCTGGTTACCGGCGATTTCGACGAAATCATTACCGTCGGCGACGGTTTCGGCGACGGTCATGTTCGGGTCGAGCTGGTCGCGCAACTGGTCGAAGTAGGCGATTTCAAGCTTGGTGCCTTGCTCTACGGTGCCGCTGTTGGGTTCCAGCTGTTTTAGCAGCAGTTTCAATAGCGTTGACTTGCCTGCGCCGTTCGCGCCGATCAAACCAATTTTGTCGCCACGCTGGATCAGCGTGGAAAAATTCTTAACAATCTGTCGATCTTCGTAACCGAAGCTGATGTCGTTGACCTCGATAACTTTCTTGCCGGAGGCATCGCCCCTGTCCAGAGATATTTTGCTGGTGCCTTGGGTGTTGCGGCGCTGGGCGCGTTCGGCACGCAATCTTTCCAGCGCACGAACCCGGCCTTCATTGCGGGTGCGACGGGCTTTTACGCCCTGCCTGATCCAGACTTCCTCATCGGCCAGCTTCTTATCGAACTCGGCATTCTGGTTGGCCTCATCCTCCAATGCGGCCGCTTTGCGGGCCAGATAATCGTCGTAACTGCCTTGCCAGGACACCAGATTGCCTCGATCCAGATCGACAATGCGGGTCGCCAATTTTTGCAGAAACGAGCGGTCATGGGTCACGAACAAAACCGCGCCCTGGAAATTCAGCAGCTGTTCTTCCAGCCAGGTGATGCTTTCAAAATCCAGGTGGTTGGTTGGCTCGTCCAGCAACAACACTTCCGGCTCGATGACCAAGGCGCGGGCCAATGCGACGCGCCGTTTCCAGCCGCCGGACAAACCGTTGATTTTCAATTCGCCGGGCAAGTCCAGTTTGCTTAAGGTGGTTTCAACCCGTTGCTGGAAATGCCAGCCGTTATGCGCTTCGAGCTTGTGCTGCAAATCGCCCAGCTCGTTCAAGGCCTTGTCGTCATCATAATCCATCGTCAACGACAGCGCGTGATAACGGGTGATCCACTCGCCCAGTTCGCCCAAACCACCGGCCACCGCATCGTATATGGTCGCATCATCCGGCAGATCGGGGGTTTGCTCCAGCCATGCCAGCTTAAGTTCCGGCTGCCGCCAGATGTCGCCGTGATCGGCCTGGATATTTCCGGCGATGATCTTCATCAACGTAGATTTGCCCTCGCCGTTGCGGCCTAACAAGCCTACCCGCTCCCCGGCATCGAGCTGGAAGTCGGCATTTTTCAATATAGCGTGAATTCCAAAAGCGATGGAAACGTTGGTCAATCGTAATAAGGGCATTTTTAAATTTCTTTATGTTGTAGGTAGCGTCGCAATAAATCCAGTGCCAGTAATGAGGTCTGGTATTGTTTGCGTTCGATAGGGGCGGTAGGTTGAAAAAATTTATCTTGAGTCAACTGCGTATTATATAGGGTAATGGTTAGCTTTTTATGGGGAATTGTTGGTTTTCTTAACAAGGCTGTGCAAAATAATAATTGCCTGTCCTACTTGAGTGCAATAAAACACGCGTCCAATGCGCGTGAATGCGGCATGTGTTTCCGCGGATTTATTTGAGTGTTTTACTTTTAATGCGGGTTCCCATTAGGTAATCAAACCAGGGCCAAGTCACGCACCAATTTCCGACACTGTTGCCGCCGAGATGGTGATCGTAATGCCAGCGCAAATGCCGTTTGGCCCAGACAGGATTTAGGTGAGCCTTGCGATGCTTGTAGTAATAAAGCATCAGGGACGCATACACCGTGACGGCAAACAAGGGGAATAGCATCAACAGCGGCACATGCAGCAGCACTATGCCAGCAAGTACCACCAATTCTTTGGTTTGGGCGTTCCATGTTGTTAACTTTAAAGACCGATAACCTGGATCGAGCATTGCGTTTTTAGTGCAAATTGCATGGTGTTCATGCCAGTGATACGCCCAGAAACTCCGCCGGTTTTGTCCCCGTGCATGCAGGATGTATTTATGTGTCAGCCATTCGCCTGCATTGGCATAGATCAAGCCTAAAATGAATTGTATAGTTAAGCTGAGCATGGGCTGCAAAAATCCTTTAATGGGGAGAGTGGCAAGTATTGCTGGTTATCATACGTCTGTTATCAGGGTGGGACAAAGGTATTGTAATACACAAAATGTGGAGTAGGACGGTAATCAGAACGTTAGATTACAAGATTTTCTTTTTTAATAAAGTTAAAGTTGATAAAATTGCTGGGTTTTTTATTAATTGGGTGAACCAGCATGAGCGTTATCGAAAGAATTAAAGACCAGATTGAAAATAATCCGGTTGTTTTGTATATGAAAGGGTCACCGGATTTCCCTCAATGCGGCTTTTCCGGCCAGACGGTGCAAATATTGGAGGCCTGCCATGCCAAATATATGCACGTTAATATCCTTGAGGATCCTGAACTTCGCGAGGCGCTTAAAGAGTACTCGAATTGGCCGACCTATCCCCAGCTTTATATCGGCGGCGAGTTAGTTGGCGGTTGCGATATTGTCACCGGTTTGTACCAGCAGGGCGAACTGGCTAAGATGTTGACTGCGGTTGGTGGTGTAGAGGCATAAGTCGTAAGGCATGAGGACACGAAGAATCAAGACAAAGCTTCGTGTCCATGCCGGAGTACAAGGCTGGCCTTGTACTTGTCAATTGTTCAAAGCCAGCTTTGAACTCCAAAACAATATAATTAGGCCTGAAAATCCTTGGTGCACAGGGAGTTGCCAAACTTCTGTTCTAAGTCCCCTGTTCCAGCTGCTTCCAGCGGTTGACTATCAAGCAAAACAGTTCCGCAGTTTTTTCTGCATCATAAAGCGCTGAATGCGCTTTTTCATTATCCCAATCCAATCCTGCCGTTTGGGCCATTTTCGCCAGCACGGTTTGCTGATAAACCAATCCCCCCAGTGTCGCAGTATCGAAAGTGCTGAACGGATGGAAAGGGCTGCGCTTTATTTGGGTTCTTTGAATGGCCGCATTCAGGAAGCCGATGTCAAAAGCGGGGTTGTGGCCGACCAGGATTGCACGGGTGCAGTTGTTGCGTTTGACGGCCTCTTTAATCGGTTTGAACAGCATGTGCAGCGCGTCTTTCTCGTCAATAGCCATGCGGAACGGGTGGTGCGGGTCTATGCCGTTAAACTTGAGCGCGGCTTCGTCGAGTTCTGAATTTTTAAACGGAACGACGTGCGTGGTATAGCGCTCGGTAATTTCCAGATCGCGGTTAGCGTTAAACTCGACAATGACGGCGGCAATTTCCAGTAATGCGTTTTTTTTGGGATTAAACCCGGCTGTTTCTATGTCTATGACGACCGGCAGGAAGCCTCGGAAACGTTTGTCTATCGGAATTGCAGGTGTATCCATTTTTGAGGTTATGCCAAGAGGTGTCGAAATGATGAGGAATAAAGGCGATGGTTTATGATATGTTACGCAATTATGGCTCATTATACGCTGAGGAGTGGATGACATGCAGCAGAAACAATTGACAACTCAACTTGGATGCCTTGTTTTATGGGCTACGCTGGCAGGATGTGCGACGACGGCAAAAGACCCGCAAGATCCGCTGGAAGGCTGGAACAGAGGAGTGCAGACTTTTAACGATAAGCTTGACGATTACGCAATGAAGCCCATTGCCAAGGGTTATCAGTGGATAACGCCGTCGTTTGTCGATCAAGGCGTGAGCAATTTTTTCAGCAACATTAACGACATCGGCGTAACGCTCAATGACCTGATGCAGTTTAAGATTGAACAAACCGGCCTGGACGGATCGCGCTTCATCGTCAATACCATTGCCGGTGTCGCCGGGTTTGTCGATGTCGCGGCGATGATCGATTTGCCCAAGCATAATGAAGATTTCGACCAAACTATGGGGGTTTGGGGCGTGCCGACCGGCCCTTACCTAGTGTTGCCGTTTTTCGGGCCGAGTTCTCCCCGAGGCGTGGGCGGCCTAGTCGGCGATGCGGCGATGAATCCGATCAGCTATATCGACAGCGGTGTCATCACCAGCGGGCTATTTGGGGTGAACGCCGTCGACCTGCGCGCAGACAATTTGACGACTGAAAAGATAGCAACGGAAGCGGCGGTTGATCGGTACGCGTTTTTTAAGAGTGCCTATTTTCAACATCGCGAGTACCTGATTCACGATGGCAATGTGCCGGAAGGATCGGATTATCTGGAGATTGAGGATGACTTTAACGAGGATAATTTGGCTCCGGTTAAGCCGTATTGAAGTCAGGCGAAAGGCAAAGGGCAAAGGGCGAAAAAAGCTTGCATTCAAGTTTAAATGGATTTCAAATTTTAGCCTTTAGCCTTTAGCCTTTAGCCTTTAGCCTTTAGCCTTTAGCCTTTAGCCTTTAGCCTTTAGCCTTTAGCCTTTAGCCTTTAGCCTTTAGCCTTTAACTTCCAAGCTAACTCTTCATTCGCCTTGAGTGGGGTGATAGATAAGCCAGCTTCTCCGTACGCAGACGGCACTTTCCATGCAGTTTTTTCCAAGGTGACCGTGCCTGAATTTCTCGGCAAGCGGTAAAAATCGGCGCCATAAAAGCTGGCGAAACCTTCCAGCTTGTCCAGGGCATCCGCCCGTTCAAACGCTTCCGCGTAAAGCTCCAAAGCTGCATGGGCGCTGTAACAGCCTGCGCAGCCGCAGGCGGATTCCTTTAATGAGGTCAGGTGCGGCGCGCTGTCGGTGCCCAGAAAGAATTTCGGATTGCCGCTGATGGCGGCTTTAACCAATGCCAAGCGGTGCGACTCGCGCTTGATAATCGGCAGGCAGTAATGGTGCGGCCTGATGCCGCCAGCCAAAATCGCATTGCGGTTAAACAGCAAATGCTGCGGGGTGATGGTTGCGGCGATATTCGCGCCGGAAGCCAGCACAAACTCCACGGCTTCTGTCGTGGTTACATGTTCGACCACGATGCGCAAACCGGGGAAATTTTTGGCGATGTCGGTAAGAGACGTATCGATAAACACCCGTTCCCGGTCGAAAATATCGCAAGCGTCATCGGTGACTTCGCCGTGAATCAGCAATGGGATGTCGTATTGTTCCATGACTTCCAACAACGGATAAACAGCCTTGATGTCGGCAACGCCGGAATCGGAATTGGTGGTTGCACCGGCCGGATACAGTTTAAAAGCATGGATATGTTCGGACGCGGCGGCTTTTTTAATTTCATCCACGGCCGTCGAACCGGTCAGATACAGCGTCATCAGCGGCGTAAAATCCAGACCTTCAGGCACCGCTGCTAATATTTCTTCGCGGTAAACCAAGGCCTGAGCCACCGTTGTTACAGGCGGCTTGAGGTTGGGCATGATGATCGCGCGGGCAAATTGCCGGGCGGTATGCGGCAGTACAGTTTGTAAAACCGCGCCGTTTCTGACATGTAAATGCAGGTCATCCGGCTTTGTGATGGTTAATGTTTTCATTATTGAAGTTAAATTCTGTAAAATAGGCGGTTATTTTATAGTAAGTGCCTTGAAAAACTAAACGCGGCACCTATTGTAGCTATTATTTTT
>CAMAUL010000125.1 GCA_945861405.1 Candidatus Methylobacter oryzae | reverse complement strand
CAGGCCGTCGCCGCTATGATTTAATCGGCTGGGGCAAAAGGCAACAGTTCGTCGATGCGGCTATTGGGCCAAGTGGGGAGTTTTTCCAGGGTGTCTTTTAGCCAGGCCGAGGGATCGAGGCCATTGAGTTTAGCGGTGCCAAGCAAGGTTTGAATAACCGCCGCTCGTTGTCCGGCGCGTTCCGAGCCGGCGAATAACCAGTTCTTTTTGTTATGCAAAGCTTTGCATAACAAAAATTATGCTCAGTTCGTTATTATGCTGAGTAAGTATCGGAAGTCGGCAGCGCACCTGGCTTTCCACGCTGCCGATTTTGCATAATCTTAAAGACTCTCCAAGAATTTTAGAAGGTTATCCGATGGGTGATAGCGTACCTGCCCAATCTCTGGCGGTAGTGCTATGGCAGCCAGCGCCCGCTCTTTCATGGATAGATCAGCCTCAATATAACCGTGAGTGGTCACAGGGCTTTCATGACCCAGCCATAAAGCGATGATAGTGATGTCTACGCCAGCTTGCAGTAAGTGCATGGCCGTTGTATGACGCAAAGTATGCGGCGTTACGCAACGACCTTGCAACTGTGGGCATTGGTTCGCCGCCAGGGCAATCCGTTCGGCTACATTTGAGCGCGTCATGGGTAAGCCTTGACGAGTCGGCACTAAAGCTTGTTCAGGCTTCAAATTAGCGAACACCAGCCAGTGCCGTATTTTGGTGGCAGTCTCTTTCCATAGAGGTACAGTCCGTTGTTTGCGGCCCTTACCATGCAGGCGTACTGAAGGTGATACGGTTAGTTCAACATCGGCCACCCGGATACCAATCAACTCCGATACCCGAGCGCCAGTGTTATAAAGCAGTGTTAACAAAATATGATCCCGACAGCCACACCAGGTTTGTTTATCGGGCGCTTCCAGCAAAGCTTGCATTTCCTCACGCGACAGGAAGCTCAGCATAGGCTTTTCAAAGCGTTTCATCGGAATTGCCTGAATTTGCTGGGTCAGCAGCAAGGCTTCAGGGCATTGCAAAGCCACATAATGGGCAAAAGCCCGTATAGTTGCCAAACGAGCATTACGAGTTCTCACCGTATTGTGGCGTTCGGATTCAAGGTATGCCAAGAACTTGAGTATCAAGCGCACATCAAAGTCGATTAGAGCAAGTTTGGTAGGTGGCCTACCTATTTCGCGTTCGGCATAACACAAGAGCATTCGGAAGGTATCACGGTAAGCTGCGATTGTTCTGGGACTTGCATTTTTCTGTTGTAGTAATCGTTTAGTAAAAAAGCGCTGAACCAAGGCGGCAAATTCAGCTGGATTAGTCAGTAGGCTATTCATGACTGACCTCCTGCGCGTATCGTTGGAAACGTTCGGCAGCGATGGACATCAATTCCGGAATGCCGGTGAAATACCAGTAGGTATCGCTGACCCGCGCGTGTCCGACATAAGTTGATAATGCAAGCACTGCATGGTCAACATCAATGCCCTGTTGGTAAAATCTCAACAGGCTACGCACAATGAAAGTGTGTCGCAAATCATGTAGTCGGTGATGTACATAATCGCCGCGCGGTTTCCAGCCAAGTTGTCGGCAAATCGAATGTAAGGTATACAGGATGTTTGCCCGCTTAACGGGTTGGCCTTCGTCGGATAAGAAAAACCGATTGCAGACGGGACCAGATATGATCTGATCACGTAACTGGGCGTAGTCGTTTAGCGATTGGGTAGTGCTTGGATGCAGTGGCACCCAGCGGCTCTTGAGAAACTTAGTTTCATGGATACAGAGCACACCGGCATCAAGATCAACATCGTTACGGGTTAGCGAGGTCGCTTCTGAGATGCGCAGTCCGCTTGAGGCCAATAGCCCGAAAATAGTGCGGCAGGTGGCGGGGCGTAAACCGTGTCGAGAGACGAGATTATCGGTTGCATTAAGAAGGGCGATCAGCTCGACTTCGGTATAGATATGCGGAATAAGCCGTCGGTGAGCCGGGCCAAATAATCCTGATGGAGGAATCTCCGTGGCCGGATCAAGTCGCTGGCAGAATCGGGCGAAACCGCGTAAAACCTCAATGCGTCGCGCTCGGGTGATGGGATGGTCTCGTTTTGAGTCTTGAGCCCATTGCATAGCAAGCGCCATTGTCAGGCAGTATTGATCGCCCATGGCATCAGCAAAGCGGGCGAAGCCTTTTAGAACGGTTTCGTCAATAGTCAGTTTGTAACCAAGTCCGTGTCGATGAACTAAGTACGCCTCAACCCGTAACAGCCAAAAATTAGAGGCGTTCATGAGGGACTCCCAGGCCAAGGTAACGCCACAGCCCGTAAACGCTCAAGATCGACACGGGCATAGGTCTTTGCGGTATCAAGGCTTTGATGCCTCAGCAAGTCTGCAATTTCCTTGATGGACGCGCCCGCCTTTTGTAGGCGTGTCGCGGTGGTTGAGCGTAGAACATGGGTATTGCAAAATTGATTGCGCAGACCGCAACGAACAAACGCACGATTCATTGCATTACGAATAGCGGATACAGATAACAGCTGATCAAAAGGGGCTCGATGTCTGACAAACAAGATTCGACTTGATGTCAGCGGTCGGCCTTTAAACAGGTATTGTGCGATAGCTTGCCCCGTAGATACTGGGAGCGGCAATTGCTGCACGCGTTTACTCTTATTACTGCTGATGGTTAGCGTTGCATTACGCCAGTCCACGGAATCTAGCTTTAAAGAGGTCACCTCGTGACCACGTAACCCAATATCCAGCAAACAACGAGCGATGGCATAATCGCGCATACCGACTGGATCGGCGTAATCGAACACCTTTAAAAAGGCATCTACTTGGGCATCGGATAGTACCTTTGGCAAGGTTGCAGGTGACCAGGACGCAATCTTTGGTATAAAGGTTGACAATGCCGAGACGGGGTAACCTTGCAAAGCACAGAAACGAAAGTAGCTGCGCAAACTGGCGCCAACAACTGTCAGTGATGCTGGTCGCCATTTCAAAGCCATGTGTTGAAAAAAGGCTTCAATATCAACGCCCGAAATTTGCGCGAAAACAGGCGCTTCTGAGCAAAATCGATGGCTAAGAAACGCACCAACATGCTGGCAACGGTTTACACAGGTCTGCGGTGACATACCGCAAATATTCAACAGGTAATCAGTAAATCGTTCAAGTTCCGCTTCTATCGGACTTTTGGTGATGATTGAATAGTGTTGTGGCAAAAAAGTGAGCAAATGATTTAGCGCTGCTCTATCCATTTTAATGGAGTTACTGGAAGTAGCAGAAGCGGAAGATACCAAAAGCAGATCATCAAGGTAGCGGTGAATAACCGCCTGATTAATGCTTTGCAATTCCACGCTTTCGGCATTTAGCCAGCAACCAAAATGAATTACACAGTTAACATAGCGCTCAATGGTGTACCTTGCATAGTGCTGGGCATTTAATGCCTCAACATAGGGGATGGCAATGCTGCCGAGCGGATTATCGACAAGCGAATCCAGGTGGGTAAGATCCGCCAGATGAGTTTTAGTAAACATGGTTTATTCCTGTAGTAAGTAAAGAAACTACAGGAAACCACCAAGTTTATTATGCTGAGTTAAAATCAGTCATGTGGAGCTGTAAATCGCGCCGTTATGCGGCTTTGCAGTTGACTACAGGCGAACTATGCATAATAACGAACTGAGCATAATTTTTGCCCAGCGCGATAGGGCGAATGCAGTTTTCCACCGGGTTGTTGTCAATGGGTAAGTCGCCGGTTTCGGCGTAACGGGTCAGCGCAGCCCAGCGTTTCAAACTGTAATCAATGGCTTTGCTGGTGGCGGTATTGGGTGCGGTGCGCTGGCGGGTTTGTTGCAACCAGTCGTGTAAGGCCGCCAGCGTGGGTAGGCTTTTTTCAGTGCGCAGCTGTTTTCGCTCGGCCGTGCTTAAATCACGGGCTTCGGCTTCAACTGCATACAAGGTAGCGATACGGTTTAGGGCTTCTTGCGCGATAGGACTCCGGCCGGCTTGAAACAGGTCGAAGAATTTGCGCCGCGCATGGGCCAGGCAGGCCAGTTCGATACACGGCTCAAGCACGCGTTGCGATTCAGGATGTGCGCGGGCAGCGGCAAACAGGGCTTTATAGCCGCCGTAGTCATCAACCAACAGAGGGCCGTGCCAGTCACCCAGAAATTGCTGCGCATACCGGCCACTGCGACCGGCTTGATAGTCGAAGACGATAATCTTGGGGCCCGGTTGCAAATCATTACTGCGATAGGCCCACAGATAGGCTTTCTTGGTTTTACCCTTGCCGGGATCGAGTTGGGGCACGGGCGTCTCATCGGCGTGCAAGCTATTCCTCTGCAATAAATGCCACGCCAAACGATCCGCCAAAGGTTGCAAGGCGACACCGAGCCGGCCTACCCAATCCGCCAAAGTGGAGCGTGACAAGATCACCCCATCGCGAGCGGCGATTTGTTCCAGCCGGTACAGCGGCAGATGATCCAGGTATTTGTTGATGATCACCCAGGTCAATAAACCGACGGCAGCCAAACCGCCATCAATCACGGCGGGAGGAATCGGCGCAGCAGTGACGGTTTCGCAGGCACGGCAGGCGTATTGCGGACGAATATGGCGATGGACGAAAAACTTGGCGGGTTCGACATCCAATTGCTCGGTCACGTCTTCGCCGATTTTGACCAAATCTTTGCCGCAATGTCCGCAGGTACAGGATTCCGGTTCGTGGCGGTGCTCGATACGCGGCAGATGATCGGGTAAGGGTTGCCGTCCGGCACGAGGACGTTTGGGCTTAGCAACGGTTTCACAAGGACTATCGTCTTGTAGTTGCTCAACTTCGGCTTCAATGGCCGAGATGTCGGTGTTCCAGGCTTCCTCGAACACATCGCGTTGCAGCGGCGCCAAGGCTTCACTCTTGGCGCTGAAACGGATGCGCTTGTAGTAAGCCAGTTCGTAGGTCAGCGCCTCGATTTTGAGGTCTTTGGCCTGGATGGCTTTCGCATCCCGTTCCACCTGTTCGAGCAGCGCTTGAACCAGCGCGGCCACCTCGGTTTTGGCGGTCGGTTCCAGATTGAGTTGATCAAGTTCGGCGAGTGGATTCATAGCTATTATTATACCGCAATTACCCGCTGAAAGCCTTGTATTTACTGGTTTTTATCGGTTTTTTTTCGCCTGTTTTGCGCGTGCTTTAGACCTGCCAATCGGGTCGAACGGATGCCGAAAGTCGCTGCCAATCGACGCCCGCAATTAACCACTGCCATTGTGACGGACTGATCGCAAATACAGCATCATTGACTTTGGGCCAAACAAAACCGCCCTGGTGTAACCGTCGCTGACACATCCAAACCCCAGTACCATCCCACAGCAGCAGGCGCAAGCGGTTGCCGGCACGGTTGCGAAAGATAAACGCCGATCCGGCGCACGGCGCATGATCCAGACTCTGCTGAACAATGGCTGACAGTCCGTCAATCCCTTTTCGCATATCCACCGGCGCCACGGCCAACCAAATTTGCGCGGGATAATCGATCAAGCCAGGCATCGCAGCAACTCCGCTACCCACCTAGCCGACACCGAAGACGAAAGCTCCAACCGATGACCGTGACTATGGATAAAGATGATGGCCGCTGTCGCAGGCGTTACCTCCGAGGCGGACCCGGTTGGCTCCACCTGCACCGGCATAAAAGCAACCGAATCAGCCTCAGGCAGTCTGCGATAGTCGCTTAGTCGCGCTGTGAAAGTACGCACATTGATTTGCTGTTGCTTGCAATATTCTGCTTGCGACAAACCGCTACGTTGCCACGCTTCAATATGTTGACGCCATTTCGATGTGATGGCCATGCCTTTTCCTGCTCAAAAAATCACAGGATGCCGTAGGCAGAATATTTTTCACAGGCGGAACGGCTGAACGCTTACGATAATCCGCCAGCAAGCCTTGGAAAAAGAGTAGCGAAAGCGCGGGCCATACCAAAAATCCGCTTGAAGACAAACCCGTGTAAACCTGATGTCGGTGAGATAGCTGCGCCCGAAAACCGCAAAAATCCTTCGCTTGAAGGGTAATTTAGCGAATGATTTTTTCGAAAAATGCACTCAATCCGATGATGGAATAACTGCACTAACAGGGGGCGACTGAAAAAATGTTTTTTTCGGTCAGGCACTATATATCGATCACGATCGGCTCATTTACGAGTCGGTAATAGCCGTTGTTCAGTGACGCATTAACATAGATAGTGCCATCACGCTCTTCAGTGCCGTAGCCTTCATGGATATGGCCGAAGACATGTACCTTAGGTCTCACGTGTTTTAAAGCATTTGCCAAATCTTCACAGCCGACGTTATCGCCACCCACTTTATCAAGTATGCCAAATGGCGGA
>CAMAUL010000124.1 GCA_945861405.1 Candidatus Methylobacter oryzae | reverse complement strand
CGATTTCAGTAAACAAATTAACAAAGATTACTTACATGAGTACTATCTGTTGGTCGTCTTATTACGTAACAAGCTGATTTTAATTTCTTTTATAGTTTTAAAATGGAGTAATTAAAAAGTCGTAATTTAAGATATTTATACGACATTTTTTACATTTACATGCTCTTCAATTCGCTATATTTAAAATATATATTTGTTGACAAATTTTTTACCCACTACGATTCACATAGAGCCTTTTTTTTTCAGCCGCTTCAGCCAAATGTTTATGGGCATTTTCGACCATGACTACCGCCCCATCAACCATGTCGCCAATGGCAAGCGCAATGCCGCCTAGGGACATGATATTGGCGTTCATGCCTTGTACTTTCATCGCAATAAAAGCCATCAGAATACCCAGCGGCAAGGTGATAACAATTACTAGCGATGAACGCAGATGCAGCAGTAACAAAGCGACCAAGCTGCAAACGATGATCAGTTCCTGAGACAGTGCGCTATTCAGAGTATCTACCGCGCGTTCTATCAAGCTGCCACGGTCATAAACGGTGACGATTTCGACACCTTCCGGCAAGCCTTTTTTTAGTTCCTCCAGCTTCTTACGCACGTCTTTAATAGTCGCCAGGGCGTTTTCGCCAAAGCGCATGATCACCACACCACCGGCAACCTCGCCTTCGCCATTAAGCTCGGTCACGCCTCGGCGCAGTTCAGGTCCAATTTGAATATGTGCGACATCCTGTAAACGTATCGGTGTGCCATTGGCGTCCACCCCTACAGGGATAGTTTTAAGATCGGCGATGGATTTGATATAGCCTAAGCCCCTGACCATATATTCGGTTTCGCCCATTTCAAACAATCGACCGCCGACATCATTATTGGAACGCTTGATCGCGGTGATAACGGTAGACAAAGGAATTTGATAGGCTTGCAACACATTAGGGTCGACTTCCACCTGATATTGCTTGACATAGCCGCCCACCGAAGCCACTTCGGACACGCCAGATACGGTCTGTAACGGATAGCGTAAATACCAGTCCTGAATTGAGCGCAGCTGCGCCAGATCATGTTTGCCGCTTTTATCAACCAGTGCATACTCGTAAACCCAGCCGACGCCGGTAGCATCGGGACCTAATGTCGGCGTGACACCTTGCGGCAATCGGCCTTTAACGTAATTGAGATATTCCAGAACCCTGGATCTTGCCCAGTACATATCGGTGCCGTCCTCAAAAATGACATAAACGAACGACAGGCCAAAGAAGGAATAGCCGCGCACCACTTTGGCATGGGGCGCAGCCAGCATGGCTGTGGTTAACGGATAGGTGACCTGATCCTCGACGACCTGTGGTGACTGATCGGCATAATCGGTGAAAATAATGACCTGCACATCGGACAAATCCGGTATCGCATCCAGTGGCATATTTTTAAAAGACCAAAGTCCTGCTAGTGCCAGAATAATCGCACCGAGCAGCACGATAAAGCGGTCTTTTAGCGAACTGTTGATGATGAAATCAGTCATGTCGATGCGCTCCTTGCTCCATGATCAACCGGTTGGATTCCAATTTTTTCGGCGCGGAAGGCTCCAACATTTTTGCGGTCGCTTCATGCAACTTTGATTCGGAATCGATCAGAAATTGTGCGGAAGTGACGACTTCTTCACCGGCTGTTAGGCCGTCGACTATGGCTATATCGTCATTGGACGCCAAGCCTGTGGTGACTTGACGAGGTTCAAACTTGCCTGCACCACGCACAATAAAAACCTGGGTTTTCGCGCCTGAACGTACCACCGCTTCTAATGGAATCACCACGGCATCCACTTGCTTTTCAGCATAAATGGTCACATCGGCGAATAGTTTGGGCTTTAACAACAATTCAGCATTGTCAAAAGCCAAGCGCACCTTGATAGTTCGGGTTTTTTCTTCAGCATAAGGGTAAATAAAAGCCAGATGTCCCTTGAAAATACGTCCCGGAACTCCGGCCAGTCGCATTTCAACCGGGTCGCCTTCTTTAACCCAGGGCAGTTCGTATTCGTAAATATCGGCATAGACCCAGACTTTGGATAAATCGGCAATCATGTACAGTTCGGTTTCGGGCGTGACGTATTGTCCTTCGCGGGCACCTATGTTGATCACGATACCATCCGCCGGGGTATGGATATGCAGGCCTTTTTTGATGGTGTGACTTATCGTCAGTTCATGCAGTTGATGTACGGGGACATCCAGTAAATTCAAACGCTCACGGGAACTCTTGACCAGTTCTTCCGCGCCGCGCCGAATCTCGTCAATCGGGCTTTTTTCCAGCACTTTAAGATTGTTTAACGCCAGAACATATTCCTGCTGACTGGCAACCAGTTGCGGGGAATAAATGCTCAGCAGATCCGTATTCTTCTTGACCCACTCTCCGGTTTTATCGACGCGAAGGGTTTCAATCCAGCCTTCAGTTTTAGGATGCAGTCGCACGATACGCTCCTCATCATAAGCTACACGGCCAACAGCTCTTACCACATGCGAGAGCATGGTCTTTTTGGCAATAGCGGTGCGCACACCAATGTTTTGCACGGTAACGGCATCAATAGTAACGGAACCAGTCGGTTCATCGGTATTCGTATCATTCTCGGCATACACTGGCACATAATCCATGCCCATTGTATCTTTTGCCGGAACGGGCGAGGTGACAGCGGGGTTCATTGAACTCCGGTAAAACAGGATTTTGCGTTGTTGGGGGCTATTATCTTGGGTATAGACGGGGACATAATCCATGCCCATGTTGTCCTTTGCCGGCACCGGGGTGGTGTCGGTTGGATTCATCGGGTTACGATAAAACAAAGGTTGCCCACTGCTGTTTGATACACTGACCGGCTGTTCATGACTTTGTTGTCGATTAGCAATCCAGTATCCGCCGCCGATACCCAAAGCCAGCATCAGTACTGCTGTTATCAATATCTGCTTATTCATAAATTTCCTCCTTGCCGACAGCTGCACTTAACTGTGCCAGCGACTGATTGGCTTCGGTAAACGCTTTCCAATATTGGATTTCATATTCGTATAAGGTAATCTGGCTACGCACTAAATTCAGAAAATCAACTTTGTTGACCTGATAACCCGCCAGCATCGAGGCAACGGTTTGCCTTGCCTGCGGCACGATGCCGGTTTCAAACAACACGACCTGATCTTTGGCACGCCGATAATCGTTGTAGCCTTGCGAAATTTGCGAACGAACCTTGTTCCACTGATCCTGCAAGGCGTATTTTTCCTGCATTAACTCGCTGGTGCGCTGGTCAACCGCCTTGGCCTGTTTCTGCGCGGCAAAGATCGGTACATTCATGCTCAAGTTTAGACTTAACAGATCGGCCCGTTTATCACCAGAAGGTGTGTTGGCTCTGGCACCGTAAGAAGCGCCCAGATTAAAATCAGGCAGATAGTCTTTTTTTGCCAAATCCAAACGCGATTGCGCAGCATTAATCCCTAGCCGGTTGCCTTCCAGTAGGGCTCTTGATGTTTCCGCCTGTTGATAGAGCAGGTTTTCCTGCTTAATGGTCGGCAATTGCAACTCAATCTTTTCCGGTAAACGTAGTTCTTCGTTGGCCGGTTTATCTAATAGCGCGTTCAGACTGGCGGCGGCATTACGACGCGATGCCTTCAGCATCAATTGCTGATCTAGCAGTTTGGATAATTCCAGTTGAGCTAATAATACGTCCTGTTGTAAACCTTCGCCGACTTCGTATTTAGTCCGGGCAATCTCAACAAACTGCTGCAATAACGCATGGTTGCTGTCAACAATCTGAATTGCCCTGTCCAGATAAAAGATTAGCCACCAGGTAGTTTTGACTTCGCTTAATAATCGCCAACGCACTTCATTGACGCCTTGGGTTGCAGCTTCCGCTTCAAAAGCTGCTGCCTGTTCGCGCAATGCCAACTTGCCGGGAAAAGGAAAGGCTTGCGAGATACCTGCACCCAGTTGCGTCATATCTTCCTGGGCGGTGTTAAAGGTTTTGATCGGCAGGCTCATCGCATTGAAACTGATTTCTGGATCAGGTAGGGCACCCATTTGCGAAGGAATTGCGGCCATCGCTTGAGCCCTGGCCTGCATTTGCGCCAGATCCGGATTATCCCGAACGACCTGTTCAGTTGCTGCTTTTAAGGTTAATACGGGCACGCTGATCGACTTTTCAGCTGCAACTATATGAGCAGAAAGCAACAACAGTATCAAGCCAAACAGCTTGAAAATAATTTGTGGAGACATACCTCCTCCTCCTATACTCGTTATAAATTCCGTGAAACTGGATGGTTTTGTTGAGTCTACGTAGAATAGGCACATACTTTTCGCGCACATAGTTAAATGATGCTTTCGAGGGCATAAAGCCCACCCATCATACGACAGTTAGAGGCTATAAGGTGGGGATTATTTCGAGAGAGAATGAAAGAGAACGGGAATCGTATTTTTTTGTGTGTTCATAGCGATACGCGCTATAAGCTTGAGTCAATAGAAAAACTGTGGCGATTGCCCCATCACCACAAACATGAAAGGTGCAACTCCCACTTGCATGGCAGGCTATCTTAAATTCATCCTGATGCAGACAGTGATCGGAATTGTTTGGTGCGGCATCGGCCAAATCAGTTACGGCAATGCTTTGTTCGAAAGGGGGTTAGAAAGAGGATTTAGCAGATAACGAATTGACCATAATAGAATAATAGCCAAGCGCATACCCTACTGGCGTAATGACCATCATGAGTATTAATAATAAAAATCACTTTTTAATCATTATCTGACTGTGTCGTGCTTTTTTACAGTCTACTGGTATTCATCGAATGAATCAACGGGATAAAATGAACTACTCCAATCCCGCTTACACGAATGTCTTCTATGGGCACAAAGATGAACTCCATCTCGCAAAATTCCCTGCCGTAAAGCGGACTGTCGCCAATGTCAACAGTTGGCCGAACTGAGTCCTTCACGAAAGCCCCAGTCCAATGCTTAATCTAAGGCAAATCATTGCTAGGATTACTGTCCTGTTGTTCAGATATAACGTCAATTAAAGCATAAAGTATTTCTTCTTCTTTTTCTGATGACAAACTAATTGAAACCTCTGAAATATAAAATATCAGTCCTACCAGCATTAACAAGATAGACAATACAAAAACCAATACGCCAACGATTAATGCTTGCTGTATATACAAAGCTAATCCAATGATTAAACAAGTAACCATAGTGCCAGTAATGCCCAATAATGTGCAGAAGAAAGCATTTTTAATTTTTGAAGCGCGGTATTGAATGGATTCTATTTGTGATTGTAAAACTAAAGCTTCTTTCTTTTTACCCTCCGCAATCGCTAAATGTTTCTCTTTATGAAAGATTCGTAAGCGCGTTACTATACCCATTAATCGTGTATTTATAGAAAGCACCAATAAACTCGCAGCAGAAATAAAAATTGCAGGCGCAACGAATGCTTGAAATATCTCTATACTAATCATATTTTAGTTAACTCCTTACTCTATTCATGTGGTTTTGAATTTATAACCACTTATGATGATTCTTATAAACAGTATACATTCGATTAGGCCGATTGAGCCAAAATGTCTAGGTAACAAAGGTGGTTACTTTGTTTATATAACGTCTCATAAGTCATGATTTATGAGACGTTGAAACGATAGTGAAACATTTAAAAGGTTTATCTTTTTTTAAAAGGACTACAGGCTAATAAAATCAAGAACTATGTTATATGGCACAGGCTTTGCTTTATATTAATCATAACCAACCCACAACAAGAGGCACACCATGATATTTAAGCAATTATTTGATCAAGAAACGTGGACTTACACTTATTTAATCGCTGATCCTGTTACTAAAGAGGCGGTATTGATAGATCCAGTCAACACTCATATAGAAGCCTATGTTGCGATGCTAGATGCGCAGGGTTTGCAGTTGAAATACACCTTAGAAACCCATGTACATGCTGACCACATTACCGCCAGCGGTTTGTTGCGCCAACGCTTAGGATCACAAACGGGGGTTAGTCAACTTTGTGGGGCAACGACAGCTGATATACAAATTCAAGATGGTGATGTTTTTGAATTTGCAGCGGGTGAGCAGATTAAAGTGATTGCCACACCAGGTCATACTTCTGGCAGTATTTCTTATTTGTGGCGTGATCGATTGTTTACGGGTGATTCGTTATTGATTGGTGGTTGTGGTCGTACTGATTTCCAAGGTGGAGATGCTGGTGCGCAATATGATTGCATAACACAACGCTTGTTTACCTTGCCTGATGAAACTTTGGTTTATCCAGGGCACGATTACCAACAACGTTGGGTGAGTAGTATTATGCAAGAACGTACGACTAATCCACGTTTAGCTGGAAAGTCGCGTGA
>CAMAUL010000123.1 GCA_945861405.1 Candidatus Methylobacter oryzae | reverse complement strand
CTTCGCGACTCCGAGCGAGTGTTTGCAAAATTTCTTGTAACTCAATATTCAGTTTCAGTGGGGGTAAAGGTCGTGCCATCGGCTCTAATATTTTTAATTTAAAACAGGGTATTATCTAACATATTTCAAGTTGTTTGTACTAGGCTCTTATTGAAGCTATGGCTAAGTTCTACGGTCAATGTGTACGGCGTGCGCTCGATTATTTCAAGGTGCAGCGTGGTGTGGTGAGGAGCAAGGCCGATGGCGGTTGCTTTAAACGCCATCAAGTCTGGGATTAACTTTAACAACTTTTGATAATTCGATTCGCAGACTTGTTCGAGGCAGATTGATTTGTTGACCGGGTTTACAAAGCTCATGGCCGCTGTCAGTTTTCCCGGTAGCAGGCTGCCGCGCTGGCGGTTTCCCATAACACCACCTGGGCGACGTTAAAGCCGGATTGTTTGAGATGCCGGTAAATCATTTTGCTCAGCACTTCTGCGGTGGGATGCTCGTCCAGAGCAAGAAAGCGCTCCTTGTTTTCGGTCAGCATCGGGATAATCGGGTCGTCTTTATGCAGCAGGAAATTATGATCGAGATGCTGGTCGATGTACCCTTCAACGCAGTCCCTAATATCGGAAAAGTCGCAGACCATGCCTTGGTCGTTGAGCTGTTCATGCTCAATGGAAATCGAGGCCTTGACGCTATGTCCGTGTAAGTTGCGGCATTTTCCGGGGTGATTCATTAGCCGGTGTCCGTAACAAAAATACACCTCTTTGGTAATCGTATACATAATTGTTCTGCGCTTTCAATTAACAGGGAAATTAATCCCCTTTTATGCTCTTTATGGTAGCGGCAACCTCGTAGCTGCCGTCGTCTTGCAGGGTGCTTCTGATAACCTCGATAAAAGCGGTCATTGAGGGGGTCACTGTGTTTTTGGGGATGACGTTTATCTCCATGGCCTTGCCTGCGTCAAAAGCGCGGTCTGCTATAAACGAAACACCGGCGCCACTGATTGATGAGCAGCGTCCATGGTGCAGGTCATCTGAATCTGCAAGTTTGTAAGTGACGTCGCAGTCAATTTCCATTCGAATATAATTGCGTTTTTCATCATATCCCAGCATGTTGTTTCTCCGGTCTGCTTTATAGTTATTGTACTCAATGATTAAGCTGTAGGGTCACAGCTATAAAGTCTACTATAAAAAACAGTATCCGGGGGTACGATTTACTACCCTACTCGTCGCAGATGAAAATTCGGCGCGCAATAGTTAACTCAATTAAGCATTAAGAATTCAGGGCGAAGACTCGAAAGGCGAAATTCCAGCGCGGGACTTTACGGCAATAGTCGATGTAAGACGCGCCAAACCGGCTACGAAGTATCGGTTCCTCGTAAAAGACCACGAAGATATGAAAAAGGACAGCAAACGCAGCAGTATAAATTGAGAGACCAAGGTCAAGGAACCACAAGCACTCGCCCAGCAAAATCAGCAATACGCCTTGATACATAGGGTTGCGAAACCATCGATAAAGTCCGGTCACGACCAGCTTCTTAGGCGGGTCGATAGGCGCTGGCGTACCCAAACCATCGACTGCAAAGTCCCAGGCGCAACGCAAGTAAATGGCCGTCCCGATCAGGATGAAAATGCAGGCGGGAACGGCTAGGGCCAAACTTGCTACTTGCAGGTTACCGCCCGAGCGGGAAAGTAGAGAATAGGGAAAATACAGAGTCACTGCGCCGGGAACGAGTACGGTGAAAAGCATAACCTTGAAGGCTAGAAGAAAACGCACGTATCGGCCTGTTGGAATGAGATATAGTGAAGGACTTAAATTCAGATCGATTCTGACATTCCCCGCATCCCAATTCAAGTGTTTTTGAATGTTGCGGGAATCTTGTGTAAAATCTAGGCTTTATCAAAAGGGTTTATTTAAACATGTCAGATGACTTAATCAGCCAGTTGAAAACCATGCTCATTGAAGGCTTGCGTCTTGAAGACATCATGCCCGACGACCTCTCCCCGGATGCGGCGTTGTTCAGCGGCGGATTAGGTTTGGATTCCATTGACGCACTGGAAATTGGCGTTATGCTGGATCGCCAATACGGCATCAAAATCACCTCCGGCGACGAACGTAACAACGAGATTTTTGTATCCCTGCGGTCGCTGGCGGAATTCGTCGCGGCCCATCGCACCCGCTAGAAATGGGCAACATAATTAAGGCAATCGGCATCGCCTTTGTTCTGATCGCCTACCCATTCCTCAGCTCTTATTTAGCCGAACTTGGCTTTGCCAACTTGGAGTTGTTGGTGTTTGCCGCGCTGACTCTATGGCGGGGCTTTAAGTCTAAAATGATAGCCTTGCGCATCGGCAGCCTACTGTTCGCCGCCTTGTTGCTGGCGGGTGCTTATTTTGCCAGCACCTATTTTGTTTGGCTGGTTCCTTCCATAGCCTATTTGTGGCTGACGGTTCTGTTCGGGCATACGCTGTGGATCTCCCCTTCCCTATGCGAACGCTTGGTACGCCTGCAATACCCGGATTTCATCCCCGGCATTGCAGAATACCTGCGCGAACTAACCTGGGTATGGACACTGTTTTTCGCCGTCAATGTGGTGGTCTGCGCCTTGCTTCCGGCTCTTGCAGGACAAAAGGTCTGGGCCATTTATACCGGCGTGCTTGTTTATGTGCTGATGGGATTGCTTGGCGTTGGGGAATGGTTCTACCGCCATCGACGTTTCCCGAATCTTGAAATCCCCTCCATACAGGAGACCTTCGCTTTCATGGCGACACACGGACACAAGGTATTTAAGGGCGAGCAGTCATAAATGATTACCCAAATAGAACGCAGATGACGCTGATAAATATGATAAACGCAGAGTGTTCAGAAAAAATCTTACTTAATCATAACTATCTGCGTCATCTGCGTTCTATTGTAAAGCCCGGTCTCTGCTTGCTGCTAGCGTTATTGCCTACACCGGGATTTTGCGATGAAACCGAATTGCAAGCTTTACTCGGACGCATCCGGCAAAGCGGCTCAGCCGAGTTCCATTACGAGGAAATCCGCAAGCTGGAATTGGCCTCTTCCCCATGGCAAGGCCAAGGTAACATGCTGTCCGGCTCAGACGGCAGCTTGGTCAAACAGCAATTGCAACCCACGCGGGTCGTCATGGCTATCGCCGAAGGCCGAATGTATTACTGGGATCCCGAACAACAGCAGCGCCACACCGCACCCCTAGGCCAATCAGGGCAAGCGTCGGCGCTGATCACGGTATTTATCGCCATTTTGCAAGGACATGCCGATGGATTGAAGTCGAGCTATGATTTTGCCCCGGAACAGCACGGCAAGCATTGGATCTTGCGCTTGACACCTAAACCCGAACTCGGTAATCAGGAGGCAGCGACTGTCGAAATATCAGGGGAGGAAGATGGGCGTAAACAACAGGTTCTAATCCGTCAACCGGATGGCGAGTCCACCGAATACCGCATGCTGAAAACTGCCGAAGGTCAGCAATTGGATAAGATAATCCAGCGCTTGCTGCTCGAAGCTATGGGAGATTAATAGGTGTCTTTCGTTTGGAGAAAGCGCTGGTTTTTACTTTTGTTCCCGTTGCTGTTGGCGGTAACCGTTTGGCAAATCCGCATCGAATCCGACCTGAACGCCTTTTTTACCGCCAGCGACAATGAAGATTCAAAGCTTCTGTCCGGGCTGTTGCAATCAGGCGAACTATCGCGGCGCTATATGCTGGTGGTGGAAAAAGCAACTAATCAAGAACCGTTCGGCCTGAGCTTGTCGAAGGGCGATTCGACAAGCTCAGGCCGAACGGAAACCGGTTTACTGGGACACACGACTAGCCCGCCGCAAAACCCGGCTTCCCTAGACACGTTCAGCGCCAAGCTGGTCTTGCAGCTGGCGCAGATAGAAGGCGTGGAACAGGTGTGGCCTGCCAATGAGCCACCCCGCGAATGGGTCGATGCCGTCCGCTCTTACGCCCCCTATCATGCCCGCCTGTTCAGCTTAGACCCTAAGGAAGACGGGCGCAAACTGTTCGACCCCGCCAGTTTGACCGGTCGGGCCGAAGGTCTCAAACAAGCTTTGCTCTCTCCCCAGGGCGGGTTCGTCAAAGCCATCGCCAAGCAAGATCCTTTGCTGTTATCGCTGAACGGCTTCAAGGATTTGCAAGGCCAGTTCGAACGTCAAGCGGAATTGGGTAGCGGCGGCGCGTTGATTTTGCAAAGCCGATACGCCGCTTTGGATTCGGAACTGCATTCGCGCCTGCAAGCGGCCATCCGTGCAAGCTTCGATAGCCTGAACCAAGCAGCAGGGGGCGCGTTTCGGCTGTCCATGGCCGGGGTACCGGTTTTCAGCGTGGCTGCCCATAGCGAAATCAGCCAGGATGTCACCTTGGTTTCGGTGGTGTCCAGCGTCGCGGTGGCTGCGGTATTTTTGCTGCTGTTCCAATCTTTTTCGGCGCTGCATTGGGTAATGATGGTGCAAATCGCGTCCTTTGTCGTTGGCGCGTTGGTGACGGCTTTAGCATTCGGCACTGCCCATAGTTTGACCCTGGCCCTAGGCGGCAGCTTAATCGGCATCTGCACCGACTATCCTATCCATGTGATGGTGCATTGCGCAAAGCACCGCAACTCCCCATTGGATGCGGCCCGGCTGCTATGGCCCAGCCTGCTCATGGGCGGCCTGACCACCGTCATCGGCTATGCGGCCTTGGGGCTCACCGGGTTTCCAGGCTTCGAGCAAATCGCCATATTCGCCTTGGCCAGTATCGCAGCCTCATTAGGGCTGACCCGCTGGGTACTGCCCGCCTTGCTCGCCCACTCTTCCCTGCATGTCGCTCATTTGCCCGGCATCGCCGCCTGGGTCGATTTCTGCGCCCGTCGCCGCAAGCTGTTACTGAGTTTATTTGCTATCTGCGTGATACTGGCAGGGCTGACTTTGCCGCAGACTCGTTGGATGGACGACATGCAAAAACTGGCGATGAACATGGATCAGTTAAAGCAGCAGGACGAAACCGTCCGCAGCCATTTTGCCAGTATCGAACCGGCGCGTTTTGTGTTGGTTCAGGCTGATGATTTGGAAACCGCGCTTAGGCGAACCGAAGCAGCTGAGCGCCGTTTGAAGCGGTTGAAGCAAGCCGGTATCTTAAGTGAATATCACGGACTGTTTCCCTGGCTGGCTTCACAAGACTTGCAAAACGAAAACGCCAAAGTTTACGCACAGGCACTGACCCCGCAATTCCAGGATGCTTGGCGGGCAGCCTTGGGCAAAGCCGAACTTTCGGTGGACAAGCTCGGCAAGTTGTTACCACCTGCCGCACTGTCGCTGGAGCCTGAAGCCGTCCTGGCCTCGCCGGTGCTTCATATCCTGAGCGGACAGATGATCGAGGGTCAAAAAGGCGTAACCTTGACACTCTGGCTGGGCGATCACGACCCCCAAAAATTGACCGAAGGCTTGGCTGGCTTGGAGGGGACTCGTTACTTTAGCCAAAAAGACCAGCTGGATCGCTTAGCCTCGTTATACCGGGACAGGTCTTTGTTTATGTTGGCTATCGGCATCGTAGTCATGGGCCTGCTCATTTGGCTGCAACAACGCAGCATCCGCAAAGTGCTGTTGACCTTGCTACCCACCCTCGCCTCCGTGCTATTCATTTTCGCTATCTGGGCGCTGATCAAGGAGGAAGTGAGTTTCCTCCATATCATCGGCCTGCTGCTATCGGTTTCCCTGTGCGTTGATTACGGCATATTCTTCATGGATAATCGCGGTAGGGATTCCGACATCACCTACCACGCCCTCGCCTCGTCCACCCTGACCACCTTGGCTTCATTTGGCGCTTTGGGGCTGGGCAAAACGCCGACTTTACCGATCCTGGCGCTGTCCGTGAGCCTGGGAGTTACCTTGGGATTTTTGCTATGCCCGTTGCTGATACAAAAGCCAAGCCTGAAATGACTAAGTATCCGCAAATACCGCCTGTCGCCGTCACAGCCTACCAGTGCGTCAGCGCGGCCGGGGACGATGTGGACGCTTTATATAACAGCCTCATCGCCAACCGAAGCTGCCTGAAGCCTCTACGCTTATTCGATATTCCGTTCAAAACCGTGGTGGGCGAGGTCACTTCACCTTTGCCGAATATCCGCCAGAGCCTTAAAGCTTATGACTGCCGCAACGCAAGACTGGCGCTCAAGGCGCTGAACCAAGGCGGATTCCGCGCCGATGTGGAACGGGCAATTACAAATTATGGAGCCTTGCGAGTAGGTCTGATTTTAGGCACCAGCACCTCGGGAATCTACGATTCCGAGAACGCTTATGCACATTTTCTCAGTGACGGTATTATGCCTAGGAGGCTGTCGGATTAATAGAGCGAACCACCCCGCTTAATTACGTTTAAAATTTAAAAAAATGGTTTGTTGGGATTTTTAATGCCCTTGGTTCTGATTTATCACCCCATCAAGGCTCTTTTCCTCCCTATTAGCCTCTCAATAC
>CAMAUL010000122.1 GCA_945861405.1 Candidatus Methylobacter oryzae | reverse complement strand
AAACGCCCGTCTTGAGGAAGAGGTGAGTTTTTTAAAAAAGGCGGCAGCGTACTTTGCGAAAATGCCCAAATGAAGTACGCCATGATTAAGGGCAACGAAGATGATTTTCCCGAGGGCATGATGTGCCGCATGCTATCGGTTTCACGCAGTGGGACAAGCTGATACTTTGGTTACGCCTCATTTTGAATTGCAACGCTTGGGCAATGACGACAGCGAACGCCAAGCGGCCTATAGAGCACTATTCAATCAGACGCTTTCTGAAACTCAGATAAATGAAATCAGGGATGCTACCAACAAGGCTGGGCATTGGGGGATGGCTGGTTTAAGGGGAGGATTCAATTGCAACTGGCTCGGCGAGTAGAGCCAGCTGCCAGAGGCGGCGACAGGAAGTCAGCTCAATTCAAAATTAATCGAGTATGAGTATGACGCGCATTGATTTACCTCTGGGTCGATTAGCCGCACACATGAAATTAAAACAATACCTTAGACGTTAGTTATTATAGAATAATCAATTCAATAGCGGGTTCAGCCGATAGGTAACAGTACTTATTGATTGAAGAAGTTGAACTCTCTATCCTATAAACACCAATAAAATACCAACCGGTTTCTCAGGATAATGGCATATGAATCGCTGCTAACTGTTTTGCAGGATAAACAGAAGCTTTCAGTTGCAGAGCTGAAAAAAGTCGAGCGTGTGCAAAAAACTTCGGTATCGGAAAGTGTGCCGCAGTTGCTGGTCAAGCTGGGCTTGTGTTCGGAACTGGATGTGGCCGATGCTTTTGTTGAATCGGGCCGGTTTGAAAAGGTTACGCCGGATCACTATCCGCTGGAAATGCAGCTGCCGGAAATTGTGCCTTTTCGGTTTCTAAAAAACTATCATGTGATCGGTTTGGGTAAAAATGGCGGTCACAATGACGACATCACCGTTGCGCTGATGGATCCCGAAGACCGGTTTGTGATTGATGCGTTAAAGCTGGCGACCGGGAAAAACATCATCCCTAAAGTCGGCCTACTTTCAGAGATCGATGCGGCCCTGGATGTGCAGTATGGCGAAGGCCGTTCTCAAATGGATCAACTCGTCGGCGATCATGTTGTCGATGATTTGGGCGAGGAAGACCTGGCGCATTTAAAAGATCTGGCCAGTGAAGCCCCTGTCATCAAAATGGTCAATTTGATCATGCAGCGGGCGATTGAAACTCGAGCATCCGACATTCATATCGAACCTTTCGAGCAATCCCTAAAAGTCAGGCTGCGTGTCGATGGCGTTTTGAAAGAAATCGATGCGCCATCGGTCAAATCCACGGCAGCGGTGATTTCCCGTATCAAGATCATGGCCAAGCTGAATATCGCCGAGCGCCGTCTGCCGCAGGATGGCCGCATCAAGGTGCAAATGTTGGGTAAGGAGCTGGATTTGCGGGTTTCCACGATACCGACGATGTACGGCGAAAGCGTGGTGATCCGCTTACTGGACAAGGAAAATACCGTGCTGGATTTTGCCGCGCTGGGTTTTTCCGGGAAGCACTTACAGCAGTTTATTGAGGTGCTGTCTCAGCCGCACGGCATTATCCTGATTACCGGCCCTACCGGTAGCGGCAAATCCACCACGATGTATGCAGCGCTAAAGCAGTTGAACACCTCCGAGCGAAAAATCATCACCGTTGAAGATCCGGTGGAATACCAGATGGACGGGGTTAATCAGATTCAGGCTAAACCGCAAATCGGTCTGACCTTTGCGTCGGCGCTTCGTTCTATCGTGCGGCAAGATCCCGACGTGATCATGATCGGCGAAATGCGCGATCTGGAGACCGCAAGAATCGCCGTGCAATCGGCGCTGACCGGGCATTTGGTGTTATCGACGTTGCATACTAATGACGCGGCCGGCGGTGTTACCCGGTTGCTGGATATGGGGCTTGAGGAATACCTGCTCACTTCCACCGTCAACGGCATCTTGGCGCAACGTCTGGTCAGAAAGCTGTGTCCTGAGTGCAAGCAACGTTATACGCCGAGCCAGGACATTATCGAGGGCATGAGGTTAAGGCGGTTTGCGCCTGCTGGGGAAATTGTTTTGTACAAGCCGGTCGGCTGCCCATCATGCGGAGGATTAGGTTACTGCGGACGGCTGGCGATTATCGAGTTTCTGCCAATGACCGATCCGCTTCGCAAACTGATTATGGCGCATGAAGAAGCCGGGGCTATTCAACGGCTCGCCATTGAAGAAGGCATGACTACGATGTATGAGAACGGTTTGGTTAAAGCCCTGCAAGGGATTACCTCGCTGGAAGAAGTGTTGCGTGTTACTTCTGCGGAGTCCTAGTCATAACTGTGGGGGCGACTTTAGCCGCCCTTTGGCTGACCGGGCGACTGAAGTCGCCCCCACAAAATGAATCTATGACTTTATTTGCCTATAAAGCGGTTAATAGTCTTGGCGAGACCGAAGAGGGGGTCAGGGATGCGGTTGATGAACAACAGTTGATTGCGATGTTGCAGACGGAAGGCTACATCCCTATTCGTGTAGTACCGGCTAGTGCCAAATCGTTTTTGGGTTTGAGACTGGGCATCAAGCAGTCCAAATTATCGCAAAAAGACATCGCTTTGTTCACCGGCGAATTGGCAACCTTGCTGGAGTCCGGCTTGCCGCTGGATAAATCCCTGCTGGTGCTGATCGATCTGACTGAAGACAACGAACGGGTGGCCAAGCTGATCGCCAGGGTTCTTGAGAAAGTAAAAGGTGGATCGGCTCTGGCCGATGCGCTGGAAAAGCAGTCAGGCATTTTCAGCAAGTTTTATTTGAACATGATACGCGCCGGTGAAGCTGGCGGCAGTTTGGGCGAAGTATTGACGCGCTTGTCTGAATACCTGGAGCGCTCTCGGGAATTGAAAGAAACGGTTAGCACGGCATTGATTTATCCGGCCATTTTGCTGGTCATGTCGCTGGCCTCTCTGTTTGTGATGCTGACCTTCGTAGTGCCGCAATTTTCCGAGATGTTTGAAAGCGCGGGCAAGGCGCTGCCGGTATCGACCCAGATCGTGGTGGGGCTGGCGGAATGGCTGCAAAGCTATTGGTGGATGCTGGTGTTGGGCGTTGTCCTGCTTAGCGGCTATATGAATTTTCAGTTGGCCGATCCGATCAGAAAGAAGGTCTGGGATGGCCATTTTTTGAAACTACCGCTGGCCGGGACAATTATTTTGCACAAGGAAACCGCCAACATCAGCCGTACGTTGGGTACGTTATTGGGCAACGGCGTTTCAATACTGTCGGCTTTGGTTATCGTTCGCGAAACGGTGGACAACTTGGTTTTGGCAGCGGCCATTCAAGATACCGAAGAGCAGTTAAAACAGGGGAAACACCTGTCGGATGCCTTGATGGAAAAAGACATCTTCCCAAAAATGGCGATGCAAATGATAAAAATGGGCGAAGAAACCGGACGTCTGGAAGAAATGCTGCTGCGGGTGGCGACGATTTACGATAAGCAGCTTAGGGTGGCAATACAGCGGATGCTGGCGTTGCTGGAGCCGACGCTGATAATTACATTAGGGTTGATGATTGCAGGCATCATCGTGTCGATTCTACTGGCTATTTTGAGCGTTAATGATTTGGCTTTTTAAAACTAGGAAAACACTATGAAACAGGTGACGAGATTCAAGGTTCAAGGTGCAAGGTTTAAGGCGCGTCTTCGTGGTTTTACCCTGCTCGAGTTATTGGTGGTGTTGGGCATTATTGCGATGCTGGCCGGGATAGTCGGGCCGCAGGTTATGAAGCATATGGGCGAATCCAAAACCAAAGCGGCCAAAGTGCAGATTGAAGATCTGGCGGCTGCTTTGGATATGTACAAACTGGATTTGGGCAGCTATCCGAGTTCCGAGCAAGGCTTGAAGGCGTTGATTGAATCGCCCGATAGCGCCAAACGCTGGAATGGCCCTTATTTGCGTAAAGCCAAAATGCCGCTCGATCCATGGCAACAGGAATATCATTATGCCGCTCCCGGCGAGCATGGGAAATTCGATTTGTACACTTTAGGGGCAGATGGCAAGGAAGGCGGCGAGGGCGAAGATCAGGATATTGTTAGTTGGGAGTGAGGCGCAAGGTGAAAGATTCGTCTCATTCCCACGCGCTGCGTGGGAATGCAGTTAAGGCGCGCTGCGCCGCGAATCACAAACGTCTTGCGTATACGGGACGCAGCGCGTCCAGCACTGCGTTCCCACGCAGCGCGTGGGAACGAGGAGTAAGCGCTGGGCATGCCCGCGATGAAGGAGTGCTCAAAGCGCAACGCGGCTTTACCTTGTTGGAGTTGACCGTCGTGCTTTTTGTCGTGGTGCTGGGTTTTTCGGTAATCGGCTTCAACCTGTCGTCAGGGAACGACTCTACAGAACTTAAGGCAGCGTCCAGGGACATTGTTTCGGCGCTACGTTATGCCAGAGGTCAGGCTTTAATGACCCATCAGGAAACCACGGTCGCCCTTAATCTTGGCGACAACAGCTACACGGTCACAGGCCGGGACAAGCTTTACCAGATACCCGAGGCCATTGATATGACCGTGGTGACGGCGCAAACCGAATTGACCGGGGAAGGCACGGCGAGCATCCGCTTTTTTGCCGATGGTTCCTCTACCGGGGGAAGAGTTACGTTGGAGCGAGGCAATGCAGCATGGAAAATCGACATAAACTGGTTAACCGGGCAGATTGAACTTGAAAGCAAATAGGCAGTGCGGCTTTTCTTTACTGGAAATCCTGATTGCGTTTTCAATCCTGGCGCTTTCCTTAGGTATTTTGCTGAAGATATTTTCCGCCGGTGTAAATACCGCCGGGGTTGCAGAGGAATATACCGCAGCCGTGCAGATTGCCGAGTCTTTAATGGCACAAGCAGGGGTAGAGTCGCCCTTGCAGCCGAGTGAAGCAACCGGGCTGGAACATGAAAAATATCATTGGCAGGTGGCGGTCAGCCCGTTCCAATTCACGGCTGAAAATTTGGATGTCACGGCCATACCGGCAGTGCTTTTTAAGGTTAAGGTTACCGTAAGTTGGGGGGGCGATGCCTCAGCTGATGACAGGCAGGTTGAGTTAATCACCTTAAAACTGGCGAATAAAGTGTTATGAGGGGAAATCAGGGTCAAGGTTCAAGGTTCAAGGGTCAAGGAAGTAGGGTGCGCATCGCGCGCCATTTTTCAAACGCCGCGCCAAGCTTAAGAACCTCAATGGGCTTCACGCTGATTGAGGTTCTGATAGCCATGACCCTGTTAAGCATGATGGTGGTGCTGTTGTTTGCCAGCCTGAGAATTTGCGCCCAAAGCTGGGAGCAGGGAGAAAACAAGATAACCGAAGTCAATGAGGTCGCGGTGGTCTATAACTTTTTCCAGCGGCATTTATCCTCAGCCATTCCTTTATGGAATGATTTTATCGCCAAGGATGGTGTGTATGGCGCAGGCCAGCAGGGAGCTGGCGCGGCGAGCGCCAGGGATGGTGCGAATGCCGCAAGCCAGTCAGGAACAAGCGCGGCGAGCGAAAACCAGAACAGGACATTGTCTTTTCAAGGCAAAAAACAGTCATTGCAGTTTGTCTCTGTTTTCCCTGCAAGTGCAAACAGATCAGGTATGCAGTTGTTTTCTATGCAACCGCAGCAACAAGATGACGAGCAGGTTATCAAGGTGACCTTAACGCCGTTTTTTCCGGTGGCTGAGGGTGAAGAATGGCGGCAGGAAGAGGTGGTTCTGTTAAGGCATGTCAGTGATTTTTCGTTGGCTTATTTTGGCGCTGTTGGTGATGCGGACGAAAGCAGTTGGCAAGATGAATGGCTGGAAAAAGACGTTCAGCCTCGATTGGTTAAAGTCAGCATTGGCACTGAAAATGGCGTTTTCTGGCCGGACATAATTATAGAACTTAAAGTTGCAGGTGCGGAAATTGATGCACTTGCGGCAAATGTTACTGAATCGGCAGAGGGCCGCAAATGATCAGGTCTTTGATCAAGTCAGGGGGCTTCGCGTTGGTTCTGGTTTTGTGGGTGTTGAGCCTGCTGACCATTATGGCCGGTAGTTTTGCGCTCAGTATGCGGAGGGAAGCGGCCATTGTGACCGGCGGCAGTAGTAATGCCCAAGCCGAGGCCGTTGCAGAATCAGGACTTGCCGTTGCCGAGCTGATGTTGATGAATCCCGACCAGCAGCAACGCTGGCGCACTGACGGCAGTATTTACCAAATAGATTACCCGGAGTCGAAAGTCCGCGTTCAGCTGCTGGCTGAAACAGGCAAGGTGGATATAAACAGCGCGGATCAATCATTATTGCAAGAGCTTATGCTTCACGCGCCTGTGGAAGAGGCGTTGCAAATCAAGCTGGTCAACGCGATTCTCGACTGGCGTGATGCGGATGATCTGGTGCGCCTAGAGGGCGCGGAGAAAGAAGAATATAAAGACGCGGGGTCAAGTTATCAGCCTAGCAACAAGCCGTTTCAATCGATCGAAGAATTGCAGTTGGTATTGGGTATGAATGGACAGGTCTTTAATTGGCTTGAAAGCCTGGTCACGGTTTATTCGGGGCAGCCCGTAGTTGATTTGACCCAGGCGTCCAAAGAAGTTTTGCAGGTATTGCCGGGAATAGATGCGGGATTGATAGACGACTATATTGCTGCGAGGCGGGAAAGTGCGATAAACGGCTTGC
>CAMAUL010000121.1 GCA_945861405.1 Candidatus Methylobacter oryzae | reverse complement strand
AAATAATCCTGAACACACGGCGGCAAGATGTAGGGGGTATCCCGATCAATCAGGATGAATTGGGTAGCCATTTTTGTTTTTGATTCCGTGTTTCGGTGGGGCTATTTTAACACTTTTTGCACTGCAAAATCCGACAGTCTCCTAGCAATTTTCATTTCCTGCAAATTCAAACGGCCCAGGCTACCGCCGAATTTCTTCACCGCGAACTGGAATTGCTAGGCCCTTGCTACGGAATTTCAACCGCCTGCTCTTCCAGCGCCAAAGCCTTGGGAGCGGCGCAAAGATTGATTGCAGCCGACTTTTGCGACGCAGTTTTGGTCGCTGGCGTGGACAGCTTGTGCCGATTGACCTTGCGCGGCTTCCACAGTTTGCAATTGATCTCACCCGAAGCTTGCCGCCCCATGGATATCAACCGCCGGGGCATCAATATCGGTGAAGGAGCAGCCCTGTTGTTGCTGGAACGCCCAAGCCCGGACAACGCCACTAGCCCACGACTACTGGCCGTAGGGGAATCTTCCGACGCCCATCACATGAGCGCGCCGCACCCGGAAGGCGCGGGAGCGGCGTTGGCTATGGCCCAAGCTTTGCGTCTGGCAGGCCGGGATTTAAGCGAGGTCGATTACATCAACCTGCACGCCACCGCCAGCACCCTCAACGATCTAGCCGAGGCCAAGGCCATAGCCGGCTTGTTCCCAAACCCGCCGCCGTGCAGCGGGGTGAAAGGCTTGTTCGGCCATACGCTGGGCGCGGCTGGAGCAGTGGAAACCGTGGTCAGCCTGCTGGCCCTGGATCGGGGTTTTTTGCCGGGCACTTGCGGCTTGGAGCAGGCCGACCCGCTATGTCCCTGCCCGGTCATCGCCGCGCCGCGTTTGGATAGTGCGCCTAAGCTGGTATTGAGCAACGCCTTCGGCTTTGGCGGCAACAACGCCAGCGTCTTACTGGAAGCGGCTTGATGGAATGCATGAGCTTGCTGGGCTTTGCCGCCTGCGCCCCTGACCCCGAATTTCGGGCCAGCCTCCCCTTCCCTAGCGTTGACATCAACCGCGATGCCATCCCGCCCCTGTTGCGCCGCCGCTCCAGCCAGACAATGCAGCTGGCATTTAGCGCAGCAACACTGGCCTGCAAACAGGCGCAACGCTCACCCGAAACACTTCCTTCGGTGTTCGCCAGCGTGGCCGGTGAAATCCAGACCACCGACCTGCTTTGCACCGAACTGGCCAAACCCGATGGCGTCATTTCCCCCAGCGTTTTCCACAATTCCGTCCAGAACACAGTGTCCGGTTATTGGACTATCGCCCAACATTGCATTCAACCTGCCAGTGCCTTAGCAGCAGGTTGTGATACTTTCGCTATGGCTTTGCTGGAGGCTTGGTGCCAACTGGCTAGTCTTGGCGGGGAGTTGCTGCTGGTCTGCTACGATGAGAACTGGCCTAAATACCTAGACCCTGGCCGGGGTGAACCGGCTTTCGCCTGCGCTCTGGCATTAGCAGCCGGTGCGGTGGAAGGCAGTCTTTTGCAGATCGGGCGGCCACATCTCGGCACGGAGAGATTCCCTGCCGACTGGGAATCTCTGGTCGCCAACATGCCGGTTTTGGCAGCGATTCCCCTTCTTGAATTAGCTGCGACGGGCGGGGAGACGACAAACATAGCTATTTCCCCTACATCAGGCTGGCTGGTTAAGATAAATCTTTTGTAATGTACCCTATGCCCCATTCCAGTTAAACTATATTAAAAATTCAGAGACATAAAAATCATGCCCGACAACAAACAAAATAGTTTTGACTACGACATAGTGGTCGTCGGCGGAGGCCCGGCCGGTTCCACGGCGGCGACTTTTCTGGCGCAATACGGTCACACGGTTTTGCTCTTGGAGAGCGGCAAGCATCCACGTTTCCACATCGGGGAATCCATGCTGCCTTATAGCGAGCCGGTACTGCAACGTTTGGGTGTTGATTGGAGCGAGGGCAACCAGTTCAAGAGCGGGGCGGTGTTCATCGACGAAACTACCGACCAGCGCATGTATTTCCCGTTGAGCGTCTATCGCAAAACCTACCAGTTGGAACGCGGCCCTTTCGACCAAGTGCTATTTAAAAACGCCGCCGCCCATGGCGTGAAAACCCACGAGGAAGAGAAGGTGCTTGATGTAGACTGCCAGCCGGAAGGGGTGGAGATCATTTCCGACACGGCTAAATACCGCTGCCGTTATCTGGTTGATGCCACGGGCCGTAGCGCCCTGATGGGCAAGAAAGGCAAGACCATAGAACGCATCGAAAACCTCGGCAAGTTTGCGGTGTATACCCACTTCGAGAAAATCCAGCCCGGAGAAGAAGCGGACGAACTGTTCCGTTCCGGCAGTATTTATGTGCCGGTCGTGGACATCGGCTGGATCTGGATTATCCCGATATCAGGACGGCGGCTGAGCGTGGGCTTGGTGGTACAAAAAGAAAGACCCAAGGACTGCGATGTGGAAGAATTGCTGCGCCGCTATCTGGCGGCCTCGCCGATCTTAAACAGCTTGCTGGAGGGCGCTGAGCAATCCGCGCCGATCCGCGTCGAGGCGGATTTCAGTTACAGCAACCAAAGCCGCTACGGCTTGCGCTATGCCTGCTGCGGCGATGCGGCCGGTTTCCTCGACCCGGTGTTTTCCTCTGGCGTGTTCCTCGCGTTCACCAGCGCCGCCCGCATCGCCGACCGTATCCACGAGGGGCTACATGAAGGGCGCGAAGCCGATCCCGATCTTCACGCCGAGGATGACGAGGCTTACCAACTGGGTTTCAATACCATGCGTTTGTTCGTGGAGCGGTTCTACCAATCCAATATCGTGCATAACCTGTTTTTTGAGGCCGACCGGCAGCCTGATTTGAAAGACCAGATAGCAAGATTGCTGTCGGGCGACTTGTGGGCCGAAAACAATGCTTTGCAGAAGAACCTGCTAGCCGGTCGCCGACCGAATGACAAGCTGAATCTTTCGTAACTATTCAGCGTGCTTAATAGAACGCGGATGCCAAAAGTAGGCGCTTCTAGGCGACGCAGATTGGACAGATTTACGCGGATTTTTAAAAGCGGTGTTTATCAGTTTAATCCATATCGCGGACGTTCCAGTTCAAATATGAGCTAAATAGTAACTAAAAAACCTTATTAAATCATAAGCAACCTGCATCATCCGCGTTCTATTCTTTTTTACTGAATAGTTACAATCTTTCTACCTAAGCTATAGAGATTAACGCAACAGATCCAGCGCCTTTTCAACCGCTTTTTCTTTAGCTTTGCTCTTGATGGCCTTAGTCGATTTAGGCGCGCTCTCAACTTTTTGTTTCAGCTCTTTAGCTTCTTTTAAGGTTTCCACGGCTTTTTGGGTCTGCTCCGGCGTTGCTTGCTCAATCTTTCGCTTAACCGATTCCTTCACCGTTTCTTTCAGCTGGTCTTTAACTGCATCGGGGGCATTTTCGACGCCTGCTTTTAGTTTTTGAGCATTTTCCAGTGTTTGGTTTACCGCTCCTGCCTTCTCAACAGCACCCGGCACTACGGCTGTCGCGGTATCTTTAGCTACCTGTTTTGCCACTTCTTTAAGCAAACTCTGCTCGGCCAACACGGCGCTTGAAACCAATAAAAATGAACTGAATAATATCGCTTTGTTACGCATCTGAGCATCCTTCAATAACGGGTTGATTTGAACCTACAGAATACTACAGCAAATCTTAAGCCATCATTATTTTCCGGGGCAATTTTGTCGCACCATGCCGTCGCTATAGTTGCTTGTCAATTAAGGCAGAGGTTGATTAAATAACAAGGCATGCTGTCCCGACTTGGCAGCCCTAAACGCGCGCCCATTTGCATGCAGCACAACGCGCCAGCGGCACTGGCATAGCGGAGTAGCGTTTGCCACTCCAACCCGGTCGCCAATGCTGCGGCAAATGCGCCATGAAAAGCATCCCCTGCACCGGTGGTGTCAACAGCGGCAACAGGGTAAGCAGGGTAGCGCGCCCTGCTGATTGCCGCGTTGCCAAATCAGCCCTCGTTCGCCCAGCGTGATAACCACGTTGGGTGCCAGTTCGGCGAGTCGGCTTAAGGCTTTGCGCTCATCGCCTGCGTATTGGCCTGCAAATTTTTCCGAGCAAACCAGATAATCGACGCGGCCCATCAAGGCCAAGGTTCCTTCATGCACTGAGCCTGCATCCAGCACGGTTGGGATATTAACCTGCCGGGCCTTGCCAGCCAGGGGTAATGAGATAAAGGGTTCGTGACCGTCGAACAGCACTACCTTAGCCGGAACATCAGTAAAATTCAGCGCATCGGCTGATAAGGCTTGGGTGTCGCCTTTGTAATTGATCAGGCAGCGCTTGCCATCGGGTTTGACCAATATCGTCGATAGCGGTGTAGGAAAAGTGCCGCGCACGACCAACTGCGTGTTGACGCCGCAATCGTTGAGTTCCTGAACATGTTTGTCGCCGTATAGATCGACCCCCAGGTAACCGGCAAAGGCCGAAGTCAATCCCAGCTTGCTGACGCAAACCGCCGCATTGGCGGCTGGGCCTCCGCCGCAACTGAGCAGGCTGTCGGCAACTATTTTTTCATCGGCACCCGGATGTCGGCTCACCGGGAAAATCAAATCATATGAGGCGTGCCCTACGCACAGCACGTCAACACCGACAATCATGATTGCTGTCCGTTTAATAGATTGTTTTCAATATTTTCCAGGCTTTGTCGGCCCAGAGCATCCGGCAGTTCAAACGAAATAAAAGGCATTCGATTCGGCCAAGGAAATATCGTTTTGAACTGCCATCCGCCCCTAAAAGGATTTACTCAAAATAATCCCAAGGGTACACCGGCGTTAAAATAGGTCTAAAACCTGATGGAACCGGAAAGGGCGCGGAAAGAAACTCGTAAACGCCGACCAGCTCGCGGGTTACCGTCATCCCCAAACCGGTCGCAAGACCAATGGGGAATCCAATCGCTCCTTGAGCCTTGGTTTCCTTAACAATATTGCCCGGTATCTCAAGAAAACCGGTAGTCATTCCCGCCAAGCCCCTGCCGAATTTCTGCGCCGAGGTATAGCTAGCCGATTTCTGAGCATAAGCATTGGGGATCGAGAACAGGGTTAAAACCGTAAAAACTAACAATACTTTTTTCATATGCAGCTCTCCTTTGTTTCTAATATGGAAATCCTATCTTACCCGATGACACGGATATTAATAATTGAATTTTTCTGTCAATCGGGAGGTAGTCGGGCAATGGGACATGGTTGGCTGTTAATAATACGCTGCTTATTGCTTCTTTATTTAATGCTTCAAGCAACGGCGTGCCTGACCAAAAACTCCGGTATCCGCTGTTCCAGCCAATACGTCGGTCTAAACGGGATAGCTCCCGAGATGAAACCCACATGCCCGCCGCAACAGGTCAATTCCAACTGCACCTGCGGCGATATTTCATTCGGCTTGGGCAGCACTTCCGGGGTCATAAAAGGATCATCAACCGCCTGAATCAATAACGTGGGCACCGAGATTGACTTGAGATACTGCCTGGAGCTGGAACGCCGATAATAGTCGTGTACATCGTTAAAACCATGCAATCTTGCCACGACCCGGTCATCATATTGCCAGAACGAGCGGATGTCCGATAAATCGCCCAATGCCCTGACCTTCATAGCTTCTTCAACTTGCCCTACGTTTTCCAGATGCCGTAACTTGATGTCCATATAGGCTTTTAACTCTCCCAGCAACTTGACGCAGTAGAGCTTTGAAAAACCGTTATCCAGTTTAGTCGCGCAAATCCCCAGCAGCAAAGGCACGGAAACAGCGACAGCGGCAAACAAGTCCAATTGATCGCCTTGTTCGCCCAGCCATTTTAAAAGCACATTGCCGCCTAATGAAAAACCTACGGCGCCTATAAGCGTATCGGGTTCGCGCCGCCGCAAAGTTTGATACAGGAAATGAATATCCTCTGTTTCGCCTGAATGATAACAGCGCGCCCTGTTATTGGATGATCCGCTACAGCCGCGAAAATTAACTGCAACACTGCGCATGCCCTGTTCGAGTAAGGCGCTTTGCAAGCCTTTAATATAACCCGATTGCGAACTGCCGGTTAAGCCGTGTATCAGGATAATCAACGGTTGCTTGCCTGCTCCGCAATAATCGACATCGATAAAGTCATAGTCGGGCATCGTTAATCTTTCGCGGCGGTAATCCGGCGGATCAGGCTCGTTCCTTAACAAAGCCGGATACAGCGTCTGCAAATGGCTATTGCTTAACCACCAAGCGGGCTTGAATGTCGTATTGGTCGGCATGGGTGATAGTTTTTTGTTACAAGAATGGCTCATTGTAATACCATTCTCAAACATCCTAAGAAATCAGTTGAGCAAGCCGGAATTGAATTTGTGCCTATGCAGAACTTACACAAGATTTACGAATCGTAAAATAATCTGCTTGCACTTAATATTTTGTAACTTATAATTCACAATAATGTATAAAATTGAAGATTACTTAACCGAAGACGGGCGAATTCCTTCGCTACGAGACAGGAGTCGAGTAGTCCCCAGAAGCGATAGGGCATGTGTTTTCACGAAGCGTTTTTTGCGTAGTGAAAATGCAGGCTTTCCGAAATCGCGTCGAGTCATTGCGAGAATGATGTTGGATACCCCTTGTTGTGGGTATCCAACGAA
>CAMAUL010000120.1 GCA_945861405.1 Candidatus Methylobacter oryzae | reverse complement strand
GCAAATAATCCTGAACACACGGCGGCAAGATGTAGGGGGTATCCCGATCAATCAGGATGAATTGGGTAGCCATTTTTGTTTTTGATTCCGTGTTTCGGTGGGGCTATTTTAACACTTTTTGCACTGCAAAATCCGACAGTCTCCTAGTTCTTTTAATTTTTTGATAATGTCTTTTTTGGTATATGTTTTTATAGTGTTCTGTGGGTGCGGTCGGTGTAATTCGATGATGCTTTTCTTTTCAAGATTTACGAATTTTATTCGGGAGCCATCGCCTTCAAGTTTTTTGTATCCCAGCCTCTTTAACAGGGTTAATACCTCACTCCATTTTGGAAATGGCGTGTTGATGAATTGCTCTAATAGTTTTTCGAGTTGGCTCATACTCTGAAATTAGCAACTAAATTGTAGTTGCTAATATATCATCTATTTTTGTTCAGCATCAAAATTCGTTTTGGCCCTGATATAGAGCGGCACATATTGTCGGCGTTGCCGGGTCTTTTATATCGGAGTTTTTTCCGGTTTTTACCTTAGCGGACATCTGCAATATATGGTACAACATGATCCAACTGATTCTACCGGCTATGACGGCAGGTAACAGAACGGCTCACAGCGCAAGACCATTGAGTAAACACAACCACCGGATAACACTATGGCGATAAATACAAACAGACCCACATCCCCGCATTTGCAAGTCTACCGACTGCCGTTAACCGGCATTATTTCCATCACCCACCGTATGACCGGCGTCATGCTTTCAGCCGGTTTGATCTTATTTGTTTATGTCATTTCGGCGCTGGCTGGTGGTGCCGATTCATATGCTGCAATGCAGGCCGTAATGAATCTATGGTTGATAAAACTGGTTTGCTGGGGTTTTGTTTACGCGTTGTTTTTTCATCTGTGCCACGGCGTTCGCCATTTGATTTGGGATTCCGGCAACAGCTTTGAACTTGAAACGCTAAACCGATACGCGATGATTGAACTGGCAGCTTCATTGGCGCTGACTTTAATGGCTTTTGTGTGGGGATGTTATGGACACTAGAACGCCTTTATCCAGGGTTCGGGGCTTGGGTTCTGCAAAAAGCGGAACCTCTCACTGGTGGATGCAGCGCGTCACCGCCGCAGCGCTGATTCCGTTGTCTTTTTGGCTGATCTATTTTCTGGGTTTGAGCTTGACGGCCCCCTATCAACAAACCGTAGCTTGGCTGACGTTGCCTGTTAATACCGTTTGTATCGTGGCGTGGATCATGGCTGTTTTTTACCACGCCGCCTTGGGTTTACAGGTGGTGATTGAAGATTATGTCGCCGCCGAAGGCTTCAGGATTATCTCAATCTGGGCCGTCAATCTGGCTTTTTTATTTTTGGCGATTGCGGCTTTGCTGGCTGTGTTTCGCATAGTATCGATAGGGTAACTCATGTCCGCAGATTATAAAATTATTGAACATGCTTACGATGTGGTGGTGGTTGGCGCAGGCGGCGCGGGGTTGCGCGCTACCTTGGGTATGGCAGAAAAAGGCCTTAAAACCGCCTGCATCACTAAAGTATTCCCCACCCGCAGTCATACCGTCGCCGCGCAAGGCGGCATCAGCGCGGCGCTGGGCAATATGGGCGAAGACGACTGGCGCTTTCATATGTACGACACCGTCAAAGGCTCCGACTGGCTGGGCGATCAGGATGCGATTGAATACATGTGCCGCGAAGCCATCCCCGCCGTGATCGAGCTGGAACATTACGGCGTACCGTTTTCGCGCACCGCCGACGGCAAAATCTATCAACGCGCGTTCGGCGGCATGACCACGCATTTCGGCAAAGGCCAAGCGCAACGCACCTGCGCTGCGGCCGACAAGACCGGCCATGCTATTTTGCATACCTTGTATCAGCAGGCGTTAAAGCATAAGGCCGAATTCTTCGTTGAATACATCGCGCTGGATTTGATTATGGAGGAGGGCGAATGTCGCGGTATATTGGCTTGGTGTCTGGATGACGGCACCCTGCATTTGTTCAAATCCCAAATGACCGTATTGGCGACCGGCGGTTACGGGCGCACCTTTTTTTCCTGCACCTCGGCGCATACCGTGACCGGCGACGGCAACGCGATGGCATTACGCGCGGGTTTGCCGTTGCAGGATATGGAATTCATTCAGTTTCATCCGACCGGCATTTACGGCGCAGGTTGTTTGATTACCGAAGGCGTAAGAGGCGAGGGCGGTTATCTGACCAACTCGGAAGGCGAGCGCTTCATGGAACGCTATGCGCCATCGGCCAAAGACCTCGCTTCGCGCGATGTGGTCAGCCGTGCGATGACCATAGAAATCGAAGAAGGACGCGGCGTAGGGCCGCTGAAAGATCACCTCTATCTGCATATCGAGCATCTTGATCCGGCCATCATTCACGAACGCTTGCCGGGCATTTCCGAAACTTCCAGGATTTTTGCCAATGTCGATGTGACCAAACAGCCGATTCCGGTGCTGCCGACCGTGCATTACAACATGGGCGGCATTCCGACCAATTACAAAGCCGAAGTCGTCACCTTGAACGGCGACGATCCCGACTCGGTGGTGCCGGGTTTGATGGCAATCGGCGAGGCAGCCTGCGTTTCCGTGCATGGTGCGAACCGCTTGGGCTCAAACTCGCTGCTCGATCTGGTGGTATTCGGCCGCTCCGCCGCGATACGCTGCGCGGAACTGATCAAACCGGGCTCGAGGCAGAAACCGTTGGACAGTAATGCCTGCGACAAAGCCATCGCCCGTTTCGATAAAATCCGCAATGCGAACGGCAGCCGCAGCACCGCCGATATTCGTTTGGACATGCAAAAAGTCATGCAGGCCAAAGCGGCGGTATTCAGAACCGGTTCGACGCTGACCGAAGGCATCAACGCGATGGCCCAAGTCAGAAAAACCTTTGCCGATGTCAAAGTGACCGATAAATCGTTGATCTGGAATACCGACCTGGTCGAAACGCTGGAACTGGACAACCTGCTGAGCCAAGCCACCGTGGCGATCAACGCCGCAGGCAACCGCACCGAGAGCCGGGGCGGCCATGCACGGGAAGATTATCCGAAGCGCGACGACGAAAACTGGTTGAAGCACACGCTGACTTGGCTCACTGACGATCAGGTTAAAATCGATTACAGGCCGGTGCATATGTACACCTTGACCGACGAAGTCGACGTAATTCCACCAAAAGAGAGAGTTTATTAACACAGGCTTTGAGAGACATGACATGAAAACACTCACATTGGAAATAGACGACAGTATCTATAATCAAGTCATTGGTTTTTTAAATTTATTGCCGGAAAAAAAATGCCACATTGTTGAAATATTGCCCGCTTTATCAAGCGATGACAAACAACTGTCTATCAAGTCGGCATTCGGTTTAATAAAAACCCCCATCACTGCCACGTTAGCGGATATTGAGCAAGGTATTATCGAGGGAGCAATAAGTGATAGCGATTGATACTAATGTGTTAGTTCGGGTCATTGTCGAAGATACCGGGCAGCCTGAGCAAACAAAAATCGCCCGCAATTTGGTTGGAAACGCCCAGAAAGTCTATCTTACTCAAATTGTGCAAATCGAATGCACTTGGGTGCTGGCAAAAGTTTATAAAATAGATAATGCCACCTTATTGGCGGTGCTTGAACATTTGCTAATGAATCCCGCATTTATTTTGCAACGTCCTGAACCTTTTAAAACGGCTATCGATTTATTTCGTCAGGGTCATGCAGATTTTGCCGATTGCTTGATTTTGACCGAAAGCTCATACCTTGATGCGGTCTTGTACACCTTTGACAAACGCTTAGGTCGGCATAGCAATGCAAGATTGTTATGATGGCTATCCTGAACTCCACTCAGAAGAGAATAGACTAATGGCTGAATTTACCTTGCCCAAAAACTCGGTTTTAATCGAAGGTAAAACCTTTAAAGCGCCAGCAGGCGCAACCAATATCCGCCGGTTTGAAGTGTATCGCTGGGATCCCGAGTCTGGCGAAAACCCGCGCATCGATGCGTTCGAGCTGGACATGGACAGCTGCGGCCCGATGGTGCTGGACGCGATCCTGAAAATCAAAAACGAAATCGACAGCAGCCTAACCTTCCGTCGTTCCTGCCGCGAAGGCGTGTGCGGCTCCTGCGCAATGACCATCAACGGTAAAAACTCCCTGGCCTGCACCAAGGCCATCGACTCCTATACCGGCACCATCAAAATTTATCCGCTGCCGCACATGCAAGTCGTGAAAGACCTGGTGGCGGATTTAACTCATTTTTATGCGCAATACGCCTCGATCAAGCCGTGGATAGAAACCCAAACCCCAGCGCCTGCGGATTCCGAGCGTCTGCAAAGCAAAGAAGACCGGGAAAAGCTGGATGGATTATATGACTGCGTGCTGTGCGCCTGCTGCTCGACCAGTTGCCCCAGTTACTGGTGGAACAGCGAGCGTTACTTAGGCCCTGCGATCCTGCTGCAAGCTTACCGCTGGCTGGTCGACAGCCGCGACGAAAGCACCGGCGAACGGCTGGACGAACTGGAAGACCCGTTTAAATTGTACCGTTGCCATACGATTATGAATTGCACCGATACCTGTCCTAAAGGCTTGAATCCGGCCAAGGCGATTGCCGAAACCAAGAAATTGCTGGTGCAGAGAAAGTTGGGCTGATGGACGAGCTGGCTCGGTTAAAGTGGCAATGTCGGCGGGGGACTAAGGAGCTGGATTTTCTGCTGAATCGATATTTGGAAACAGGGTATTTGGCGGCGGATCAGGGGGAGAGGGATTTGTTTGTAGAGTTGTTAGGGATGGAGGATGATGTATTGGTTGGGGTTTTGATGGGGGAGTTGGAAATCGAGGGAATGGGGGATTTGGTTGGGAAGGTTCGGGCGTTTGCGGCGGACATGGTTTAGGATATACTGATTTTCATACAATTGATGAAATCGCAAGACAGCTAAAGCCGTATTGTTTTCATCTATCAATTAAGCCGCATTCAAAAACTGGATGGAATTTCTACAATGAATCTTGCACAACTTGAATCTGAAATCTTCTCCCTACCTATTCAGGATAGAGCCGTTTTGGTGCAACGGCTTTTATTAAGTCTTGAAGAAATATCCGAGCCGGAATTTGACCGCTTGTGGGGAGAGGTATCCGCGCATCGTGCTGCTGAATTTGATGCAGGTAGGGTGCAGACCATTTCCGGCGAGGAAGTGGCAAAGAAAGTGCGCGCATTGCTACGGTGAATTATAGCCTTCCTACCCGAGTCGGAAGTCAAATACATAGCAAAATATTACAAGGTAAATTAGCATGAAATTAAAAGTTATCATTCATTTGGCGGAAGAAGGCGGGTTTTGGGCGGAAGTTCCTGCAATTCAGGGATGCGCTACCCAAGGCGACTCTATGGAAGAGCTTTTAACAAATCTATACGAAGCAGTCGAAGCTTGTCTTTCAGTGGACTTGGAGCAAATCGAAATTTCTAAGAACGATAGAGTTATGGAAATTGCAGTGTGAAATCAGTTTCGGGAAAGCATTTTGCGCGAATTCTCGAAAGTCGAGGCTGGAATTTAGTTCGAATAAATGGCAGTCACCACGTTTATATGCAGCCCGGAAATTCTGTCCGCATATCTTTGCCAATACACGGAAATGAGGATTTGAAAATCGGTTTGCTCAGGCATTTTATGAAAATTGCCGGAGTTACTGAAAATGAGCTGTAGCAAGTGCCGTAACCCGACACTTCACGCGGCAACGGCATTTCGACTACATCAATTACAACCCGGTAAAACATGGTTTAGTGGAATCCCCCCGCGATTGGCTCTATTCGGCTTTCCACCGTTGGGTAAAAAACGTGGTGTGTATAATCCTGGTTGGGGTTGTCCATTAGAAGGGCCGCTGGATTTTTCGGATATAAATTCGACCGCAGGTGATTAAAAGGCGGGCACAGCCATGGGTCGGGTAGGGGTCTGAATACGGGATGATCAGTGCCACGAAGCCCCGGATTCCGTAAGCTTCATTCAGGCAGTTGCTTTTAAACAGCGCATAAAAAATTCATATAGTTTTTTTATGGTAATATTTGAGTCGATATATAGTTATGCTATGTATTCATAAATAACAACAATAATAATTCTAAGGATCATAACTCATGAAAATTTTAAAAAATACGCTGTTAATTCTCTTTATTGCCGTTTCTTCTCTGGGCATTTCTTCTATAGCTGTTGCTGGCGCTAATGAAGATGCGGTTGATAATATATCGGCAAAAGTTGCTGAAGCAGTTCATGCTATTGACGCAAATGCTGCTAAGGAAGAAGTAGTAGATTTAATTAGACAAGCGACTGATTTAGTCAAAGATCTGGCCTTGAGCGATGCTCTTGATGTTAGGCGGCAACGTTCTAACACTCATTTGAAACAAGCTCGCACAGCCGCTAATACCGGTGGTTTAACCGCAGCAAAAGAACATTTAGAACAAGCGAGTCAAGGTTTTGCTGAGCTAAGAAAACTGTTGTAATCAGCAGTAAAGCCAGGTAGGGCTTGCGCATCGAGGAAACCGGGTAGAGTAGAGAGCAGGCTTTCGCCTGCCCTCCCTCATCAAACCGTGCATGCGCTATTAACGCACACGGCTTTCCGATGTTCTTCACACCAAGGCATGCGCTGTTTTCCAGCCAGCCTTTGTCGGAACCTTGTATAGCCCATATTT
>CAMAUL010000119.1 GCA_945861405.1 Candidatus Methylobacter oryzae | reverse complement strand
TGTCGTTTCCCGAAAACGACAGATTAAGAAGAAAAATCGGGGAAAACGGTTAAAAATGCCATTTATTGGGCGTTGCCAAGTGGCGATTTTTGAAAAAAATCAGCTTGTCTGGTAATGGTGGCTGGAATGCGATTTGTTCAGCGCTTCCTTAGTCAGCACCACCAATTATCCTGTTAGGCAAGAAGGTTTATTTATTAAGCCCTGTCTGCGATAATATTATTTCTAACTTGCATCATTTGTCGGCAGGTTATTTTGCCATTCAAACTATTAATTCTGCTTACATTAATGGATTTTGCATCTGGCTCTATAGTATTTAACAATGAATTAAGGAAAGATTAATGTTGGTTCTGGGCTTGAGTGGTGGTTGTGATTCGGTGTTTGATCGATATTTTAAATTATTTGAAGATGCCCATCACGATACTGCGGCAGTATTAATGCAAGATGGTCATGTTATTGCCGGAATAGAAGAAGAGCGATTAATTCGCATTAAGCATAGCGGTAAAATATGGCGGTTTGCAGTGCTGTTTTGTTTGGAACAAGCAAATAAAACCCTGGAAGATATAGATTATATTGCGGTCTATTCTAATGAAGATGTTCTGAATAAAGTATTAAAACAATATCAGATAAGCAATCCCTTACTCGCTGAAATTGGCGATGCACGTAAACTTTATCGCTATTTGTTTCAGAGCGAATTTAATTTTTGCTTAAAGGAGAATCAGCTTATATTTGTTGATCACCACATTACCCACGCGGCAACGGCTTATTATATGTCGGGTTTTAGTGACAGCTTGGTGTTGACTATTGATGCGCTTGGCGACACTTTATCGACCAATGTGATTGATGTACGCAACAAGCGCTTTGACAATTTGTTGAGTAAGCCGGAGTCTGATTCCATAGGGATTTTATATTTGGATGTGATACGTTTTCTTGGTTATGGTCTTTTTGATGAATATAAGGTGATGGGGCTGGCGCCTTATGGTTGTAGCGAAACATATAGGGAGCAATTGCAGCGATTCTATACTTTATTGCCAAATGGCGATTATTCGTTGCATAGAGACCGCGTAACTGAGTTGTTTAATATAACGGGGCCCCGCATGAAGGATGCGCCGTTTACACAGGTTCACATGGACATTGCCGCGGCGTTGCAAGAAGCGATAGAGGCTATTGTTTTTCATATCCTGCGCCATTTTCAGCAAGCGACCGGCCACACCCGTCTGGTAATCGGCGGCGGTGTCGGGCAAAGCAGCAGTATGAATGGCAAGATTCTTTGTTCTGGCATATTTGAAGATGTTTTTGTTCCTTCTTTTGCCGGTGACTCGGGATGTGCTTATGGCGCGGCGGCTTATACGGCTCACCAGATGCAACCGGAACTGCCCTTTGCCCGAGTCAATCACGCTTATTGGGGGACGCCGATTCATGACGATGAAATCGGTGATGCGTTAGGGACTTGGCATAAATTTTTGCATATCGAGAAAATGGACAACCGGTCGGAGCAGGTGTCCGATCTGATTATCGATGGCGCCGTGATCGGTTGGGTGCAAGGCCGCTCCGAATTCGGCCCCAGGGCTCTGGGTAACCGCAGCATCCTGGCCGATCCGCGTGTTGCCACGCACAAGGAGACGATCAATGCAATGATCAAAATGCGCGAAAGTTACCGGCCGTTTGCACCGTCGATTCTGGAAGAGCGGGTGCGGGATTTCTTTGAAGTGCCGGTAGAGCATGCCGATTTCCCTTTCATGTCGTTCGTGTTGAATGTTAAACCGGAGTGGCGTACGCAATTACCCGCCATCACCCATGTAGACGGCAGCGCCCGGCTGCAAACTGTTAACCGGGCGACCAATCCTTACTATTGGGAGTTGATCGACGCTTTCGGCCGAAAAACCGGCATTCCGATTCTGCTGAATACCTCGTTCAACAACAATGCCGAGCCTATTGTTGACAGCATAGACGATGCGGTGGTGTGTTACCTGACCTCCGGGCTGGATTATCTGGTCGTGGGCGATTATGTGGCCCGCAAAAAAGCCTGGCAGCCTGAGGAATTGGCCGATTTAATCGTCAGCTTACCGAAAGCGGCGCGATTGTTAAGAGAAGATTGCTATATCAGTCATAGCGAACGCAGCTTCAGTTACTCGTTGGTTTGGAATTACGATTCTCCACGAAACCCCGATTACGATTCCGCACGATACCACCATGCCTTGTCGGAAGCATGGTACAAGATCTTGCAAGCGGCGGACGGAGAGCAGTCTGTAGGACGGCTTATGGTTGCATTGGATTTTACAAAGCAACAGCAAACGCAGGTTTTGGAGGAATTGCCGGTGTTGTGGTCTGATCGATTATTGGTATTGCGGCCTGATTCCAAACGATGATGACGAGTTTTTTATGGGGGCGAAGAATTAGTCTATTTTGTGTAAACAACACGGCAAGTTAGGAGGGGCGACCTTATGCCCTTGAGTGCATTGATTACAGTACTATTAAAGTATGATTCAGGGGTATTTTTACAGTGCTTTATTTTTCTTTAAAGGCTATTATTGCGAATCCTTATTTTATTTAAAGAATATTAAATGATCGATTCAAAGGCTTCTTTCTTGGGCTTAACCTGCGGTTTTAGCGAAAGATACTAAAAAATGAAGCGATTCTGGCCTGCTTTTTTTATCTTTTCCGTATTTGTTACCGGTGGCTACTGGTCTGCCCATTCCGAGGTGCGGCCAACGTATTATTTCTATAACACCGAAACGAATATCAATAACTTTGCCACGTTAAAAATGGGCTTTGATATATATTTGGTGAATCATGGCGGTTATTTGTTGCAGCCATTTGATCTTAGAGAAAACTTTGAAAAGGTAATCCATGAAAAAAAAGGCGATGTTTATTTATTGTCCAGCTGGCATTTAAAGGAATTACAGCAGAAGAAGGTGCCGCTGGAAATTGCTTTGGTTGGCACATCAAAGGGCAACACAACTCAAAGGAAGGTATTAAGTGCGAAAAAAGACATTGTCAATGTCGCTATGCTTAAAAATACCGTGGTTGCTGCCGCAGGCAGTGAAGAATATGTGCACAGCATATTGAAGCAAATACTCGGCAAGGGGCAGGAAGCACTGCTTAAAGACATCAAAATACTCATTGTTCCAAAAGACATTGATGCGGTCATGGCGGTGGGGTTTGGCATGGCAACTGCTGCCATTTCCGCAGAAAGCGGTTTAGACAAGCTGGCGATGATGAGTCCCAATCAATTTAAAGAATTACATAGCTTAGGTTTTAGCGAAAAAGATTATTTATTAATTGCTGCAACCTTGAAAAAACCGGATCAACAAGAAACTCAATTACTTGAGGTGTTACGCAAAATGTCGGAGACAGATGCGGGGGTAGCAAATTTAAAGATGCTAGGTATAGATGGCTGGAGGGCTGTGCAATGAAATGGAAGTGCTTTAGTAATTGCAGCGCACCCTACAATATAGGCTGGAGCCTACTATGAAAATAATAAATTTTTGTAAGGCCTTAATTCTGTTGGTTGCTTTTTTTGGTAGCGCCGGATTTGCTCAATCGAATAAAGTCCTGATTGTTAACAGCGAGAAAGCTGTTTATCGATATGAAACAATCGCTACAGAATTTAAAAAAGTCTTACAGCAAAACGCCTATCAATGGGCTGAGTTTAATTTGGACGGTCATGCCAATGCCGAAGCGGAACTGAAACAGCTCATCGAGCAAGAAAATCCGGCGCTTATTTATTGCATAGGAACACAAGCGTATTCGTTAGTGCATAATGTCGCCCCGAACAAAAAAATGTTATTTTCAGCCGCTATCAATTGGCGAAGATTGGATGTTGGTGCAGGAACTTACGGCGTTGCTAATGAGTTGTCATCTGCACAAGAACTATCGTTATTACGGTATTTCTTCCCCACGATTAAAACAATCGGTTTACTTTATAACGATAGTTTCAGTCGTGAATACGTGGAGACCATCAAAAAAGACGCCTTGGCCTCAGGTATTAATATCATTAATAAGCCTATTAATGATACGCAAGAGATCAGCGGGGCGCTCAATGAGTTGTTACCGAAGATAGATATATTCTGGATTATTTCCGATCCTGTTGTTTTAAGCAATAAAGAGTCGGTGCGACAAATTTTTCAAGCGGCACAACAACAAAAGAAACCCGTTTACGCCTACAGTGATGTATATATAGAACAAGGTGCGGTCTTGTCGATTTCTGCAGATATTGCCACGATTGGGCGACAATCGGCGGGTTTAGCCATGATGGCTGAGCAGGATAAAGTGCCTGGGGGTACCGTGCAAAGCCCGGCAGGCTCAATGGTTACCTTAAACAAATGCGCTCTCGACGCATTAAAACTTAAGTTCAATCAAGACGCCCTCGATTCGGTTAATAAAATTGTGGGGTGCGATCAGTGATTAAATATTTATCTACCCTCCTGATTGGTGTCTTGCTCTTGAATTCCAGTGCTTATGCAAACGAGTCGACCGAACATGATAGCCTGGAAAAGGAATTGGCGTATCTTGCCGCAGAAAGAAAAGTCGTGGTCACTGCCTCGAAAATGGAAGAGCATGTGGACAAGACTGTTGCGACAACTACCGTCATTACCCAGGATGATATTGCGCATATCGGTGCGCGTAATTTGTTGGATGTATTGCGTTTGGTTCCAGGTATCGGTATTACTCAAACTCAGTTCGGGTGGCGTGAAATTGAGGTTCGCGGTGTTAAAACAGGGCTGTCTGAAAAAGTGCAGATTATGCTGAATGGTCATCCGTTGGATCATAACCTGCAAAATGCCGGTAGTGCTTGGGTTTACGATGATTTGCCGGTTGATACGATCAAGCGTGTGGAAGTGGTGCGTGGGCCTGGTTCGGCATTATATGGCGCTAATGCCTTTCTTGCCGTCATCAACATCATCACCCAAAACGCGAAGGACTTGAACGGACTGCAAACTTCAGCCGGTTGGGGGAGTTTCGATACCCAGCAATATAGAGCATCTTGGGGCAAGCAATTTAAGAACACCGCTGAAGCCGCGTTGCATTTTAACTTTACCGATACCAACGGTATTAACTCGCCAATTCCGGCCGATAGTTTGAGCGTACAAGGTCTTAATTCTTCTGCGCCCGGTAAAAGCCAACTCACTGAAGGTCGTTACGACCTGGAATGGCAGTTAGGTTATCAGGACTTTAAACTGGATGGGCGTTATATCAACAAAAAAGCCGGTACATTTTTTGGGGCGGCATCCATTCTTAGCGATAATAGAACCCAACAGGATTATAACGATTATTTCCTGCGCTTGAGCAGAATCTGGAAGATTAAAGATAATTTCACGGTAGATACCCAGCTATTTCACGATTATTTTAGCTATGATAATTTATGGCAAGTTGCTCCGACCCAATTTATTCGTTCCGGCCTTCAGGACACGCGTACCGGCGGTGAAATCCAAGCTAACTATCATTTTAGTGATGCCCAAACCCTGATCAGCGGATTTTCTTACGCAAAAGAGCAGCAGGGTAACCTTATTGATGAAGCGGGTTCCGATCCGGCGCGTTTGACACCGACGCTGACTACTACTGAAGAAAGAATACGTAATCGTTGGGGTGTTTACCTCGAAGATGTCTGGGATCCATTAAAAAGCGTACGGTTGACATTGGGAGCCCGTTATGACCGATATAACGACTTTGGCGGTACATTCAATCCCAGGATGGGCTTTAATTGGGAGTTTATTAAAAATTATTCACTGAAATTTTCTTACGGCACCGCTTACCGGGCGCCTGCGTTCGGTGAGCTCGGTTTGGCCAATAATCCTATATTATTGGGCAATCCAATGCTTAAGCCGGAGGAAGTTAAAACTTTTGAAACGGGCATTATTGCCCATCCTGTGGCGGGCTTGACGACCCAGGCTACCTATTATCACTCTGCAATCAATCAAATTATTTCACAAGTTCCCGTTCAATCAACGATTTCGAAATATGAAAATAGCGGCAGTGTGATCGCCGAGGGTGTTGAATTGGAGGCGCGTTATGATTTTGACGGCAATCTGCAGGGTTCCTATATCAGTGCCAATCATGTCTTGCAGCATAGCGTTCAGCTTGGACGTCAATTGGCGGATGTGCCACAGCATCGCACCAACCTGACAGCTTTGTGGGCTTTCGATAATACTTGGAGCAGTTTTGCACATGTCCTTATTAAAGACAGTACATCACGCAATTTAGGTGATACTCGTCAAGATGTACCCGGATACGCATTACTCGATCTGGGGTTATTGGGGAAAAACATGTTTGGGAAGAAAGTCGACATCAGTTTTAATGTCTACAACTTGTTTGATAAACGCTATTACGATCCGGCTTCGACCAGTTTGAATTTTATAGGCGATTATCAAATGGCTGGAAGGGCGTTTTTTGGCCATGTCAGCCTGAAATTTTAATTATGAGATGTGGCTAACTTTTATAGGAGGGGGGTAATGAGCGTTAAAGCGTGTAGGCAAAGTCAGTGAAGTGGGAGGCTGGCAGAGTTGGAATCTTTTTCCAGATGAAGTTCGCACAACCCCTATTGGAGCTCTGTGCAACTATATCTTTCTGTAATAAAAATTTAGCCAAGTAGGATATGTATAGCGTACCATTTTCCTTGCCTCCAGTAAGTGACGCTATTTCACAAATACAATGAGGGCATTATTATGCAAGCGGTTAAACAAGAAGCTCTGAACACTATCGCCCGGCTCCCGGAAGATACCGACATGGAAGAAATCATGTACCGGCTCTATGTGCTGGAAAATATTCGGCGCGGACAACAGGATGCCGCCCAAGGCAAAACACTATCCGTTGAAGAGGTGTTCAGAGATATTCAAACATGGTGAAATGGACGGATCATGCCTTGGCGCAGCTTCGCCATATCCATGATTATATCGCTCATGATTCACCGCTCTACGCCAAACGAGTCAGCGAAGCGATGGTGCGTAAAACAGTTGGACTTGACGAACTTCCTTATCAGGGCCGCAAGGTGCCGGAACTGAATGAAGAGTATATCCGTGAATTAGGTTTGCATTCCTACCGGATTATTTATGAAACTTAGATTCAACTCATAAGTGCAATCGCCACAGATCGGAAAAGAAAAAGGTTAGGCAGTGTAACAAAATAAATATGTCGTTTTATGTAAGTAGTGCTATGTTTACAGGATGGACAATACTGCAATCAAAATGCGTTTCGAAAAACTTACCCCCTATCTTGATGAACGGTTACGCCGTTTAGTAGCGGGTGCGGAAGCAC
>CAMAUL010000118.1 GCA_945861405.1 Candidatus Methylobacter oryzae | reverse complement strand
GTATCCGTCGTCCATCTGGGCAGCGTAGTCGATGCCTACGGCACCGTCAGCGAACAAATCATCGGCCAAAGCGACCTCAAACTGACCGTACAAATCGCGCAACTCACCGATAACGACCCGGCAACCGCCGCCCCGCAAACCATCCTGGTCAATGCCCATGAAGGCGCAGCCATCAGCGCCGAAACCGGGGAAACCGTATTGATCGGAGCCGGTGCGCTGAGCCAAGACACCCAGGTCTCCATTGAACGCATTAACCTGGTCGATTTACAAAGCGTCACCGGCATGAATCCACCCGCCCCAGGCGTATTGCAAGCAGTGGGTAGCTTTAAACTGCAAGTGGGTACATCGCTGGAGAACTCCCCGTTACAACTGGCTATTCCGTTACAGGACAGCAATGCTCAATCCGGCGACGAAGTGGTGTTTTTCAAGAAAGGCCAAGTGCTAGATGTAGATGGCAGCTTTAAAGACACTTGGTGGCTGATTGATAACGGCTACATCGGCAATGACGGCATTGCCCGCACCGCCAGCCCGCCGTATTCCGGGGCTAGAGAATCGGGCGAATATCTGGTCGCCAAACGCATCCCCGGCGTAATTGGCAACAGCACCGGCTTTAGCGGTGCAGGCTGGGTCAGTTTTGGCGGCCTGGGTATCAGTATGTCGCTGGGTGGTGCGCAGATTGCCTCCGACATCATCGGTATACTCGCCTCATCAGCAACCTCTGTCACGGCCAGTGCTTACCACTTCGGCATTCCGCAATTCGTCGAAGTGGACATGAGCGCCATTCCGACCGATCAGCGTAGCAACATTAACGTCAGCCAGTTCCTGCCGCCAGTGCAATTACCCACCGGTCAAATCGTTATTCCCAACATCGAGGCGGCTAAGGTGACCGACGATGGTCAGTTCAAAATCACCATCGAGAACCCCAACCCCGGCCAATATGCGGGGCGACTGGAACTGCACATGGTGTTCGATAACGGTAGTACTCTCAAGGTGCAGGATTTGGCGGGCGACGAAAACGGTGAAATAACCGTCATCCCGCCCGAACACATTGCCATCGGCAAGGTGCGTTGGCAATTGGTGCGGATTGTTGATAACCCCGAGCTTAACGGTTCGGGCAGCCTCATTCAAGGTGAACCGTTGCGATATACTGGCAATGTGCTGTCGATTGACCCCAAACCCTACATGGCGGCGGTACTGACCCGCACCGGCATCGACATCGTGCGCGAAATCGATCACAGCGTAGCGCAATCCATCAGTCTGCTGGAAGAGCTGGGCAAAAATAATTTGGACGGCAATTATCTGACCGGCACCAAAGTCCAGCCGGTGGTGTTCAGCACGGACTTATCGACGATTTATGTCGCAGGCCGAGGCGTGGTGTATGAGATCGATGCCCTCACTTATCAACTGATCGGCCATATCGATGTGCCTGCAGGTATCAACATCGCCAGCCTCGCCACCGCCGGTAACCTGCTTGTCATCGGCGAGGCTGGTGCTAGCGGTAGTCGGCTATTGGTTACCAACATCGACCCCAGTAGCCCGGATTTCCATCAAATCATTTCGCTGAAAAATACCGGCATCGAACAAACCCCGAGAGGCGTATCGGGTTTGCTGATCGGTCCGGACGGCACAACCCTGATCGTTGGCGCGCCCAAGCAAGCCAACGGCTTCGGTCTGGGTGACCCCGGCAAACGCGGCGACATACTGATTTTTGATTTATCGACTTTAATTCTCAAAACCGGCGCAATCGATGCGCCTATTCAAGCCAGCCTGCCTAATGACAGCTTAAGCGGCAAAGCGCCGCACGTCATCACCGCCACCAAAGATGAAAACCGCTATCTGGTCGCCAACGTGGCAGATTACAACCGTGGCCTGTCCACACTCACCTTAACCCGCGATGCAGACGGCAAAATCACCAGCGCCAAAATGGAGGACATCCTCCTTTCACAACCGTCAGAAAAAATCTACATAGACCGTCTTAATATACAGCGGGCGCAAAGCGCAGTATTGGTCGAGCAAGACGGCGTTGAATACGCCATCGTCTCCGACGACAACTACCACTTCCTGGATCCCTACTGGAAAGCCATGTATGAAGCGCCCATCTTCATACACAGCCCGTTCGGGCCGCCACTCGCCGTAGGCGGCTCGGCCTCCGCCAAGAAAGTCGCCGTAGGCGGAAAACTCGGCATCGTCAAAGACCCGTTCGGCAAACAAGGCGACCCGGAATATCTGGGTGCCACCTTACCGCTGGATGGCTACGGCATCATCAACCTCAGCGTCTCGCCGGATAGCACAGTGCTAATAGGCCAACTCAAGGGCGGTTACAGCGGCCTTTTATTCAGCGACGACTGGCTGACCCAAAAGCCTCAGCAAACCCATGCCTGGGATGTTCAAGCACTGATTCGGGCCGCCCTTGCCATGCCTGCACAAGATCGTTTGAGAAAACACATTGTGGTTACGGGCGACATCGAGCAACTGGTGAATCAAGGTCAAGGCAGCCCGGTCGGTACCTTTTACGATGCACCGGCCCTAAGCCTAGACCTGAAAGGCCGCATGGGCGATGTGATTGAAGTGGACTTAAAACGCCTCATTGCTCGTAAATTTCTGGGCATTTTGGCCGCCGCCCCCGACTCAGAGCCGAGCTTCCTTGAAAAACAATTGATCGATTTGATCCAAGTGGAACTATTGCCCGGCGAACTAGACAAACTCACCGGTGCCGACGACAGCCAAACCCGTTCCATGACCTTGGTCACCACCCGCGACCCCAACGTCAATGGCCTCGACACCCTGAAGCCGGACGATTTGATCTACTCACGCAACGATCAAGGCGGCATCGCCAAATTCTCCAATACCGGGCGGCTCTATGTTACGCCCAACCTTACCGTGGACGACATGGTCAAACTGCGTAGCGGCATGACCTTGGAAACCAAAACACCCAAAATAAACTTTAGCTACAAATTTACCGGTAAGATACCCGGCCAAATAGCCAGCCTGTTGGGTGATGACCAGCTCATGGTCAGTTCCAACAACACCCTCACCATCACCCTCAAAGACTACGCCAAAGGTGCGGCCCAGTTTATCGGCGACCGGTCATTAGCCAATCCCGGCTACTCGGATTTCAGCAAAGTGCCGAAGACGCTACAGATGCGAGGTAGCATCACGGCGGGCGACATCGCCAATGACCGTCTATCGGTGGACTGGATCGAGCAGCGTTTGAAATACCTGGGATATGGCGTATCGGCAATCAGCAATACCGAAATCACCGTCGATGGCAACCTCAGCCTGGCAGAAAGTATTGCACTGAGACAATTCGAGCAAATCGTACAAGGTCAAAGCGACTATAGCGGTAAAGTCAAGGATGCCAGCGGCAAGGATACCACCGTAGATTTGCCGCCACCGACGACCACCGGAGATACTATTAAATGGCTCAATGCCTATAACACCCCGCACTGGCTGAAATACCAATTCGGCGGCATCAGCCCCTTAACCGGCTGGGTCGACAAAACCGACGCCACCCAACCCAAGCAGACTATGGGTACCAGTTGGGTGTATGACTTGATGCTATCCGCACAGGATGCGGCAAGAGCGCAGGGCAGAAGCAGTGAAGCACAACAGCTGTGGTTCAAGGGTACAGGTAAATTAGGCGTGCAGTTGAATCTTGGCATCAATCAAAGCTACGTCTCCAGCACAAACCAAACAAAAATAGACGGCAACGAAACCCTCTTTGGCTTGACCGCAGACAACGGCGGCATCACCGATTCGCTCAACACCAAGAACTGGGATTACAACAACGCAATCACCCTGTCCAACCTATTGCAAAATCCCAACCGCCTAAAAGGAGTCACCGACCCTGCCGCCCCCCTCAAAAATGCACAAGGCATCAACGATCAAGCCAACGCCTTGCGCGACTTCCTGTCCATCTTTACCGCCACGCAAGATGACAACGTAGCCGGTAACGGCTCTCGCAACGAAATTGCCTTGGTCAATGGCGGCAGCAATCAAGGCATAATCCGTAACGCCTTGTTTGGTGATGGCACACAGGCGGGCGGGTTAGTGAATAGCAGTAATTTGTTGCTGGGAGGTTTAGGCGATAAAAAAGGCGGCATCGGGGCGAAACTCACTGAGAAGTCACTAGCGGCAATGTTGGGGCTAAGTGAAAGTGTTGTAAGCCCTTATGTTGAACCACTAAACGAGGCAATGAAGATTTACGAAATTAATACACCAAAGCGAATAGCTGCATTCTTAGCTCAGGTCAGGCAAGAGGCTGGAAATATGCTGGATCTAACGGAAGGGTTTAACTACGATCATGAAGCGTTGAAAGATTTGTTTCCTGTTATGCGACAAGGTAATCCTCCCTTGGGTGATTCTTATGGAAGAACGGATGTATATGAGCGAGATGCGAATGGTACGATAGTAAGAGATGCTAATGGTAATCGCATTAAGCGGAGCAAAGGACTGGCAGTTGATTTGAACGGCCAAATAGCAATTGCAGATATTATTTATGCCTCAAAGAATGGCAATAAGGTGGTTGCAGGGCGAGCTCCGGCTGACCAGGATGGCTGGGTTTTCCGTGGGCGCGGACTAATTCAATTGACAGGAAGAAGTAATTATCAGGCGGCTGTTGATGATCTTTTTGCAAAGGGATTAATTACTACCTCTGAGCATGAAAGTTTAGTAAGGCCGAGTGGCTCCGCATTAATTAGTGATCCTTCTCCAATCGCCGATCCTAAGCTTGCTGCTTATACGGCAGCTTGGTTTTGGGCTAAGCATGATGGCAATAATCTAAATGCAGCAGCAGACAATCTTGCGCTAAATGATAACCAGAATTTCAAAACAAAAATTACCCTAAAAATAAATGCTAAAGCGGAGGCAGAGGCAAAGCGCGAAGCAAACTGGCTTCAAGCACAAGGAGTGATTTTTGATCAAAACGCTTACGGCAATATGGGCGAGGCATTGAAGGCTCTTGGATTTACAACGCAAAACAAAAAAGACTACAACACGCAATTTGGCATTTCTTTAAACAAGCCAAATTTACAAAAAATTGACTCAGAGGCAAACCATCTGCTTGCCGGGCCTTTTGTTCAGGCAACTATGTCAACTTTGCCTTCGCTTGAGCAATTGCAAACTGAATTTGATATTCAATCTGGAGAAACCGATATGCTTATCGCTGATATGCCTAATATTCCACCGCAACAAGTGCCAATGGTTATAGTGGCTAACGCTACCCAGTCCAGTATCGAGGAACTATACGGTTCAGTGGGCGTATGTACTGTTGCAGACAAAACAGGTCAAGTAGAAAGAGAAAAACAATTGAGTGTAAGACTTTATGCAGGGACCATATTTGCTCATAAAAATCCACATTACAGTTCCTATTATGAAAGTATATATGCCCATGCTGAAGATAAATCTTTGCTGGAAGAAGCGGTTCGCAATAAAGAGATAGAGTATCGTTTTATCCGCGATAAAAATGCTAGTGTTACGGTATTGGAACAGCCGGAACATGGCAAGTTAAGTAAAGATTTCTCACAAGGAAAGGACGTTTCTTACTATCCCAATCCGGGGTATGAGGGGACGGACAAAGCAGTATTTTTAGTCAATATGTCAGGCTATAAAATCAAAGTAGTCTTTTACATTAATGTGCAAGATGTTGATTTTGATCATGATAGGCCAGAAAGCATTTATAATGAATATTGTCCAGACCCTAACTCGTGGAAAATTTCCACTGCCCCCAACGCTGGCCCAACGGTCATAGGCTTGGATAGCAATATAGCCAATTTAATGGACGGAGCTTATTCCATAAGCCCACCTGCCGCGTTCTTGGGTGTCGACTACGCCAGCCCCACCGTGACTTTCGCCAACCTCAACGGCACAGCCATTGGCGAAACCAAAGGTTCAGGCGCAAACGCCACCATCACCCTAGACGCTGACGCCGCAGGTCACGGCTGGTACATCGACTACACCCCGTACCTGAACGAAGACTTCCTGCCCACCAGCAACCCCAATGAATGGGTCGCCAAAGCAGGCAGCGATGCGGCAGGCAAAATGGACATGCTGTCCGTGCTGCTGCATGAATACGGCCATGCCTTAGGCTTGGAGCACAGCGCCGATGCCCACGACTTCATGGGCACCACCTTAACCCCAGGCATGCGGCGTTTGCCCTCGGCTGACGAATTGACGCTAATGGCGCAATTGGTCGCGGAGGCCAAGCAAAATTTGGCCGGGTTAGACGGTACTATTGGCGAATATGCCCTCACCCCAACCCTCTCCCAGAGGGAGAGGGGGCTGGATGGTGGGGGTACGCCATCGCCGATCCCCACCTTGCCGCTGGGTGCCGGTTTCGGTATCTCCTTCCTCGGCCTAACGCGCCGAAGCAAGAGCAGCGCCAGCAGCCTGTTTGGCGAAACTCTATCCGCCAACGCCCCAGCGCAATACGACATCGCCGCCAATCCGACCCTGGTTAATAGCGACCTGAACAGCATTGACGGCTGGGCAACCACCGGCAAAGTCCAAGTCATCCCTTCGACAGGCTCAGGACAGGCCGGGGGCGCGGCAGTATTGAGCGAAGTGGCAGGTAGCCAAACCCGCCTGAACCAAGTCTTCGTCCTAGGCGAACACGACCGCTTCCTGTCCTTCACCCTCGCCAACACCGCGCTGGGCGATCAGGCAACAGGGCCGGATGACGCCTTTGAAGTCGCCTTGCTCGACGCCAACACCGGCCTGTCGCTGCTCGGCGCGACCGGGTTGACTCGCAACGACGCCTTCCTGAACCTCCAGGCCAACGGCGAAGAACACAAAGCCAGCGGCATCACCCGCATCGACAACGCTGGAGCCAGTCCTGAGCAAGGTCGATGGAGCAGTCGCACTTACTTGGTCGACCTCGGCGGCATTGCCGCCGGTACCGCCGTCAACCTATCCTTCGACCTGATCGGCTTCGGACAGGGCAGCGAGGCCAGCAACAGCCAAATCACCGTGCGCGACCTGCGATTAGGCGTACCGCAAACCGCCGACGACAGCGTAACCCTTGCCGAAGACATGCCCACCGTCATCGACGTGCTGGCTAACGACATCAACGCGCTCCAACCCGGATTTATACCGGTCATCGTCAACGCCCCGAGCCACGGGCAAGTCGTCTTCAATGCCGATGCCAGCCCTGAGCCGGGTCGAAGGGGCAGTTTTAGCTACACCCCGGATAAGGATTGGTACGGAGAGGATAGCTTCAGCTACAAACTGAGCGACAGCCGGGTCGATTCCAACCTCGCCACCGT
>CAMAUL010000117.1 GCA_945861405.1 Candidatus Methylobacter oryzae | reverse complement strand
TTTAGTCTGTATAGGCTGGAATTTGAAAAGAATGCATGTATTGAGAGGCTAATAGGGAGGAAAAGAGCCTTGATGGGGTGATAAATCAGAACCAAGGGCATTAAAAATCCCAACAAACCATTTTTTTAAATTTTAAACGTAATTAAGCGGGGTGGTTCGCTCTATTAATCCGACAGCCTCCTAGTCGTTTTACAAGGCCTGTTATTGTAACGACCAGTATGCCAAAAGAAATGCTCATAGCAACGCGCAAGGTATTTAATATTTCTTTAATTTCATCAAGTTTACTTATGGCTAATTCTATATTTGTCAGGTTATTAACGGTAAACAAGTGTCAATCTAGCATAGATTTGGCATAGCTCTCAATACTGTTGATTTTAGAGCATACACGGCTCCTCAGCGTTTTTGTTGCTAAAAGTAGAATGGCTAAGGCTCTGGATTCTAGGCAAATATAACAACAAAGCCTGCCAACGAATTCAAATTTTTGTAAATTAGCAACTTTATTGCCGATTTGTTGCGCTGTCATGAAACTGTAATAAAACTGTCATTAAGCTGTCATTTATTTTGCTTATTCTTGCGTCACTTTTCGATAACAACCAAGAGCAAAATATGAAAATATCTAAACTTACATTGGCAATCGCTACCGTTTTAGGCGCGAGCGTAACATCCGGCGCTTTTGCCATGGATCTTTATGTTGATACCAAAACCAAGCAAATTTTTGCGGAACCGGGCCGTGGCCGGGAGCTGATGGGCGCTTTCGAGAAAGTTCAGGACGCTCCTGCAAAAACAGCTGAGAAATTAGACAAAGCGGAAATTAAAGCCATTCGCGAAGACTTAGCGTTAAAAGATAACGCAATCAAGGCATTACAAGAACACAAAGAAGAATCTACAGGGCCGAAATCAGTGAATGTCAAGCTGGATCAAAAAGGCATACAGTTTGAAACGGCGGATAAAAACTTCAACTTCAGATTGGGCGGCCGTATTCATGCCGATGCCTCATACAGCATGGACGATAGCCTTGTTACCAAAAACACAACAACCCATGTTGAAGCCAATGACGGCACAGAAATCCGTCGCGGACGTATGGAGTTTTTAGGCACTTTCTATAAAGACTGGGAATTTAAAAGCCAAGTCGATTTCGCCGATAACCTAGTCGCAATCAAAGATATGTATGTGCAATATAACGGCTTAAATCTTGCGTCTCTTCCTTTAGCGATCACTTTCGGATCGCAAAAGCAGGCTTTCAGCCGCGAGTTACAGGAAAGTTCGAACGATATGATGTTTATGGAACGCTCGTTGATGAATGTACTTAACGAACCGACCGTAGATCGTGCCATCGGTCTTAATGTCGCAACGCTCAATAAAGACTGGACTGGGCAAGTCGGTATTTATGGGGATACAGTCACTGCCAATAGTTCAAACACGACAGCAGATGAAGGCTGGGCGATTAACTCCCGTTGGACTGCTGCACCGATTAACGAAAAAACCAAGCTGATTCACTTAGGTGTTGCCGGTAATTACCGGGGGCCGAACGCTGCGGATTCAGTCAATGATAAAGCTCTGAGTTATTCATATGAAACCTCCCATATGTCGAACTTGAAGCCGCTCGATACGCACGCTATCACGGGCATTAACAACATCAAAATGGTGGGGTTGGAAGCTAACGGTATGTACGGACCTTTCACCTTGGGCGGTGAGTATACCCACACATGGCTGGATCGAGAAAGAGGCGGCAGCAATTTATCGTTTAATGGATGGTATGGAGAGGGCTCATGGACAATAACCGGCGAATCACGCAAGTATAAGACAGGTAAATTCTATAAAGTGGAACCCAACAAGAATTTCAGCTTTAAAAATGGCGGATGGGGCGCTTGGGAATTGGCGACACGTTATGCGGAAGCAGATTTAACCGATGGCAATGTTAACGGTGGGCAGATGAGCAACCTTACGGTCGCGCTAAACTGGTATGTAAACAATAATATCCGCTTCATGGCAGATTACAATAAAGTGTTGGAAGTTAAGAATTCACAAGTGACTACGCCTAGCGGTGGAAAGCCTGATAATCTGGATACCTTTATGTTGCGCGGACAATTGGCGTTCTAAAATCCAGCTATAGTTTTTTCATTAGCATTCAAAGCCGCGCTGGATTTTCAGCGCGGCTTTTTTTATGGGCAAGAATTCATATATGATGACGGCTTTAAACATCAGTCCCAAGATTCTAAAAAAATCTGTTATTAAAGAGGTTAGCGTTGAAAATTAGTCACATTATTAAATGGGTGCCGGTTTTATTGCTGGCGGGTTGCGCATTGGAACCTGTTCCACCTGCTACCGGTAATTGGGTTATAGAACCAGTCAGCCTCTATGATTCGGGTCATGACAAAGGCACGGAAATCATCAGTGTGCAGCAATCCACGTTGCGGGCGGTGCTCAGCAATTTTAAAACCGGTGAAGTGGATGTGCTGGATGTCAGCCAACCTGAGCGCTTGCACAGAAAAGCCCGCTTTAATCTTAAGTTAAGCAAGGGCGAAGAGCTGACTTCGGTTGCGTTCCATTCTACGCTGGACATGTTTGCAGCGGTTATCGATGCCGGTAACAGCCCCGGCAGGTTGGAGATTCGTTCGGCAACAACGGGGGTATTGATGGATCGCGTCGTCGTCGGCTTTGGGCCGGATGCGGTGGTCTTTTCCGAAGGCGGCGGCCTTGCCATGATTGCCAATGAGGGGGAGGATTTTTTGTTTGAGCCGTCCAGCAAGCAGTTTTTCACGCCGGAAGGCAGTATTTCCATTGTTCATTTGGATAAGTCCGGTCTCATTGTGAGTCACAAAAACCTGGAGCTGGCTAACGCGATTAATTATGAAGGTTTTGTGATCAGCAAAGGCGGCCGGTTTATGGAAAGAGAAATCGACTGGAATGGCGACGGCATCATCAGCAAGAACATGGATTTCGACGGCAACGGCAAGATTGACAAGAAAAGGGTGTTACTGGGATGTTTTGAAGGCCAGGATGTGTTCGGTACGGAAAGCAAAGGCGAGCAGAAAATATTAATCCCGATAAAAACGCATTCTCCGGCCTTATTGGAGCCGGAATATATCGCCATTTCACCGGACGCAAAGAAAGCCTATGTAACCTTGCAGGAAGACGATGCGGTTGCGGTCGTCGATTTAATCAGCGAACAGGTCATCAGCTATTATGGCCTTGGAGCGACTCAACATAAAACCGACGCCCGTTATGACGGCTGGGTGAAATTCGAGCAATCAATGACGGGGCTACGCGAACCCGACGGGATAACAACGGTAGCCAATGGCCGTTATTTCGTCACCGCCGATGAAGGCGATACCGACTCGGATGTGGCTACACCAGCGGACGGCCAGCCGACCAGTGGGGGGCGTTCGGTCAGCGTTTTCGATGCAGCGACAGGCACCTTACTGGGCGATACCGGCAACCAGCTTGATGAGATTGCCTTCGCCAATAAGGTCTACCCGGAGCGGCGCAGCAATCGAAAAGGCTCGGAACCTGAAATGCTGGTTTCTCTCAATTTGGACGGCACAGCTTATGTTGCGGTCGGCATGGAAAGAGCGGGCTCGGTTGCATTGATTTCCTTGACCGACCCCTTTCACCCTAAAGTCGTCGCCCTGGGCAAGATCGGCGGCGACGAAAACAAGTCGCCCGAAGGGATCGCCCATTTTGTCGTGGATGGCGAGCATTATCTGCTGACGGCCAATGAAATGAGCGGAACTGTTGAGTGTTTTAAAATCGTTCGGCAGGGCGGGTAGAAGTGGCTTTTTTCAGGTAGGTTGCTGTGCATGATCCTACTTCCACAAGGTAACTGCTCACCGTTCGCTCCTATAGGGTTCAAAGCCAGCTTTGAACTCCGACCATCGCACGTTCTGGAGTCCAAAGCTGGCTTTGGACTTGGCTTGGCGATTAAAAAAAGCGTGAGCGGTTACCCCTCAAGAAAGTTAACATCCGCTCATTGCTTTGTTTATACGCCTTAACCTGTTATTTATGTCCAGCCTAACCAAAACGATCAATCGAATGGATTTATATTGAACTCCAACTTTTCCGTCCAGCCCGATAACTTCAGCTCCCTGATGCTGTTTGGCTTGAGCCTTAGCCATTATGCGCTGATGTATTGGGCGAATATTTTTCTGGCCCGGCATCTGGCTATCGACGCTTTCGATGATTACAGCGTGGCGGTTTCCATCGTCACTTTGCTATCGACGCTGGCAACATTGGGACTGGAAAAATATGCCCTGCGCTTGGTCTCCCTGTATATCGAACGCGAAAACTGGCCGCGTCTGCGTGGGTTCTGGCTGTTTTCGCTACGCGCTATAGCGCTTTTCAGTGTATTGCTGCTGGGCTTGTTCGGTTTGGGCTTGGAAAGCATCTTGGCCTTGCAGGGTGCTGATTTTCACATGGCGATAGCGATTTATGCAGGCTTTCTGCCGGTGATCGCGCTTTGTCTGTTTTTGACCGAAATCATTACCGTCTACGGCAAGCAGATACAGGCATTGGCTTTGTATCGTTTGTTCCTGCCAGTGGTGTTTTTGCTGCTGATTAGCGGTGTACACCAGTTTCAGCTTGGTACGACGGCCGTTTCTGCGGTGCTGTGTTTCGGAGCGGCTTGGTGTTTGACGCTGATACTGATGTTAATCACAGTCCGAGCCGCCAGTCCAACAGAACTCAGACAGGTAAAGCCCGACTCTAAGGGGCGGCGCTGGTGGCTGAAAAAATCGCTGCCGTTGTTGATCAGCAGCGTCATGATGACAGTGCTCACCAGCGCCGGAACCATTATCATGGAAGTATTGCACCCCTCGCAGGCGGTGGTCGGCACTTACGCAGTTGCGATGCAAACAGCGGGCTTGATTTCGCTGATCGGCACCTCAACCAATCGTTATTATCTACCGATGTTGGTGGTTTTGTTGGAGCGCCGCGACCAGTCTGCCATTAAGGTTTTGCTTGCTAAGCGCACGCAATTAATCGCCTGCTTTATCGCGGTTTTTCTGGGAATTATCGGTACTTGGGGACAAGAAATACTGAGTCTGTTCGGCTCCGATTTTTCCCGGGGTTATCAAGCTTTATTGATCTGCGCGACCGGGGCGGCCTTTAGCACGCTGTTTTCCGACTCGCCGTACTATCTGCAATTTATGGGGCGAAATCGTCTGGTCGTCAGTTTAATGTCGTTGGCGGCGCTCAGCATGGTAGGCTTGAGCTTCATCCTGGGTTTCCGTTACGGGGCAACCGGCGTGGCTTTGGCTTATGCCGTGCCGACCATGCTGTTATTTTCCGGCCTGGGATGGCTGGCCCATCGGCATATGCGCAAGCTGTTTCGGCTGGCTCCCTAATTCACATTTTTGTGGGATTGAAACACCTGTTTAGCTTGGGTTTTATTTGGAGAAATTTATTTATGATGACTGATTTTACGCCTGACGGGTTCCGCATCAACTAAAGGAATGGGGTTTTTTGTTGTGTTATACTTTGTTTTTGCGCGTTAGGAAAAATGAAATGGCAACAATTACGTTTGACACGTTGAAATTCGCTAACACTCTGAAAGAGGCCGGTGTTCCACCCGCGCAAGCGGAAGCCGAGGCCACGGCCCTTTCTGATGTGTTGGAAGTTAATCTTAAGGATTTAGTCACCAAGGAAGATTTGAGGCATGAGGTGGAGTTGCTACGCCGCGACATGCGCGACATGGAGCAACGCTTAATTATTAAGCTAGGCGCTCTCATGGCATTTTCAATCGGCGCTGTTGCGGCTTTGGTGAAGTTGCTGTAACGCCCTGTGAGCTTCAGGTACCAAGGAACAGGAAAAGGCCATGGCGAGAGTTGCTGAAGCACAGCGGGATTCTTTAGCGCAAGCGCTTGATAGCCAGCTTGCAACTAAATCTGATATTTCAAGATTAGAGCTGAAATTAACGGAACACGAAGGCGAATTTAAACTGATTAAGTGGATGCTGGGAATAATTCTTGGTGGCGTGATTGCGTTGGTTCTTAAAGCGTTTTTCCCAATTGTGTAATGCCCCCCCAATCTACAGCTTTATTTCCCTCCCGCATACGCATCAAACTAAGGGCGCAGATTTTTGTGGTGTTATAATTTATTTTTGCGCGTTAGGAGAAATGAAATGGCAACAATTACATTTGATACACACCGGTTTGTTCGCAAGTTGGAAGAGGCCGTTTTTGACCAGAAGCAAGCTGAGGGTTTGGACTGAGGCAATGCGTGCTGCAATTGAAGAGTCGGAGCTGGTCACTAAAAAGGACTTACAGATTGAGCTTGCGCCCATCAAGGCCGATCTTAACTTGCTTAAATGGATGATGGGCGCTCTTATAGCTATTGCTATCGCCAATTTCTCTAAGCAGTTTTTATGAATGGCCTTACAGCGGATTTATTGGTCGCAGTCTTTCGTATGTTTATGACCGATATTCGGCTTTGATAGCTAATGAGTCACACGGTTGGCTTTTCCATTGAATCGGCATTAGTTAGGTAAAATCGTCAAAAAGGCGCACAGGGTACGCCCGCATCATTCCATAAAATTTAATTTCTTTCTAAAGCATCCCAATCATTGCTAAAATATCTTTTTCTAAATAGATACTTAAAGCCATGCAACTATCTAGTTCGCAAGTACAGACGCAACACAAAGCGCTTATTGATGCCTTAAAGCGTGGGGAAGCAGTTGAAATTACTTATCGTGGTCAAATATTGGGTATTGTTCAACCGGTCAAGTCATCTGTTGCTACTCAGGAACAGGAAAATGCCATGGCGAAATTTTTCGGTATGCGCCGTGATCTAAGCATTGCCTCGGTTGGGGATGAATTGCGTACTATTCGGAAAGGTCGGCGGAGTTCTTAAAGTGATCTTTGACACCGATATTTTGATTTATGCTGATCGTGGAGTTTTGAGCGCTAAGGAGCTGATTATGACGACTCGGGAGCGATCCATATCAGCCGTTACTTATATGGAATATGTGCAGCTTTGTCGTAATAAACGGGAGCTCGCTGTTTTTGAGAAAATGCTCTCCGCGCTACAATTTACGATTCATGAAATCGACCACTTTATTTCTGATCATGCCCGGCAAATGGTCAGGCAATACGCGTTAACTCATAGTATCGAAATGGGTGATGCACTGATTGCCGCAACAGCATTAAAGTATCGTGAATTGCTCTGCACGGGTAATGCAAAGTATTTTGCGCCTATTAGCGGCTTGAAGCTGGAACACTATTCACCGAACTAAGATGCTCTGTAGGTGTTTTGGATGAGGAATTGCGGATAAAAACCGTACCGAGTGATTCACGGGTTCGTGCATGAATATTTCGAATGCGATGCTATGACTGCCTGTAACCCTGATATTTTTCAATCATGCCCTACGAACTCCATTTTGGTATGCGGCTTTTGTTATGAGGGGGGCTTGCTGTCCGACCAGTCGGGACGAGGGATTGTAACCATGGGCAGCAACTTGGGAGAAGTGGGGGTGCGATTCAAACTGATGTGAAATCCTGATTTCGCTAGTTCCCAAGCTGGATCTCTCGTCGTTATACACAACTCTGTCCAAGAGTCGTCATACCGGCATGGATGCCGGTATCCAGCGCCATGGACGGTAACTTTCGAGCCTCGCCA
>CAMAUL010000116.1 GCA_945861405.1 Candidatus Methylobacter oryzae | reverse complement strand
TGAAACCAGCTCATTTAGCGAAGCCGCTGCATTGCCTCTGGTATTGATTACCGCCTGGGGCGGCCTGTTTGATCGCGGCGGATTGCAATCCGGACAAACCGTTTTGATCCATGCCGGAGCAGGCGGTGTAGGGCATGTGGCGATTCAGTTGGCAAAATTAAAAGGAGCCCGAGTGATTACCACCGTGAGTTCCGGGCAAAAGGCCGATTTTGTTAAAGCCTTGGGCGCAGATGAAGCGATCATTTATACGCAAACCGGTTTTGCCGATGCGGTTAATAAACTGACCGGTGGCAAAGGCGCTGACTTGGTTTTCGATACCGTGGGCGCTGAAGTATTTAAAGAGAGCATCCCAGTGACAGCGCATTTTGGACGACTGGTGACCTTGCTTGATCCGGGTGAATTAAGCTTGGCTGAGGCTCGAATGCGCAATTTGTTGATAGGTTTCGAGCTGATGTTGACGCCGATGCTCAGGGATCTGCCCGAGGCCAGAGACCCGCACGTGGAAATGTTAAATCAATGCGCGAAATGGATCGATAAAGGGCTATTGAAAACGCATATCAGCAAACAGTTACCGTTGGCAGAGGCCGCAATAGCGCATGAATTGATTGAAAACGGGCATAGCATCGGGAAGATTGTGCTGACCTTGTAGTGCCCTCATGGGGAAAACAAAACACACTATCTGTTGCAATGAGCAAGTCTTGTAGTGGCTGTGTTGAGAAACAAAGGTTGGGCAGCGTAGTGCGGGTACTCTTTGAGATTCAGAGGCGGGTGACCGCCTCTGATGTTTCGGTACGAAGAGAGGCTCTGTTACCACTTAGCCGCAGCGAAAGCGCGCGACAACACTGCTCTGGCATCGTACATCGTGTTTTTCGCATCTTCAGCGGCGCGGCTAGCCACGGCTTCGGCCTGCTCTGCGTTACGGGAATAATCCTGAGTGCGATCTGAAGCCTCTTGAGCCTGATCTCGCAGTCTCTGCGCATCATCGCGAGCCTGTTCAGCCAAGCGCTGGGCATCTTGAGTTTCCGAGAGCGCTTGTTGCAGTTGTGATAGTACAAACTCGGCTTGACGATTAAGTCCCCGTATCCTATCCATAGCCGTTTGCGCTTCGCTAAGCTGTTGTCCAATTTCTTGGGCGCGATTGGCCGACTGCTCACTAAATTGGGCTGCTTGGGCAGCGTTTTCCTGAGATTGACTCACGGTTTGACCGGTCAAATAAGCCGATGTTTGAGCCTCGCTGGCAAATCGAGCGGCTTGTTGAGCTTCATTTTCTGCCTTGCTAGCTGCCTGGGCTGCCGTTTGGGCACTGCCGTTTGCATCTTGAGCTGAGTGACCGGCATTTTCAGTTTGTTGTTGAGCCTGCCTTGCACAATCTTGCGCAGTCCGTGCAGAAGTCTCGCTTTCAGCTGCCGCATGTGCGACCGTTTCGGCGTGGCTACGGGCGTCTTGCTCAGCCCTGTTCGCATTTTCGGCATTGGCCTTGGTTTGCTCGGTATTGCTAGCTGATGCCTGGGCATGTTCTTGGGATTGCCCCGCCGCCTGACCGGCTGTATAAGCGGATGTTTGAGCCTCGCTGGCAAATCGAGCGGCTTGTTGCGCTTCATCTTCTGCCTTGCTAGCTGCTTGGGCCGCTGTTTGGGCGCTGTCGTTAGCATTCCGAGTTGCATTACCGGCATTTTCAGCATGCGTTTCCGCATGATGGCGAACTAATGCGGCTTGATGCGCATGTTGATCAGCTTGAACTGCACGTTCGGATGCTGATTGTGCCTGTAGTTCAGCGGCTCGTTGAGATTGTTCAGCCGATTGACAGAAATCTACACAACGGTTTGCTGCCTGTCTGGCGCGTTCGGCTTCTTGATTGGCAATAGCGAGTGCTTCGGAAATATGTTCGGACATGAGCGTTACCTTCTAATGTGGGTAATTTATTGTGGTTTAAGGTTAATTTGGATTCTATCAGCAAAATTATTGCCTGAACAGCATCTGCATTATCCAGATTTTACCCCGGCTTATGCTTGATATACCTTAGCATGGCTGCGGACATTGATTAAAATAAATTCTTCCTGAGCAGGTGTTGCGTTAAATAAAGGATGTGATTTTAACTGCGACCTTGCTTGGAGTGCCTAAGCGAGTTGGCTTATGACATAAAAAAGGCGCACCCAGGCACACAGCAGATCCTGTATAACTCAGATGGATGTTGGGAATGCCGATATTGCCGGAGCAAATGTCTGGACATGCAGTTGTATCTCAAATCTATGGCACTTTATGTATAATGGCCCTGTTAAAAATTAAAGTTGCAAGAGGTTATGGCAGAAAAAACGAAAAAACGCGGATCAGGTCGATACGACAGTAAAAAGACAGCATCCAAAAAATCAACTTCGCATTGGTTCAGGAATATGCTGCTGCTTTCCATGGCCGGATTTGCGCTTATATTGGCGGGTTATCTGGGCTACCTTGATTACAACGTGCGCACCCAATTCGAGGGCAAACGCTGGGCAATTCCGGCGCGGGTTTATGCCAGTCCGGTAGAACTTTATGCGGGTTTTAACCTGACCGCACCGAAGTTTGAGGAGTTATTGCAGACGCTGCATTACCGGCTGGATGCTCATTTGTCTTCGGAAGGCACCTACTTTAAAAACGGCTCGCAAGTCAGTGTAAAGACCCGGGAGTTTACCTTCTGGGATCAAACCCAACCCAGCAGCGTGATACGGGTAAATTTCACGCCGACCGGCATTGCCAACATCGTCGACGCGAAGCAATCCAAAGACCTTGCCATTGTGCAACTGGATCCCGTGCAGATCGGCAGTTTATATCCCCGAATCAAAGAAGACCGGGTTTTAATCAAGCTGGAAGAAGCCCCCGATGCGTTGATTAAGGGCTTGCTGGCCTCGGAAGACCGGGATTTTTACCAGCATATCGGTATCTCATTCAAGGGCATTGCCAGAGCGATGTGGATGAATACGCTGGCCGGGCATATGGTGCAAGGCGGCAGCACGATTACCCAGCAGCTGGTTAAAAACTTTTATTTGACCGCTGAACGCAGCTTGTCGCGTAAAGTCAAAGAAGCCTTGATGGCGCTGATTTTGGAATACCGTTACAGTAAGGACGAGATTCTCGAAGCCTATTTGAATGAAATCTATCTGGGTCAGGATGGCGCCAGCGCCGTGCATGGCTTTGGTCTGGCCAGTGAATTCTATTTCGGCGGTTCGTTAAAGGACTTGCCGTTGGAGCATATCGCCTCGTTGATTGCATTGGTGCGCGGGCCGTCCGAGTACGATCCCAGGCGCTATGCCGAGCGCTCCCTGCAACGGCGCAATCTGGTGCTGGAACAGATGGAGGCCGAAGGCTATATCACTAAGGAGCAGACACTGGCGGCATCAGCCAAGCCTTTGAATGTGATCGCCAATACCCACAGATCGACCAACCGTTATCCGGGCTTTCTCGATTTGGTCAAGCGTCAACTAAGACAGGATTACAAAGAAGAGGATTTAACCTCCGAGGGACTCAAGATTTTCACCACGCTGGATACTCGGGTTCAGGATGCGCTGGATGATGCGCTGTCCAAAAAGCTGGATCAGCTGGAAAAACTGCCTAAAGCTAACGAACTTGAAGCGGCTGCGATCGTCACACGCCGGGACAGCGGCGAGATTGCCGCATTGATGAGCGGTCGTGAGCAATCCAGCTCGGGATTTAATCGCGCCCTGGATGCGGTCAGGCCGATAGGCTCGTTAATCAAGCCGGTCGTGTATTTGACTGCGTTGGAATACCCTGACAAGTACACCATTACCACGCCAGTCAGCGATACGGAGATTACTGTTAAGGGGGCGGGTACTGGTGACTGGAGTCCTAAAAACTACGATCACGAAGAGCATGGTGTTGTAGGTTTCCATACTGCATTGGCGCATTCTTATAATATGGCTACGGTGCGGATAGGCATGGATATTGGCGTCGCCAGGGTCGCGAAAACCTTACGCAGCATGGGCATCACGAGGCCTGTCGATCTGTTCCCGTCGTTCCTGCTGGGAGCTGCGCAACTGACGCCGATGGAAGTCACCCAGATTTACCAAACGCTGGCCGGCGACGGTTTCGCAACGCCGTTAAAAGCCATCAGGGCGGTGGTTGCCGCCGACGGTACGCGCCTGCAAAGTTACCCGTTTACGGTCAGGCAGGTGCTCGATCCGTCGGTGACTTATATCGTCAATACCATCTTGCAGGAAGTAATGCATGAAGGCACAGGGCGCTCGGCGTATTCAACTTTCCCGGAAGACTATGGCTTGGTCGGCAAAACCGGCACCACCAATGACTCAAAAGACAGCTGGTTTGCCGGTTATACGGGCGATTATCTATCGGTGGTCTGGATAGGCCGGGACGATAACAAACCGGCCGGGCTGACTGGAGCCAGCGGCGCGTTGCAGGTCTGGACTTCGGTGATGAAGCAGATTTCAATCCAGCCGGTGACATTGATTCCGCCGGACAACATCAAAATGGCCTGGGTCGATCCGGCTAACGGCTTGTTGGCGAATGAAAACTGCTCGGGAGCAAAGCAGTATCCCTTTATTACTGGTTCAGCGCCGGAAGAGTCTTCGCCGTGTTTGGATTCGCCCGTTAATAAAATTGAAACATTGATTAACGATTTATTACCGAATAATTAAAGAGGTGTTGTGCTAGTTCCCAAGCTCCAGTTCTTATCGTTATACACAAGTGTCTGTAGTGCGCCGTCATTCCGGCAGGGATTGCCGGAATCCAGAGCACAGGGACGTGAACGCTTGATTTTACTGGTGGTACCCACTGTCTGTTTTGGTATCGCCTCCATGGCTTCCCGGTTCCCAAGCTGGAGAGACTGTGAAAGTATTGTAAAAACGCTTTAAAAAATCATTTTATTGTTTTTTAATCTATTGATTTTAAATTGAGTGTTGAAGTACAAAGCTAGGTTTGTACTTCAAATTCTTAATACCTTCACGGTCTCTGGAGCTTGGGAACCAACGTAAACCTGCTTATAGGCAGGTTTGAGTATGTTTAAAAAAGGCTATTTATGAAAAAAATGACAATTTTCGCGGGCTTGATGTCCATGCTGCTTTTTAATGTTCCAGGCTATGCGGAAGACAAACCTGTCCGCCAGTTGAAAGCATTTTTAAAGAATACAAAATCGCTGACCGCCGATTTCAAGCAGGTATTGATTAATGAAGCAGGCAATCCTACGCAAACCAGTTACGGCATTTTTTATCTGCAACGGCCGGGCAAATTCCGCTGGGATTATTTAAAACCCTTCCAGCAGCAGATAGTGTCCACGTCGGGAAAAGTCTGGTTTTACGATACCGATCTGGAGCAGGTTACCGTTAAAAAGCTGGATGAATCGGTGGGTTCAACGCCGGCCTTGCTGCTAAGCGGCGAAATATCGCTGGATGAGAATTTCACCATGGAGCAACAAGGCGTCGACGGCAATTTGATGTGGATAAAATTATTGCCTAAAAACCAGGAAAGCAGTTTTAAATATGTGTTGATCGGTTTAAATAACGATTCGCTGGGCGGCATGGAGTTAAGCGATAACTTTGGTCAGCTGACGCGTATTTATTTTTCCAATGTGATTTTGAATCCGCCGTTAAAGCAGACCTTGTTCGAGTTTAAAGCGCCGAAGGGTGTCGATGTTTTCTCGGATTGAGGATAGGCGCAAGGCAAAAGCAGCATGAACCTTTGTCCTTAGCCTTTCGCCTGATTTTTATGCTTTTCGATGACTTAACTGCACCTTTGGCCGACCGGATGCGGCCAACCGAGCTTGCCGATTACGTCGGCCAGCAACATATCCTCAAACCCGGCAAGCCGCTTTACGAAGCCATTGTCTCGGGTCGCTTGCACTCGATGATTTTCTGGGGGCCGCCGGGCACCGGAAAAACCACGCTGGCAAGACTCATTGCTCAACATTCCGATGCCGAGTTCATGCCGATTTCGGCAGTGCTGTCCGGTGTCAAAGAAATACGAGCGGCGGTCGCCGAGGCCCAAAAAATCCAGCTGGAACAGCATCGGCGCACCATCTTGTTCGTCGATGAGGTGCATCGCTTTAACAAATCGCAACAGGATGCCTTCCTGCCGCATGTGGAAGACGGTACGGTGTATTTTGTCGGCGCGACCACCGAAAATCCGTCTTTTGCGCTGAACAATGCGTTATTGTCGCGGGCGCGGGTCTATGTGCTTAACGCATTAACGGTCGATGATTTATTAGCGGTGATCGATAATGCCCTGACCGATAAAACGCGTGGATTGGGCGGTCTGGCTATCGAAATGGCCGATGACATCAAACAGCAGTTCGCCCAAGCGGCCGACGGAGATGCCCGAAGACTGCTCAACTTGCTGGAAATTGCCGTAGAACTTGCCGCTGCAAAGGGCGGGCAGGTAATTAATGAGGCCATTGCCAGGGAAGTGCTGACAGGCGGCGTGCGGCGCTTTGATAATCAGGGCGAAGAATTTTATAACCAGATTTCGGCGCTGCATAAATCCGTGCGCGGCAGTTCGCCCGATGCTTCGCTTTACTGGTTGTGCCGGATGATGGATGGCGGCTGTGATTTATCCTATCTGGCCCGGCGCATCGTCAGGATGGCATCCGAGGATATAGGCAATGCCGATCCCAGAGCCTTGCAGATTTGCATCAACGCCTGGGAAGCACAAGAGCGCTTAGGCAGCCCGGAAGGCGAACTGGCCCTAGCGCAAGCCGTCGTTTATTTGGCCTGTGCGCCGAAAAGCAACGCGGTTTATATGGCTTACAACGCGGCAATGGCGGATGCCAGACAAAGTGGCAGCCTGGGTGTGCCGGTGCATTTAAGAAATGCGCCGACCAAGCTGATGAAGTCGCTGGATTACGGCAAGGAATACCGCTATGCCCATAACGAACCGGAAGCTTATGCCGCCGGGGAAAATTATTTTCCCGATGAGCTGGCAGGCAGGCAATACTACCAGCCGGTAGACCGGGGGCTGGAAATCAAGATCAAGGAAAAATTAAAGCATTTGAAAGAGTTGGATAAGGGCGCGACTTAAGCGAATAACTATTTGGTAGCTGCAAAAAAATAATAGGGATGGCGCGGATTTAAACGGATTTGTTTATCTTCCCCTATACGGAAGTTCATCGTTATACACAAATGTCTGCGGTACACCGTCATCCCGGCAGGGATTGCCGGGATCCAGAGCACAGGGATGTGATAGTCCGTATGAAGAATAAGTCTTATACGGCTAAAAAACGTTAATTGAATAATGTATTCCTGTTGAAGACTTGTGGGTTGATTTAATATTGCCATCCATGGCACTGTTTCTTCCCCCATTGATTCAAAAAAGTAATAGACCTCGTCATCAAGGCAGGCTGAATCGGTTGAATTAATGTTTTTTGTCTTTTATTTTTATTTTATTTGCGTGAAGTACGTAGGCGAACGGCTGTTTTCCTAGGTATAGTGCCATGTCAACTCACTTGTAAGCCTAGGCTGACTGTACATATATTGAAAAATAAGGAAGAATGAAAGTCCTTTCTTGTTAAGGGTATGTTATTAGTGGAAAGCTGTCTACGCTAGGTCACAGGTGCTAATGAAGCGTAGGCTGTTCGGTATAGGGGCAATCCTATAAACTTAAGCCAAAATCCATAGACAATCTGATGGATTCTTGGCAGAATATTACTTTAATTAATTGATATTTAAGGTTATATAGAATGTCGCCTTGAATACTTTACTATTTTAGTCAACTTTATTGACTTCCTGCACTCTT
>CAMAUL010000115.1 GCA_945861405.1 Candidatus Methylobacter oryzae | reverse complement strand
TTGGGGTGGTGATTACGCAGGTACTCGTTACAGCAAACTCAGTGAAATCAACGCTACTAACGTGAAGAACTTGCAACCAGCCTGGTCTTTTTCTACAGGCGTCTTACGTGGACATGAAGGCGGCCCTTTGGTTGTCAACGATGTTCTTTACATACACACGCCATTCCCTAACACTGTTTACGCGATTGACCAAAAAACTCAATCTGTAATCTGGGAATTTACGCCAACACAAGATGCTGACGTGACTATTCCGGTTATGTGCTGCGACACGGTCAACCGTGGTTTGGCTTACGGTAACGGAAAAATCTTCTTGCAACAATCCGATACCGTTTTAACTGCGTTGGACGCAAAAACCGGTAAACGCGTTTGGAGTGTGCAAAACGGCGACCCTAAATTGGGTATGACCAATACTTCTGCACCTTTAGTTGTTAAAGATACTGTTTTGACTGGTATTTCCGGCGGTGAATTTGGTGTTCGCGGTTTCTTGGCGGCTTATAACATCAACACCGGCGAGTTGGTCTGGAAAGGCTACAGCATGGGGCCAGACAAAGACACTCTGATCGATGCAAAGAAAACAACTACCTGGAAAGACGGCAAAACTGTTCCAGTAGGCGCTGACTCAAGCATAAGCACTTGGCAAGGCGACCAGTGGAAAATAGGCGGCGGTACTACTTGGGGCTGGACTAGCTACGACCCTAAATTGAACCTGATCTATTATGGATCTGGCAACCCATCTACTTGGAACCCTGTGCAACGTCCAGGCGACAACAAATGGTCTATGTCATTGTGGGCTCGTGACGCAGACACCGGTGCGGTTAAATGGGTATACCAAATGACTCCGCACGATGAGTGGGACTTTGACGGTATCAACGAAACTGTTCTGGTTGACCAGGAAGTTAAAGGCAAAATGCACAAAACTATCGTGCATTTCGACCGTAACGGTTTTGGCTATACGTTAGATCGTGAAACCGGTGAACTGCTTGTCGCTGAGAAATTCGACAAATCGGTTAACTGGGCAACTCATGTCGACATGAAAACAGGTCGTCCAGAAGTCGTCGCTAAGTACAGTACTCAGCAAAACGGTGAAGACGTTAACACAACAGGCGTTTGCCCTGCTGCATTAGGAAGTAAAAATCAACAACCGGTTTCTTACTCTCCACAAACCGGCCTGTTCTATATCTCTGGTAACCATTTGTGCATGGACTACGAACCATTCGAAGTTTCATACACAGCGGGTCAACCTTATGTTGGTGCTACATTAACCATGATGCCTGCCGGCGCGGATGTATTGACTGGTAAACCAGACAATTCAACCAACCTGGGTCAGTTCACGGCTTATGATGCCAAAACAGGTAAAATCGCTTGGTCTAACAAAGAACCATTCTCTGTTTGGTCGGGTTCTGTGGCAACTGCTGGCGGTGTCGTATTTTACGGCACTCTGGAAGGCTACCTGAAAGCGGTTGACGCCAAAACTGGTAAAGAACTGTACAAGTTCAAAACACCTTCCGGCATCATCGGCAACGTTAATACTTGGGAATTTGGCGGCAAACAATATGTTGGCGTTCTTTCCGGTATCGGCGGTTGGGCAGGTATCGGTATCGCAGCAGGTATTGATGACGGTACTGACAAGTCTAACACTGAAGGTTTAGGAGCTGTGGGCGCTTATAGAAGTTTAAGCTCTTTCACTAAATTGGGCGGTGTATTGACTGTATTTACATTACCCAGTAACTAAATCGATCTGATTTTTTAGATTGGGTAAAAAGCCCCGGTTGATTTATCAACCGGGGCTTTTTTTTGCCTGTTTATACAGTAAACTATTAGTCTTTATTGCTTGATACATCCAAGGAGATATTAATGAGGACTTTGCCTCACCTTAACACCATACTCGCTATCCTGTTCCTGTCCGCCCTCAGCTTTATTGCCTCGGCAGATGAAAAATTCAAAGTCTGTGCCGACCCGTTGAATCCCCCTTATTCGACAAAAAACAAAGACGGCTTTGAAAACAAAATTGCCGAACTGTTTGCCAAGGAGCTTGGACAGACTGTTGAGTACACCTGGATGCCGCAACGAATCGGCTTTATCCGCAACACCTTGAATGCGCCGCTAAAAGACACCGACGTGGAAAGCAACGACTATAAATGCGATGTCATTATGGGCGTTCCGGCAGGTTACGATCTCACCTTAACAACTGCGCCGTACTACCAATCGACTTATGTGCTGTTAATCGCCAAAGGGCGCGGTTGGGACGATATTACCGATGCCGCTCAATTAGCCGATTTGCCGGAGCAAAGGCAGGACGCATTGAAAATTGCGATGTTTGATCGCGGCCCCGGAACGACCTGGATGCAAAAAAACGGCTTGCTGGATGTGGGCATACCTTATCAATCAATGACAGGCGATGGTGATAATAATGTGGCCATGCAGATAGAAAAGGATCTTAAAGCCAAAAAAATCGACATGGTTATTTTGTGGGGGCCTATGGCAGGCTATGTCGTGGCACAAAGCCCCAAAAACAGTTACGCAATGATTCCGATGAAATCGACCCCGGACATGAAATTTGAATTTGCGATGGCGATGGGTGTGCGTAATGGCGATAAAGCCAGGAAGGAGACCCTTAACAAGCTGATTGCAGACAAAGCAGATAAGATTCGAACCATCATCAGCGGCTACAACTTTCCGTTGCTACCGCTTCCTAAACAGGCGGTTCGCGAAGGCGACGATTAACCCTGCTTAAGTTCCAGGGACGACCTTCCAGTCGTCCCGTTATTTACGATTAAACAGCTCAATCAGATAGGCAAATCTGACTGCCTGTTCATGCGATAACTGATCCCACTGAAAGCGCCACTTCCAGTTGCCTTCGATGGTGCCGGGTATATTCATCCGATGCTCGGAACCCAGCTCCAGAATGTCCTGCATCGGGATCACCGCAAGATTGGCAACCGATGCCAACGCGGCTCGAATCAACGCGCAATGCAGCGGCATTGCCGGATTGCCCAGATAATCGTAAATGTAGTTTTTCTCATGTTCGCTAATACCCTGCAACCAACCTAAGGTCGTGTCGTTGTCATGGGTGCCGGTATAAGCGACGCAGTTTTTCTCGTAATTATCCGGTAAATAAGGATTATCCGGGCCGCTGCCGAATGCAAACTGCAAAATTTTCATGCCCGGCAAATGAAATTCATCCCTTAGCGCTTCGACTTCGGGGGTAATAATGCCTAGGTCTTCGGCAACCAGAGGAATTGCCCCGTGCTTGGCTTTGATCGCATATAACAACGCTTGCCCCGGCGCTTTAACCCATTCGCCATTGATTGCAGTATCTTCATTGGCCGGTATTTCCCAAGCAGCTTCCAGCCCCCGAAAATGGTCGATGCGGATAATATCGAACAGCTCCAGCTGGGTTTGCATCCGTTCGACCCACCAATGGAATCCGGTTTTCTCCAGGTAATTCCAGTTATAGTGCGGATTGCCCCAGCGTTGCCCGGTTTCGGAGAAATAATCGGGCGGCACACCGGTCACGACGGACATTTCGCCGGATTCATCCAGCTTGAAAACCTCACGATGTGCCCAGACATCGGCGCTGTCGTAAGACACAAAAATAGGTATATCGCCAAACAACAACACGCCATGCCGGTTGGCATGAGCTTTTAATTCCAGCCATTGACGGAAGAACACATATTGCTCGAATTTAATGCATTCGATTTGGGTCTTTAACCGGCGGCGCGCTTCTTTTAGGGTCAGTTCATCGCGTTCCTTGAAATGCTCAGGCCATTGGTTCCAGCATTGCTGATTGAATTCAACCCTGAGCGCCAGGAACAACGCGAAGTCATCGAGCCAGAATGCTTTTTCCCGGCAAAATTGTTCAAAATCATGCTGATCCTTTTGTTGGGCGCGCTCCAAGAAGCCATAATAAGCCTTGGTTATCATGCACCTTGTGGCGCAGTTTCCGGCGCATTCAACGCATTTATCAGCGCGTTGCAGCCAGCCCTGTTTCACCAGCCAATCGATATTGATTAAGTCGGGATTACCGGCGTGGGCGGACAGACATTGGTAAGGTGAGCCATCCGCATGGGTCATACCTAACGGGAGAACCTGCCATACGCTAACCCCGGAATCATGCAGAAATTTTACAAAATGATAAGCTTCATGCCCCAGATCGCCCTGGCGGCCTTCACCCGGTAACGAGGTAATATGCAGCAGAATACCGGCGCGGCGTTTATTTAAGATGTCATTCACACTCAGTGATCTCTGGTTTATGTTTTATATATGGAACACGGATGACACAGGTTCCTCGTTCCCACGTGCCGCGCTCGTCGTTATTTATTCACAAATATTTAAAAGCACGTCATTCCGGCAGTGATTGCCGGAATCCAGAAGCCATGGATGGCAATGCCAAAACAGGAAATAAGTCTAATCACCGGGGATTACTCCGTTAAATCAAGCATTCACATCCCTGTGCTCTCGGCAACTGCTCCTGCGTTGCTCTACCTCCTGCATCCTTGCAGTCGTGGATCCCGGCAATCCCTGCCGGGATGACGGTGTACCGCAGACACTTGTGTATAACGATGAACGCGCTGCGTGGGAACTGGAAAAGTTCCACGTCCACACCCATTTTAGATTTACGCAAGCTCAACACCCGGACGCATTGCGCCGCCCATCGCCGGAGCGCCGGAACCCTGCGTAAATGACATCGCCAGATAAGCGGGGGGTTCTTCACCCAGCAGTTTATACAAGTTAGCCAAATTAAGCCGGAATTGCTTTTCAAAGTTACTGACTGCTTCCCCGGGATTATAATCGCCAAACCACCAGAACCAGTCGGAACCCTCGCAAATGGCCAGCTGAAGTTCGGCCTGCTGCACTTGTTTATCCGTTAATTGACCGGCTGAAATCGCCTTGTCGAATGCCCACTTGGCATCGCCGAGCATATCCCAGCCGCGATTCTTGTCCGCATCGCCTATCCAAGTCGAGAACGTACCGTAAACCCAACTGCCTGCGACCATTTTTGCCAGCGGTTTAACGTCAACCTTGTTTTCCAGGCATTCCGAGAATGTTGTTAATTCAATGCCCGGATGATTGGCCAGCCGATGATACAGGGCGCTGAGAAAGTGGTAGCCGTTATCCGGGTAATATTCCCAGGCATTTTCGCCATCCATGATAATTGAAACCACCTTGTCGCCGGATTCATGCATAGCGATATTTTCCAGATGGTGGATTAAATCGCCGACCGCGTCATCGGCATGCCATTTTGAATACTCAAAACCGATCAGATCGGATAAGCCGTCATCCCGGAAAAAACAGGCTATGTCGGTTTTGTTAAGCTTGAAAGGATGATGGATTCCCGATTGTTTGGTGTTTTCAGCAAGATTCAAGCTGTTATGTAGCACAGAGCCGCCGCTTGCGGTCCAGTTAAAACCGAAATCGCCCAGTATTTTTAAGGTCTGATCGCTGATGCTGCCTTCCGAAGGCCAGCAGCCTTTAGGTTCAAAACCGAACAAGCGCTTAAAGGTTTGCACGCCTTTTTCAAGATGCCACATGACCCGTTCCGCACCGCCCGGATAGGCATCCAGTTCCGGCAAAGGGGCATTCGGCATCGCCTCGTGAGTGGAATTCAAATCCAGCAGCAGCGGCATGATAGGGTGGGCGTAAGGTGTCACGGAAAGTTCAACCTGTCCTTTTTTCGCTAATACCTTATAGCGACAGATAACACTGGTCAGTTGCTCGGCAATGACCTCTACAATTTCGATCCGGTCATGCAAGGTGTAGCCGGAGCCTTTTTCGATCAGGCGTTTTACCCGGTTGTCAGTCAACTTTATGGTTTCCCCCATCCAAATCAGATGATACCAAGCCAGAATGTCGCTGATAAACTGGGAATTGACGTAAGTTAGTGAATCATAATGTTGTTCCAGCCAGTTGGCCATTTCAACCAATCGTTCGAAAGTCGGATAGCGGTTGATTTGCCGTTCCCGGTTCGCCCGCATGCAGTCCTTAACCAGCTTCATGCGTTGTTCGGGATCGGCAGGGATGCTGGGGTTTACCAGGGCCGCCAGCAAAGGATCGGTGATCGAAATGCGGTCATGCAAATAGCCGTTGACTTGGCGGGCATATTCCTCGATTTGTTCCAGCAGGATGGGCGCAAAATTGACTACTGCCTTGGCATTAGGCACGGCTTCAAGATGCGCCACCATATCCACATAGTCTTTAATAACATGCAGATACGTCCACGGCAGCTTAAACTCTCCGGTTTGCAAATCCCTGTATTCCGGCTGATGCATGTGCCAGCACAGCACCAGTTTCAATTTATGTTTAACGGACATAGTGTCTTTTTTGCCCCAGCATATCGGTCGTAACCAGAACGACTCCGCCGGGACTTACATGGAATCTTTTTTTGTCTTCTACTCCATCCTCACCGATGACCGTGCCTTCTGGAATTTCACAGCCTTTTTCTATAATCGCCTTGGTAATGCGGCAATGACGACCGATATTAACTTCCGGCAAAACGATGGTGTCATCTAAAGTCGAGTACGAATTAACGCGGACATTCGAAAATAACAAAGAATGCCTGACTTTTGCCCCGGAAATCACACAGCCGCCTGAGACCATTGAGTCCACGGCCTGCCCACGCCGGTCGTCATTGTCGAAAACAAATTTGGCAGGAGGCGTTTGCGCTTGATACGTCCAGATAGGCCAGGCTTTATCGTACAAATTTAAATCAGGATTTACCCCGATCAATTCCATATTGGCAGACCAGTAGGCATCAATGGTGCCGACATCGCGCCAGTAACTTTGCTCCCCGCTTTGCAAGTCCAAAAAGGGGTACGCATTGACCATATATTTATCGATCACGGCGGGGATAATATCTTTGCCGAAATCGCGGGTTGAGCCTGGGGTATCCGCATCTTTAAGCAATTGCTCAAACAGGAAACCGGCATTAAAAATATAAATCCCCATCGACGCCAACGCCGTGTTCGTTCTGCCCGGCATAACAGGGGGATGCTCGGGTTTTTCGACGAAAGCCCTGACCCGCCGGTTGTCATCGACATCCATCACGCCAAAGGCCGTGGCATCCTCCAACGAGACTTCTATGCAGCCTATCGTCAAGTCGGCATTTTTTTCAACATGATCGGCAAGCATCGCGCCGTAATCCATTTTATAAATGTGATCGCCGGCCAGCACTAAAATAAACTCGGGACGACGGCTGCGCAGAATGTCAACATTCTGAAAAACGGCATCCGCAGTTCCCTGATACCAGGAATTCTCATCAAGCCGCTGCTGGGCGGGCATCAAATCGACATATTCGCCGAACTCGCCGCGCAAAAACCCCCAACCCTGCTGAATATGCCGGATCAGGGAGTCCGCTTTGTATTGGGTCAAAACGCCTATCTTGCGTATCCCTGAATTCATGCAGTTAGACAGCGGGAAATCAATAATTCGGAACTTGCCGCCGAACGGCACCGCTGGTTTGGCGCGCCAATCGGTCATATTCATTAATCGTGATCCGCGCCCCCCGGCCAATATTAATGCGATGGTGTTGCGGGTTAAATGACTGACATTGTGCTCATGCTTTTGATTACTTGATGCTGACATTTTTCATCTCCATGTGGAATAGACTGACAACTCTTGATGTGTTTGGTAACATTCACTCAACTATTATTCTACTACGCCGAGGCTATCCATAGTGAAAAAGCAATCTAATACCGAGCCTGTTCCCGACAGGCTTGCGGCATACACTCCATCGCTGGAGATCGCCGCGACTGCTCCCGGCAGTCTTGCGGCATACACTCCATCCCTGGAGATAAATCCACCGGATTCAGATGCTATTAAAATCATGGAAGCCAGACATCATGATCCTTTTTCAGTTTTAGGCCGTCATCTCAAGAACAATCGTATTCAAGTTAAGGTATATCTGCCTTATGCAGAAACAGTATGTTTTAGCCATAACGGCGCGGCGTTAACCCGGCTACCCGATACGGACTTTTTTGAATATAA
>CAMAUL010000114.1 GCA_945861405.1 Candidatus Methylobacter oryzae | reverse complement strand
GTATTGAGAGGCTAATAGGGAGGAAAAGAGCCTTGATGGGGTGATAAATCAGAACCAAGGGCATTAAAAATCCCAACAAACCATTTTTTTAAATTTTAAACGTGATTAAGCGGGGTGGTTCGCTCTATTAATCCGACAGCCTCCTAGTATTTAGCAAACAAATGTAATGAAAGACATCTGTTCTTAATCCCATTCTCTGCGTTGCTTCATAGATGTCCAGCGCATCAACGACTGGTTTTTCCCGTTCAAAAGCAATGTTGAATGACCTGTCGCACAATGAGTTGATCGTACGCGGCGTCCCACCGCTACCAAATGCAATGGACAGCGCCTCCCACCCCGTATCTGAAATGAGGACGGGGGTGCCACCGGCCACCTGAATGCGATGCGAGACATATTTGCGCATTGTATCGATATTCATCTTTCCCAGAATTTCGAGTGTAGCGATTCGCTGTTTAAAGGGTTCCATCTCAGGCCTGTTTATGATTTCCATCAATTCTTCCTGACCGAGGAGCAGCATCTGGATGAGCTTGATTGATCCTTCTTCAAGATTGTTCAGCAAACGGATGCCATTGATAACATCGCCGGACATCAGATGCGACTCATCCATGATGATTAGGCACTTCTTACCTTCAGAATTGAGCTTTAAAAGAATATTTCTGACATCCCTCATAACAAAGGTCTTCTCAGTCGATGACGGCTTTAATCCGAGTTCCTGGGCGAGAAATAAATAGAGATTAGTGCTGTTTGCAGGCGGCTCACCCATCCATATTAATTTGATATTTTCGGGAAAATCGAATTTTATCATTTGGCTGAGGGTCGTCTTGCCGGAACCGATAGGCCCGATGACAACGATTAAACCCCGACCGCTTTGTAAAGACCCGGATATCTGTTTCCGTATCAGGGCATGGTCGCCATAGTCGTAAAAGAACAGTGGATCCGGTACATTCTCGAATGGGAGTAACTTGAGATTAAAGTGCTCTGTGTACATGTCCATTAATTCTTTCCTTCTTTAGGTACAAGTTTTACCTCGACCCTGCGGTTTTTTACTCGGCCCTCTTCCGTGTCGTTGGAGTCTATCGGCTGGGCGTCGCCATAACCGATTGCTGATATCCGATCAGGTGAGATACCATGAGAAATCAATATATTCGCGATGGCTCTTGCCCTGCGTAATGACAGATCCATATTGTCAACGTTTAGCTTACCGGTCGGTATATTGTCGGTATGACCTTCTATAATGACGCGACTGCCTTGAGCTGCTGATATTTCCCCGACAAAATTCTCAATCGTAGATAAAGCAACCTCATTTATGGCAATCTTCCCAGGACTAAACGTCCCTCCGTCAAAGACCGCCAGGGTTCGTGGCGTGTTTTCGGCATCTGGGGTTTTAACACTTTCAAGGACTTGTTCTTTTGTTTTGAGTTTGTCCTCAAGCTGAGTAATTGTCGCCTGTAGGTCTGCAACAATAGCCCTGTTGGTCTCCTGATCTTCGACCAATTTTTTTATGATATTGCTTGATTCAGACGTTATGTCTTCCAGGTTGTCCTGATATGGCGGTTTCTGAACAGGGAGGAGTCCCTGCGCCTTAAACGTGATAATTGCTGATAAGGTAAAAAATATAATAGACAGTCCAATAATAATGACACGCATAATAAGGTACTCGATTTAAGATGGGGCTATAAATGCTTTCAGGCTCCTTCAAAAACATCCCTGTACAGTCGCCGACAGACGCATGTTGGATTTACGTCAATTAGACAACGCCTTTAATTAAACGATATAAGACTTGAGTCAATAGAGCAATCAGTACTAACACCTAACCATATGGGATTGAATGTCGGATTCAACTCCGCTTCGTACAACAGCAACACTGACTTTCCAGCGGCCAATAGACCCGCAGATATTCACGCTGCCAGATTTGCCCGGTGGCTGCGCGTTGCTCACGGGTGGCATAAGAATAGCGGTATAAAAGAGCGCGCAGATAAACCGGCGGTTTTTCCGGAAACGGGTTAGCCGCTAACAATGACAGCACTTGTGGCGATCCTTCCTGAAGCCTACCCATGAACTTGGCAAACCATGAATCCGCTGCCGGTTTTTCCATCGCCGCGAACCACATTTGCCAGTCCAGCCTCGGTTGATGCGGAATATTCCATTTTAGCGGTTGATCGAGATTGACCGGCTTGTAGTTGAATTGATAGGCTTGCCAGCTGTTGCCGTCGTTTGAACCCTCGACAATAATTTCAAGGCGCTCGGTGGTCATGATCGCAAAGGGGCCGTAATTGTTGATCAGCGCAAAGGTCGATGTCGCTTGTACCAAGTAATCTAGCGGCGTGACAGGCGTACGCTTGGCATGGTACATCCAGATTTGCGTCGCACAGACCAAAAGCACTAGAGCCACCCAAAACTTGGCGGCGGCATTGGCAATAGAGGTGGGGCTGGATTGTTTTTGCCGAATAGCAGAAATAAGCTGGGTCGGCAGCCGTTTTTCAACATCCTCGTCGTCAAATAAAAACAGGCACAACAAAATCGTCAGCACATTGAAGAAATTATAACTGCCGGTAAGGATAATACTGCCTTGCAGAACGATAAAACTCCAAGCAGCAAAAAGGCGAAACCGCCGAGACAGAAACACAAAAAACGGCACAATAAGCTCGATAACCAATACCGCCGCAACGCAAAACTCATTAAACCATTGCGGCAGGTAATAGGCGTAAAAGGCAAGCGGCGACGGCAAAGGCTGAGTCTGATAATGATAGTTTAGCGCCGTCAGGTTAGCCCAGGAAGGATCGCCGCTGGCAAGCTTGACCACGCCGCCCATAAACATGAAACGGGCGATTAACCAGCGGTATAAAAAAACGATCAGTTCCGAACCCCAGGTCAAAAATATCCCCAGAAAACCCGCCTCAAGCAAAAACACGTCCCATTGGAATGCGGTAAAGTCCTGCCCGGCTACAGAAATCGACAGGTACAGCAGATAGCAGAGCACCAAAGCCATTCTGGCGAACATATTCATCAGCAATAAAACAGCCGCCGCCATGCCCGCCAAGCAAACCAACATCAGCGCCTGATCCGAGGCATTAATCCAGAATAGTGTGGGGAACTCGATGTATTTGCTATTGGGAAAAAGCCGCGCTATTTCCGTCAATTTGGATCGGATCGGGAGTATGCCGTTTGCACCGATCAAGCCCTCAATTTGCACAGCCATTGAGGCAAAAGCGGCAAAATAGATGACCGCCAAACCGCGCAAGAAAACCCAGCTCACTAGATAATGCGTCGAGCTATAAGGCTTGTCGAGCAAGGCGAAAAACTGTTGCTTAATTGACTGGAGGGACAAAGGCGTTACTCCTGTGATGAGGGCTTGGCAGCTCCGTTGATTTTTACATCAGTATGAATATCTCTAAAAACTTCGTCCAGTATCTCTTGTCTAATATTCAGGATAAACCCGTACGACTACTTACAAACAGAGGCGTGGCGACAGAAAGTCAGCTCAATTCAAGATCAATTGAGTTATGACCATGAGGTGGTATCCCCACAAATTTCCCAAGCTCGTCGGTTCGGCAAGGACAGATATTTACTCCTCGGCAATAGCTCCTGCATTGCTCTACTACACGCCATCCATGGCGTTATGCAATATCTGCATTCCCCACATCCCTGTGGGTTATGCCGGAATCCAGTGCCAGGGACGAACAATCACAGCCAATAGGTTACTATTGGTTCGTCATCGTTTGATCTTTGCTAAAGTTTGTCGGGGTTAGCTTTGCCAGCTTTTCTTTCAGAAGGTCGTTCTCCCGTGTAAGGCGGTTGTTCTCGCCCATAATTTCCTCTATATCTACGGTTTGCGGGGTTATGATCTCCTCATCTGTTATGGTTTGTATCTCGACATTACTTTTAGTTTTGACATAAGTTATGTATTGAGAAAAGGGTGAGGTTTCTTGTCTGTATTGATCAGCATCCACCACACAGGACAGCATTTTGGGGGTAACTTCGATGTAGTTATTAATTTTGACTAAGATTTTTATATTGCTCACGGATGTGTCCAAAGTTGTGCGCCATCCTTAGTGCGAGTTAATTTAAGCGGCAAGAGCCCAGTCGAAAACGTGACCTTTTTTAATTTTACACCTTCTCCAAACCATGCTCCTTCAAAACTTGCATCGTTGGTGCGGCTTGGCTTTTTAGGGTCTGCATATTGCGTTACACGTTTCAACCTACCTGACTCCAAAAAAGTAGTCATTGTAAAGCAGCGCGGAAAAATGACCAGTTAATCGGCGAAAACAGCGTTACAATTGAAATATTGAAATCGGCAGGGTTAAAACAATCCGCCGACGCTGTCCCACTCAAACAAAACAGAGGTTAATTCAATGAACATTGCAGAACGCATTTATGAAACCGTCAAAACTTTGCCTGAAAACACCGCCGCCGAAGTGCTGAATTTTGCAGAGGGGCTAAAATCCAAGCAAGCCGAGGATGAGCGTATACGCAGAGAAAACGCGCTAGCTGTTTTGGCAAAATATCGCGGTCGTTTCAAAGCAGGTAAATTTAACCGTGAAGAATGCTATGACCGCTAGAGTGTTTGCCGACACCAATCTGTTTATCTATGCCGAGTCGCAAGATCAGGATAAATCCTTTCGCGCCGTTGCAATCATTCAGGCCGCGCCGGTCATCAGCACCCAAGTTATCAATGAAACGGTTAGTGTATTAATCAGAAAACATGGGTTTTTATTATCAGAAGCCCACGAAATAGCTGAAAGCTTGCTGGATTTATGCGAAGTGGTCGCCGTTAATGCTCATGCGATTCGTAAAGCTATAGACTTGGCTAAACGTTATTCACTGTCACACTGGGATAGCCTAATTATTGCCGCCGCATTACTTGCCGATTGCCAGACACTATTTTCCGAGGATATGCAGCATGGACAGGTGTTTGATAATCAGCTTGAAGTCGTCAATCCGTTTCTCCTTTAAGAACAAACAGATGCAAATATTACTGATTTATGTTGAAGTCGGCTGGGCTTAAGCAATCCGCCGATATTGTCACACGCAAACAAAATAGAGGCTAACTCAATGACTATCGACTATCACGATATTATTACCATAGAACCCGGCAAGCGTAGCGGCAAGCCCTGCATCAGAGGGCTTAGGATAACCGTTTATGACGTGCTTTCCTGGCTAGCTGAGGGCATGAGCCGCGATGAAATTATTGATGACTTCCCTGAACTCAGCAACGACGACATTACCGCGTGTTTACTGTTTGCTGCCGATAGGGAGCGCCGTTCAATTACCATCAAGACATTATGAAACTGTTGCTGGATGAGAATTTATCACGGCGCATAGTGCCTTTTATCCAAGACAGTTACCCCGGTTCAACGCAAGTGGCGCTGATGAATATGGAACAGGCTGATGACAAAACTATCCGCCAATATGCCATTGATAACGGCTATGTGATGACCACCAAAGACGCCGACTTTTACGAAATGAATCTGTTATACGGATCGCCGCCAAAAGTAATTTGGCTAAAAGTGGGTAACCAATCCAAGGCAGCGACTATTAAAACCTTATTGGATAATTGCCACATCATAGAACAGGCATTATTCCAAGATAATAAGGATTACATCGAGATTTTATAGCCAAGGCTCATTTGATAAAAACCTATCGCCGATATTTTTCCTGATTCGGCACACGTTGACTGAATTGGTTTAGGCTGCGGATCAGATGATGACGTTTAGCGTATGCCAAACAAATGCCTTAGCTAGAGTTTCAAACGTTCAACTAATTGCTCGATAATTCGATGTGCTTCACCACTATTTCGGCAAATTTCATGGATGTGTTCAAAAATTTCAACATACTCCTGAGCTACAATTTTTGTAGCTTTAATACCGTTTAGTTGATCAGTCACATTCCATGATGTACGTGTCTTACGTTGCGAATTGGCACTCCGAAATAAACAATCCCCGCTGAACTTACGTTCCCAAGCCCAGGCATGTGCAACAATCGCTTCCAGATCGGCAAACATCGGCTCCCATCCCAGTTGAGCACGAGCGCGTGTTGAATCAGCAACCAAGCGCGCCGGATCGCCAGCACGGCGCGGCCCATCCACTACTATCACCTTACTGCCGGTCACTTTTTCAACGGTATCGATCACCTGCTGCACAGAAAATCCTGAGCCATTACCGAGGTTGAAGCGCTCGCTGGCACCACCGCCTATCAAGTGCTGTAGCGCAAGTAAATGCGCTGCACAAAGGTCAACAATATGGATGTAATCGCGAATACAGGTGCCATCAGGCGTATCGTAATCGCGGCCGAATACCTGAATTTCTGGCCTGCGGCCTGATGCTGCCTGTAGGATCAACGGGATCAGGTGCGTTTCGGGATCATGGCGCTCACCCAGCAGACCATCCGGATCAGCGCCGGCCGCATTGAAATAACGCAGGCAAACGGATTTCAATCCGAATGCATGATCATAATCGGCAAGGATTTGCTCTACCATCCACTTCGAGCGGCCATAAGGATTGACCGGTCGGTTCGGATGCGCTTCGTCAATGGGTACATAGTCCGGTTCACCAAACACCGCTGCGGTCGATGAGAAAATAAAATGTTTCACATCATGAGCCACCATGGCATCCAGCAAATTGAGTGTGTTGGAAAAGTTGTTGCGGTAATACATGTCCGGACGGCGCACCGACTCGCCGACCTGAATAAACGAGGCAAAGTGCATGACCGCATCCGGCCTGTGCTGCACGAAGACCGCATCCAGCTCCGCCTGACCTGCCAAATCACCCAAGAAAAATTCACCGCCTAGCACCGCATCACGATGTCCGCTGGAAAGATTATCGAACGTGATGACCTCATGCCCTTCGGCGAGGAGCATCTTCACCATGTGCGAGCCAATATAGCCTGCTCCGCCAACCACCAATACTTTCATTTATTCCCCTCTTACAAACTTCCTAAAAGACTCAACTAGCCACCTGTACAGTCCCATAATCCTAAAAACCGCTATTTATCCACGAAAAACACGAAAGCCAAAAGTAGGCGCCTCTAGGAGGCTGAAAAATAAAACCACATTGTAACCGCGCTCCGGTTGAGCGCAATGTTAGGCTGGAGAGTAAACAAGACCAACACCTAATGCACAATGAAAGACCTGACCTCGTGCTTTGCTCCTGAAATTAAAGGCAAATCAAAATTAGTTTCCATAATGTCCAAGATGTTTGCATCCATATTGTCATCAAATTTTCGGGCAAACAAATTGTCGCCCGATAGTAAAAAATCAATGTCGTCTTTGGTGAAAGTTTTGGGTCGTAATTTTATATCACCGTCTGGTATCCATATGATGGCTCTTTTGTCGTCATTAATAATTTTCCCGTCAAATGAGGTATTCATCAATACTGTTTGAAAAAAAGATTCGTCTGCTATTAATGTGTTAAGGTAAAAATCTTCAAATTTTTTCGCTTCACCACTATTGCAGATAAATTCACAACATTGTCTTGTTAAAATCATCCATTGCCCACCAATATAGGATATAACATCTTTGAGAAATGCTCTTTTGTAAGGAACTCCTGAAAACCCGGTGTTAGTTTCTACAAAATAATTTTCAATTCGGTTCATTGTTTCGGGTCTTTCGGATGCCTGATTTGCTATTTTTATAAAATTATTTCCCTTATTTTTTGTTAGGAAATCACGAATGATTTTTTGGGACTTTAAAGGATAATCTTGTCCGCTTAAATTGATGAAAAAATCCCATTCTGCACTGATGTCTAAAAGGTATTTTATGCCACTTAATTCGGCTTGAACCATACTATATCCGCCCCAAACTACATTTTTACTTTCTAAAATATAAGTGTTTGGGAAATCGGTTAAAAAATCTTGAATATCCTCACAAATTTCAACCCCCGTTTTTTTGTCTAAATGAATTAAGTAGTAATTCTCTGGGTGGTAAATGGCTTTAAAAAGTCGTTTAAATTGTTCGGGAAAACGATGAACCAAAATAAAGTAGGCAATATTTATTTGTTTGTTTGTTTGTTTGTTTGTTTGTTTGTTTGTTTGTTTGTTTGTTTGTTTGTTTGTTTGTTTGTTTGTTTGTTTGTTTGTTTGTTTGTTTGTTTGTTTGTTTTGTTTTTGTTGGGTATGTTTCAGGTTCGAGACACCGTCGAGCTCTGGCGGTTGCCTCACCAACGAAAAATTGCATTGCGTTTTTTAGCATTTTATTTCCTTGAAAAAGATATTCAGGCGAGTAACTTCCATTTGTTTGTTTGTTTGCTCCTATTGTCTGGTTGGTTGGTTGACTGGTTGACTGGTTGGTTGACTGGTTGGTTGACTGGTTGGTTGACTGGTTGACTGGTTGGTTGACTGGTTGGTTAGTTGTTTGTTTGTTGGTTGGTTGGTTGGTTGGTTGGTTAGTTGGTTGGTTAGTTGGCTGATTTTTTCAATCAAGCTGTCCTGTTGA
>CAMAUL010000113.1 GCA_945861405.1 Candidatus Methylobacter oryzae | reverse complement strand
GTAGCGTAACCCGACACATCGAAGCGGCAAATGTCGGGTTACGCTACGCTAACCCGACCTACAGCTGCCACAGGCGGGTCGGGGTTTGCAACCCCGACCTAAACGTTTCAATCATGCATGTCCATCCCGCGAAAACGTTTCGAACGGGGTTGCAAACCCCGTCCGGCATGGCATGCATGGCTATTGCGCTGGTTCCCAAGCTCCAGCTTGGGAACCCAGTTGACGAAGCTCCAGCTTCGCGAGACGGGAAGCTTGAGCTTCCAACACCGAATTCCCAAGCTGGAGCTTGGGAACTAGCAAATTTATTTCAGGATCAAACAATGCCCACTAACAAATTCGTCACCAGCAAACCCAAACCGTCAATCACCAAGCTCCCAGAACAGGGCCGAAAAAAAACCGATTTCATTAACGACTTCAAACAATATTATGTCCATTTGCTGGGCCGGGATGAGAACTGCCGCTCGCCTTATTACGCAGGCGAAGCCTTATCGCAAGCGATTCGCGACCGCTTGATGGAGCACTGGAAAACCACCCATCAAACCTATAAAAACAATGACTGTAGACGCGGCTATTACCTGTCCATGGAATTCCTGATGGGCCGGACGTTGAGCAACGCGATGCTTAATCTGGGGGTGTCCGATACGGTGACCCAGGCCATGTACGACCTCGGCATTGCCATTGAAGAATTAATCAGCAGCGAACAGGATGCAGGGTTAGGCAATGGCGGCTTGGGTCGCCTTGCCGCCTGCTTTATCGACAGTTGCGCCACCTTGCAACTGCCGGTTATCGGTTACGGTTTGCGTTACGAATACGGCATGTTTACCCAAACTATCGTCAACGGCGAGCAGGTTGAAAAGCCCGACCATTGGCTGCGCCACGGCAACGTCTGGGAAATTGAGCGGCTGGAATATTCGCATTCGATCAAATTCGGCGGCCACACCGAAATCCAAACCGACGAAAACGGCAAGCAACGGCACTGCTGGATGTCCGCCAGCCATGTGCTGGCCGTGCCTTTCGATACGCCGATACCCGGCTATAAAAATGGAACCGTCAATTCGTTACGGCTGTGGAAAGCGGTGGCTACCGAAGAATTTAATCTGGATGAGTTTAATGCCGGGGATTATGCCGAAGCCGTCGCGGCAAAAAATACCGCCGAAAATATCACCATGGTGCTGTACCCCAATGATGCCAATGAAAACGGTAAAGAGCTGAGATTACGGCAACAATATTTCCTGGCTTCCGCCAGTTTGCAGGATGTTCTTGCCCACTGGACAGGCGGCGTACATGGCAATGATTTCAGCCGCTTCGCCGAAAAAAGCTGCTTCCAGTTAAACGACACCCATCCGAGCATTGCGATAGCCGAGTTGATGCGCCTGCTGATGGACATGCACGGCTTGACCTGGGACAAAGCCTGGGCCATCACCAAAAATACCATGGCCTACACCAACCACACCTTGTTGCCCGAAGCGCTGGAAAAATGGCCGGTTAGCCTGATGCAACGGTTACTGCCGAGACTGATGGAGATTATTTTTGAAATCAACGCCCGCTTTATGGCTGAAGTGGCGATGCGCTGGCCTGCCGATAGCGAACGCTTAAGCCGGATGTCCATCATTGAGGAAGGCGACCAGCAACGGGTAAGAATGGCTCATCTGGCTATAGTGGGCAGTTTTTCCGTGAACGGCGTTGCCGAGCTGCATTCCCAATTATTGCGACAAGACTTATTCAGCGACTTTTACGCCTTATGGCCGCATAAGTTCAACAATAAAACTAATGGCGTGACGCCAAGGCGTTGGTTAGCCGCCTGCAATCCCGAGTTGGCAAGCCTGATAACAGAAACGATAGGTGACAAATGGATTACCGATTTATCGCAACTGAAAAAACTGGAACCCTACGCCGACAACGCGCAATTTAGGCAGCGCTGGCACGCCATCAAGCAGGCCGCAAAACAGCGCTTGATTGACTATAAAAAACACAAACACGACTCGGATCTGCATTTTAATGTCGATGCGATATTCGATGTCCAGGTTAAGCGCATTCATGAATACAAGCGCCAACTGCTCAATGTCTTGCATGTTATTCATCTTTATAACTGCATTAAAAAAGGCGACACCGACCGGGTACCACGGTGCGTATTAATCGGCGGCAAAGCGGCTCCCGGTTATCGCATGGCGAAAAAAACCATCAAGCTGATCAACAATGTCGCCCAGATTATTAACTCAGACCCCGACGTGGGCGACAATCTAACCTTGCTGTTTTTGCCGGATTACCGCGTTTCAGCGATGGAAAAAATCTGCCCCGGCGCTGATTTATCCGAACAAATATCCACCGCAGGCAAGGAAGCATCAGGCACCGGCAACATGAAGCTGATGATGAACGGCGCGATCACTATCGGCACATTGGATGGCGCGAACATTGAAATACGCGAAGAAGTGGGCGATGAAAACTTCTTCCTGTTCGGTTTGACTGAAGAGCAAATCGAAGCCAGAAGACCCCACTACGACCCGCTTGAAATGATCGATCAAGATGAAGACTTGCAACAGGTCATGCACCTACTGGAGTCCGGTCATTTTAACCAGTTCGAGCCGGGCATATTCGATGACCTGATCAACTCCATCAAAAGCCCGCACGACCCCTGGATGACGGTTGCCGATTTTAGAAGTTTTATCGATGCCCAAAAACGCGTTGAAGACGCTTATCGGGATAAAGATCATTGGACTAAAATGAGCATCTTGAATTGCGCGAACAGCGGCAAGTTTTCTACCGACAGGACTATTGGTGAATACAATCGGGATATATGGAAGTTAGAGCCGCAGTCGCCGGTAAAGAGTAAATAACCGCCCCCTCAATCGTTTGTTAATTTAGTGCCATGGTATTCGATATGAAACGTAACAAGATCTTTAAAAACATCAGTCAGGATAAATTATTAGGGCATAAGCAGTGTATTGCTTTCCATGAAGCAGGACATGCGGCGGCAATTTACTTAAATAACAAAGCCAGGAATCTTCCTCCGGCTTTTTTTCAAATCCTGCTTAAAGATTTAAACAGCATGTCTGAAGAAAGCATCATGGTTTACCAAGTTGATTGTATTGCAAGAGTAAAGGGGGGCCGGTCGATCAAATCACTGCCCTATTCTGCCGATACCTTGCATAAAAGCACAGACCATCATCATACAATGGGAGCGTTAATAAAGGATCATATTGTCGCCTTTGAAGTAGACATCATTAATCTGCTTATCGGTCCACTGGCCGAGGCTAAATATATTGCTCATACCGATGATGAGCTGTTTAATCATAAATTAGTCGATCTGGAAGCCTTGAAAAATTACGGCGGCAGTTCCGACCTTGAAATGGCCTATGAATATTTACAATGTTTTTCCGCCTGCAAACAACAGCAAAACGAAAAACTGGATGAGTTGTTTGACGTAGCATTTGATTTCATAAATAACCGGGCAAACTGGGTAGCCATTACCAAGCTGGCTAACTACATTCTCGATAGCAATAAAAACATTATTGACTGTGAAGAGGTGGTTGCCCTGCTTGAACATTAGATTATCGCCAAGACAGTTTATGACTGTTTTCCGTATACAGGAGTGCTTGCCCACTGCCGCTTGCAGGCAAAGCCTGCACTCCATCCTTCGCTGATTCCCCAAGCTTTTTAGATCGGGAAGCAAAGCTAAAACTTAATATCTAAGGGCAAATGCTTAAGCAAAGATTGCGTATCATCACTTCCTCATCAGCCTGGATAATCAATACCGGCTTGTGACCGGCTAGACCAATTTCGTTAACGCCTAAATAGTTGGCCGCCTTGTCCAAAGCAAACCCCAGAAAATCCAGTGGCGCGCAAATTTTTTCACGTACTTCTGCTGAATGCTCACCAATGCCGCCGGTAAAAACCAGCGCGTCGATACCGCCCGCTTTGGCCGCAAAACCGCCTATCGCCGCCCTCACCTGACGGCAAAAATAGTCTACGGCGAATTTTGCGTTGTCACTGTTACTGGAAAGCAGCTCATTCATTTGGGAACTTTCACCGGAGGACAACGCCAACAGTCCCATCTGGTGAAATACCACGTCGCTCAATTCTTCAGGACTATAGCGTTTTGCCAGCTCCAGCATTACGCCTGGATCAAGGTCGCCGCTACGGGTTCCCATCGGGATGCCGCCTGCCGGGGTGTAGCCCATCGTGGTATCCACGGATTTCAGATTTTCCAGCAGGCAAAGACTCGCGCCACTGCCCAAGTGCGCGACGACTACTTTTTTCTTAGCCACATCGCCCAACATCCAGACAAGCATTTTGGCGATATAGGCGTAATTGAGTCCATGAAAGCCGAAGCGATGCAAGCCTAACTCGTTTGGAATCGGCAGACGTTTGACCAACTCGGGCATCGTGGCATGAAAAGCCGTATCGAAGCAGACGACTTGCGGCGCATCGAAACGTTGCAGGCATAAATCCAGCCCCAGCAAATTGCCCGGCAAATGCAGCGGAGCAAGATGAATCAGCTGTTCCAGCCGGGAGCGTTCTACAGCATCAACCCGCCTTGCCGGGTCGCTAATATCGCCGCCATGCACAAAACGATGCCCCACCAGCTCCGGCACCTCTCCCGCCAGATCATGCAACAGCTGGTCGAACGCTTCCTGCTGGTCGTACACATGCTCATAGCGGAAATTTCGCCGCCCACCGTCAGCGGAAAACAGGCTCGCCTTGATCGACGACGAGCCGCTGTTTATCGTTAGAACTGAGCGATTCAATACGGCCATAGCCAGTTATCCACTTCAGGCAAATCAGTACCATGCTCGTAAGCGTAGTTGCGACATTCAATCTGTTTGTCGCGCATATTTTCTTTGACATGCGCACCCGCCACCCGCAAAGCCGGAATACGGTTAATGGCATCTATTACCAAGCTGAAACGGTCTATTTCGTTCTGGATGGCAAGTTCCAATGGCGTATTGATGCTGCCTTTTTCCTTGTAGCCGCGCACATGCAAATTCTTGTGGTTGTTGCGACGATAAGCCAAACGATGGATCAGCCAGGGATAGCCGTGGAAGTTGAACAGGATGGGTTTGTCCAGCGTAAACAGGCTGTCGAAATCCTTGTCCGACAAACCGTGCGGATGTTCCGCTTCGGGCGTCAGCTTGTACAGGTCGACCACGTTGATGAAGCGAATCTTCAGTTCGGGGAAATTCTCGCGCAACAAGACCACCGCTGCCAGCGCTTCTTTGGTAGGAATATCGCCTGCGCTGGCTATCACCAAATCCGGTTCGACGCCTTGATCGTTACTCGCCCAATCCCAGATACCGATGCCCTTGGTGCAATGCTTGATCGCGGCATCCATATTCAAAAATTGCAGATGCTTTTGCTTGTCGCAGACAATCACGTTGATGTAATTGGTGCTCTTTAAGCAATGGTCGGCAACCGTCAATAGACAGTTCACATCGGGCGGTAAATAGATGCGCGTCACCTCCGGGCTTTTGTTCACCACCACGTCGAGAAAGCCGGGGTCTTGATGCGTAAAGCCATTGTGATCCTGACGCCAGACGGTGGAGGTAATCAGCAGGTTAAGCGACGACACCGGCGCGCGCCAAGGGACTTCCTTGGACATCGCCAGCCATTTGGCATGCTGGTTGAACATCGAATCGATCACATGCACGAAGGCTTCGTAGGTGGAGAAAAAACCGTGACGGCCGGTCAACAAATAGCCTTCCAGCCAGCCTTCCAACGTGTGCTCGGACAGCATTTCCATGACCCGACCATCCGGCGACAGTTCGCCGCCATCGGCGTCTTCGGGCAGATAGTCGGCCAACCAGGTTTTTTTGCTGACTTCATAGACATCGTCAAGCTTGTTCGAGCTGTTTTCATCGGGGCCGAACACGCGGAAATTGTTCATGTTCAGGCGCATGATGTCGCGCAGGAACTTGCCCAGCGGACGGGTGTTTTCAGCGCTGGTGGTTCCCGGTTTGGTCACCACCGCAGCATAGTCGCGGTGATCCGGCATATGCAAGGCTTTGCGCAACAGGCCGCCATTGGCGTGGGGGTTGACGCTCATGCGCCGCGCGCCCTTGGGTGCCAGAGCTTTGAGTTCGAGCAACAAGCGGCCGTCCTGATCGAACAGTTCTTCCGGCTTGTAGCTGCGCAGCCAGTCTTCCAGCTGCTTGAAATGCTCAGGCGTGTCGCGCACGTTGCCCAGAGGCACTTGGTGAGCGCGCCAGAAGCCTTCCACCTTCTTCCCGTCAACGGCTTTCGGCCCGGTCCAACCTTTGGGGCTGCGCAGCACGATCATCGGCCAGCGCGGACGTACCGGCTTACCGCTGCTACGCGCTTCCTGCTGAATGCGGCGGATTTCCAGTACGCATTGCTCCATAGTCGCAGCCATAGCTTGGTGCATAGTGTCCGGGTCGCTGCCTTCGACGAAATAAGGCGTCCAGCCATAACCTTTGAACAGGCTTTCCAGTTCCTCGTGCGAAATGCGCGACAGGATGGTCGGGTTATTGATCTTGTAACCGTTAAGATGCAGGATCGGCAGCACCGCGCCATCGCGGATCGGATTCAGGAATTTGTTGGAATGCCAGGAGGTCGCCAGCGGCGCGGTTTCCGATTCGCCATCGCCGACCACCACGGCAACGATCAAATCAGGATTGTCGTAAGCTGCGCCGAACGCATGAGAGACGCTATAACCCAGCTCGCCGCCTTCATGAATCGAGCCCGGCGTCTCCGGTGTGCAATGACTGCCGATGCCGCCCGGAAAGGAGAACTCTTTGAAGAACTGGCGCATACCGTGTTCGTCTTCACTCTTGTTCGGGTAGGTTTCGCTGTAAGCGCCCTCCAGATAAACCGGGCCGAGTACGCCCGGCGCGCCATGCCCCGGCCCGGCCATGAAAATAGCACTCAAATCGTATTTGTTAATCAGCCGGTTGAGGTGAATATAGGTGAAGGACAAACCGGGACTTGATCCCCAATGACCCAGCAAGCGGCTCTTCACATGCTCCAGTTTGAGCGGTTCGCGCAGCAGTGGATTGTCGCGCAGATAAATCATGCCTGCCGCAAGATAGTTGCTGGCACGCCAGTAGGCGTTAATCTTGTTGATTTCTTCTTGGGGTAGCCGGGTCGGTTCGATGATCATGGTTTTTATATCCGAGTGATTTCATAGGGAAGGTAATGTCGGCTATTAAACCGCCTCACTGTGACGCCCGTATGACAATCGATTGAGCACATGCGAGCATAATAAAACCGCAAAACAGATTAAACAGTCTATACTGTATACGACTTAAATAAAAGGAAATAAATGATGAACCTAAAACAATCAAAACTCCCAAAAACCACCACTGAACCACTCAAAAATAAACCGGTTGCCGAACCATTAACAGGGCAAAAAGGAAACAAAAAAACCGCAACAAAGCCAGCCATTACAAAATCCGGCAACGCTGCAAAAACCAAAGAAGCCACTACGATACCGGTAAAAAAAGTACCAACCTCGGTTAAAAAAACAAAACCCGTTAAAGAAAAAGTCATCAGGGATAGTTTTTCATTTCCAGAACATGACTACCTGAAAATTTCAGAACTCAAGCAAACCTGCTTGGCGGCAGGCATCCATGTTAAAAAAAGCGAACTTCTTCGTGCTGGACTCCAGTTGCTTACAAATTTAAGCTTGGCTGAACTCAAGAAAGCTGTCGAACAGGTTGAAAAAGTTAAAACCGGTCGCCCGAATGCTTAAAAAACAACCTAATCAGCAAGAAACCTCGCACCATAGACGTTAACTTTACGGAATCTAGCGTGTCGCTCAAAGCGCCAACTCGACTATTTGACCACTTGCCTTTAAAGTGATTACAATGTAATTATAATATTTTAAGCAGCAAATAAAGAGTTAACTATGGCGCATCTAATCAAAATCGGAAATTCACAAGGCATCAGGATTCCGCAACCGCTTATTAAACAAGCCAATCTTCAAGACCAGGAAATTGAAATTCATGTGGTCGATAACGGCCTATTAATCACCCCGATAAAAAAAACCAGACACGGCTGGAAAGAGGAATTTAAAAGCATTTCAGCCGCCCAAATTGAGCAGGATTTTAACGAAACCCATAGCAACCTTGACCATAGCGCCGAGCTTGCTACCGGAGAGGCGTGGGAATGGTAGTTAATCGGTTCGTTGTTTATCTGATCGAACTTGACCCCGCTGTTGGCAGTGAAATTAAAAAAACCAGACCCTGTGTCGTCGTTTCGCCCAATGAAATGAATTGCCTGAAAACTGTGCTAATCGCCCCTATGACTACCAAAGGGTTTCATGCGCCCTCAAGAGTTGAGCTTCAGTTTCAAGATAAGACAGGGCTTGTTTTGCTGGATCAATTAAGATCGGTTGATAAGTCCAGGCTGGTTAAGAAACTGGGGACTATAGATGCCAAAACACAAAAAATGATTTCATCGACTTTAGTTGATATTTTTGAGATGTAAGTCGATTAGGATTGCAAACATGAAATCCGTCGTTATATTGAAGGGCGGATTCAACTCCGAAGTGCAATCCTAGTAATCATGCGGCTTCTTTCACTGGTTGAGCAAAAAATACCTCATGCGGTGTTTTAAAGTTGAGTGTTTTTCGAGGACGATGATTGAGCTTATGCATGACCGCCTCAACATCGTCGTCGG
>CAMAUL010000112.1 GCA_945861405.1 Candidatus Methylobacter oryzae | reverse complement strand
GCAAAGGCTCACTAATTAACGCGCAAACAAGGCTTATGATGTCTATTATTAATAATGTTACACCTGATCAGCAATCACGAGCACTCGGCTTAAGTACGGCAGCCTTCACCACCTGCTTTGCAGTGTGGACTATCTTTTCTATCATCGGTCTACAAATTCAAAAAGACTTAGGCTTAAGCGAAACCGAATTTGGTTTGCTGATAGGTACGCCAATACTCTCTGGCTCCTTAATTCGTTTAGTATTGGGTATATGGAGTGACCAGTATGGTGGCCGTATCATCTATATGATGGTTATGGTGACCTCCGCTATCGCGACCTTTCTATTAACGACCGTTGACACTTACCTGATGTACTTGGTGGCCGCATTAGGTATCGGTGTCGCCGGTGGCTCTTTTGCTGTAGGTATCGCCTATACTTCACGCTGGTTTCCTACCGAAAAACAAGGCACGGCGCTGGGGATTTTCGGATTGGGTAATATCGGTGCTGCCATCACAAAATTTACCGCCCCGTTTGTGATGATTGCCTTTGGTTGGCATGCTGTGGCGCAACTATGGGGAGCAGCTTTATTGCTGATGGCCATTATTTTCTGGTTTTTTAGTGACGATGACCCTGCTCTTAAAGCGAGGCGTTTATCGGGCGCAAAGCCAGATTCCTTTATAAAACAGCTAGAGCCTCTTAAAAACATTCAAGTTTGGCGTTTTTCACTGTATTACTTTTGTGTATTTGGTGCCTTTGTCGCCTTGGCGCTATGGTTACCTCGTTATCTAGTAGGTGCTTATGGCTTTGATATTAAGATCGCCGGTATGCTGGCAGCCTTGTTTTCTATTTTTGCCAGTTTGTTTCGGGCCGTAGGTGGTTGGTTAGCCGATCTCTACGGGGCTCGTTTGATCATGTACTGGACATTTATTGTCGCAGCCATCTGTACTTTTTTTCTGTCCTACCCACCTACCGATTATGTGATACATGGTATTAAGGGTGATATCAGTTTTAGCCTAGCCATCGGACCTGTGGGCTTTATATTTCTGACATCGGTGTTGGCGCTATTTATGTCCTTTGGTAAAGCTGCCGTCTACAAACATATTCCCGTTTATTACCCCAATAATATCGGTGCTGTCGGTGGTGCCGTTGGCATGATCGGCGGTCTAGGCGGCTTCTTACTCCCGTTGACTTTTGGCATGTTAAACGATTTGACCGGCATCTGGAGTAGTTGCTTCATGCTATTGTTTGCCTTGGTTATTATCGCACTCACTTGGATGCACGTTTCTATTGCCAGAATGGAGCGCCGTGTTGTACCTGAATTAGCCAGAGTTTCAACTGACTTACCTGAACTAAGTCACCCTTCTTCCTTGATATTGACGGATTGGAGTCCTGAAGAACCCGACTTCTGGGAAAAAACCGGCAAGCGTATTGCCACACGCAATTTATGGATCAGCATACCCGCCTTATTATTAGCCTTTGCAGTATGGATGGTCTGGAGCGTGGTGGTTATTAATCTACCCAGTATCGGTTTTAAATACACCACTAATGAATTGTTCTGGTTAACTGCATTGCCGGGCTTGTCTGGAGCGACCTTACGGATTTTCTATTCCTTTATGGTGCCTATTTTTGGTGGTCGTCGCTGGACGACTATTAGTACGCTGTCGTTATTATTGCCCTCTGTCTGGATAGGTTTTGCCGTACAAAATACCGAAACACCTTATATTTTAATGGCCGTGTTAGCTTTATTGTGTGGTTTTGGCGGCGGTAACTTTGCCTCCAGCATGGCGAATATTAGCTTTTTCTATCCACAGGCACAAAAAGGCACCGCGCTGGGCTTAAATGCCGGCTTGGGTAATTTAGGCGTCAGTACCGTGCAGTTTGTAGTACCGTTGGTGATTGCCATGAGTGTATTCGGTTCATGGGGCGGCGAGCCACAACTGTGGGTTAAGGCCGAGGTGACTAAAAACATCTGGTTACAAAATGCTGGTTTTATTTGGGTGCCGTTTATTATTGCGACCAGTATTGCCGCTTGGTTCGGCATGAATGACATAGCCTCAGCTAAAGCCTCATTTAAAGAGCAGTCAGTCATTTTTAAACGTAAACACAATTGGTTGATGTGCTGGCTCTATACTGGAACCTTCGGTTCTTTTATTGGTTATTCAGCGGGTTTTCCCATGTTGATCAAAATCTTGTTTCCTGATATTAATCCAACTCAATACGCCTTTTTAGGCCCTTTGGTGGGTGCCTTAATTAGGCCTGTTGGTGGCTGGTTGGCCGATAAACTTGGCGGTGCACAAGTCACCTTGTGGAATTTCGTCATCATGATAATGGCGGTATTGGGCGTGTTGCATTTCATGCCAGCTGAGGGAAATCTGGGTAATTTCTGGGGCTTTCTGGCTATGTTTATGCTGTTATTTATCACCACCGGTATTGGTAATGGTTCAACATTTCGGATGATTCCCGTTATTTTTATGACCGAGCGTTTGTGTGCCGTCAAAGGACAAGCCGCAGACATTCTGGCTCAAGCACGAAAAAACGCTGCTAAAGAAGCGGCTGCAGTCTTAGGCTTTAGCTCTGCGGTTGCAGCTTATGGCGCATTTTTTATTCCCAAGAGTTACGGCACAGCCATCAGCATCACCGGCAAACCCGATGCGGCCTTGTATTGCTTTATCGCTTTTTATATCACTTGCATAGCAATTACTTGGTGGAATTACGCACGTAAAACAGCAACTATGCCTTGTTGATTTTCGCAAAGCTTCCAATTTCGTTACCACATTCCCAAGCTTGAGCTTGGGAATCAGTAAAACCCTAAAATCATAGGTTAATCATAATGAGTCACTTCCTCGATCGCTTGCTGTTTCTCAAGAAAAAAGTAGATACCTTCTCCGGTGATCACGGGGTAGTGACTAATGAGGATCGTAGCTGGGAGAACAGTTATCGATCACGCTGGCAACACGATAAGATTGTACGCTCTACGCATGGCGTAAATTGTACGGGTTCTTGCAGCTGGAAAATCTATGTTAAAAATGGGCTAGTGACCTGGGAAACCCAGCAGACTGATTATCCGCGTACGCGTCCTGATTTACCCAATCACGAACCACGAGGGTGTCCTAGAGGCGCCAGTTATTCTTGGTATTTATATAGCGCCAATCGCCTTAAATACCCCATGATACGCGGCAGTTTGGTCAGGCTATGGCGTGAGGCTAGATTAAGCTTAGATCCCGTTGAAGCTTGGGCATCCATCGTTGAAGATCCACTAGAAAGTACTGAATATAAATCCAAACGCGGCTTGGGCGGCTTGGTTCGCGCCAACTGGGAAGAAGTGAACGAAATTATTGCAGCGGCGAATATTTATACGGCAAAGACCTTCGGCCCCGATCGTATTATAGGTTTTTCGCCTATACCCGCTATGTCTATGGTGTCTTATGCAGCCGGTAGTCGTTATTTGTCGTTGATCGGCGGCGTGAGTATGAGCTTTTATGACTGGTATTGCGATTTGCCACCGGCATCTCCCCAAACTTGGGGCGAGCAAACCGATGTCCCTGAATCAGCCGACTGGTATAACGCTGGCTTTTTGATGTTATGGGGCTCAAACGTCCCGCAAACTCGCACGCCTGACGCGCACTTTATGACTGAAGCGCGTTATAAAGGTGCTAAGATTGTCGTGGTCAGCCCTGATTACTCAGAAGCCAGTAAATTTGCCGATTTGTGGTTACATCCGAAACAAGGCACCGATGCGGCATTGGCAATGGCGATAGGTCACGTTATCCTCAAAGAATTTCATGTTGAGCGCCAAAGCCCTTATTTTAATAAGTATGTCCGTGAGAATACCGACCTGCCCTTATTAGTGATACTTAAAGAACAAGATGGCGCTTATGTGCAAGATCGTTTCTTAAGAGCATCCGACTTTTTAGGCAACTTAAGTCAAGATAATAACCCTGATTGGAAAACAGTCGCTTATGACGAAATCAGCGACCAGATCGTTCCGCCTTGTGGCTCTATCGGCTTTCGCTGGGGTGAAAGTGGGCATTGGAATATAGAACAAAAAACCGTAGACCATCAGCCTATAAGCTTGCGTTTAAGCTTGATTGATCATAAAGATGACGTTGCCAGCGTCGGTTTTCCTTATTTTGGTGGCTCTGAACATCCGCATTTTACACATTCCGCTCATGACGCGATTCAAAGACGCCATGTGCCAGTTAAAAAAATTACCCTAGCCGACGGCACAGAAGTCTTAGCCACTACGGTGTTTGATTTGCTGGTGGCCAACTATGGCATAGATCGTGGCTTAGGTGGTGGCAATGTCGCGAGTTCTTATGATGAAGATGTTCCCTACACGCCAGCGTGGCAAGAAAAAATCACCGGTGTTACCCGAAACAACGTCATTGCGGTAGCGAGGGAATTTGCGACTAATGCCGAAAAGACTCAAGGTCGTTCGATGGTGATACTGGGGGCCGGTATTAATCACTGGTATCACATGGACATGAATTATCGCGGCATCATGAATATGTTGATGCTATGTGGTTGCGTCGGGCAGTCAGGCGGTGGTTGGGCGCATTATGTGGGTCAAGAAAAACTGCGGCCACAAACGGGTTGGTTACCGCTAGCCTTTGGCTTGGACTGGAAACGTCCGCCCCGGCAAATGAACAGCACCTCGTTTTTCTACAATCACACCAGCCAAGGGCGTTACGAAACCCTTAAAGTCAGCGAAATTTTATCGCCAACCGCCAAGCCTGAGGATTGGCAAGGCAGTATGATCGACTTTAACGTTAAATCTGAACGCATGGGTTGGTTACCATCGGCACCACAATTACAAACTAATCCTTTGCAAGTGGTGCGTGATGCAGAGACGGCTGGTAAAGCACCGATCGATTATGTCGTGGATAGCCTGAAAGACGGCAGTTTGAAAATGTCCTGCGAAGACCCTGATAATCCCAAAAACTTTCCACGCAATATGTTTGTGTGGCGCTCCAATTTATTAGGTTCTTCGGGCAAAGGCCATGAATACTTTTTAAAGTATTTACTAGGCACACAGCATGGCATACAAGGCAAAGACCTAGGTGATGATGAAGGTGAAAAACCCTCGGAAGTGCTCTGGCATGAAACGGCCGCAGAAGGAAAACTAGATTTACTAGTGACGCTGGATTTTCGGATGTCCACAACCTGTTTGTATTCGGATATCATTTTGCCGACCGCAACCTGGTATGAGAAAAATGACCTCAACACCTCAGATATGCACCCGTTTATTCATCCCTTATCCAAAGCGGTTGATCCCGCTTGGGAATCTCGTTCTGATTGGGATATTTATAAAGGTATCGCCAAGAAATTCTCGGAACTCACCTTAGGTCATTTAGGACTAGAAAAAGATATCGTCGCCGTGCCGGTACTACATGATACCCCTGGAGAACTGGCCCAGCCCTTTGATGTCAAGGACTGGAAAAAAGGTGAGTGCGAGCCGATTCCGGGCAAAACCATGCCATCATTGGTGGTCGTTGAGCGTGATTATCCCAATACTTACAAAATGTTCACGTCATTAGGGCCCTTGCTGAGTAAAGTCGGTAATGGCGGCAAAGGTATTGCTTGGAATACCGAAACTGAAGTCCAGCAACTCGGCGAGCTAAATCGATTAGTGACTGAGGAAGGCATCAGTAAAGGTCTGCCACGCATTGAATCGGATATTGATGCGACCGAAGTGATTTTGATGCTAGCACCCGAAACCAATGGCCATGTTGCTGTTAAAGCTTGGGAAGCCTTGAGTAAAATTACTGGACGAGATCATACCCATTTAGCGCTACCTAGAGAAGACGACAAAATTCGTTTTCGTGACGTACAAGCGCAGCCGCGTAAGATTATCTCATCGCCGACATGGAGCGGACTGGAATCTGAGCAAGTGTGCTACAACGCTTGTTATACCAATGTCCATGAACGGATTCCATGGCGCACCCTAACCGGTCGCCAACAGTTTTATCAAGATCATAGTTGGATGCGGGCTTTTGGTGAGACCTTGTGCGTTTATAAACCGCCGGTTGACACTCGTTCTATCAAGCCTATTTTAGGTCAAAAGCCCAATGGCAATGATGAACTGGTGTTGAATTTTCTGACACCTCATCAAAAATGGGGCATCCATAGCACCTACACCGATAATCTACTCATGCTGACCTTATCGCGGGGTGGACCTATCGTATGGATGAGTGAAATTGATGCCACAAAAGTCGGCATTAAAGACAATGATTGGATAGAGGCTTTTAATGTCAATGGCGCACTGGTTGCTAGAGCCGTGGTCAGTCAACGAGTACCCGAAGGCTTATGCATGATGTATCACGCCCAAGAAAAAATCGTCAATATGCCGGGTGCAGAAACCACGGGTGGACGCGGCGGCATTCATAATTCGGTAACCCGTGCAACCCTTAAGCCCACACACATGATAGGCGGTTACGCTCAGTTAAGTTATGGCTTTAATTATTACGGCACGGTGGGATCAAATCGAGATGAATTTGTCATTATCCGCAAAATGAGCAAAGTGGATTGGCTGGAAGAACAAACCGAATCGGGAGAAGCACAATGAAAATTCGCGCACAAATAGGTATGGTGTTAAATCTGGACAAGTGTATCGGTTGCCATACTTGCTCGGTGACCTGTAAAAACGTTTGGACTTCCCGTAAAGGCGTGGAATATGCTTGGTTTAATAATGTTGAAACTAAGCCAGGCATCGGTTTTCCACAGCAGTGGGAAAATCAGGATAAGTGGAATGGCGGCTGGATACGAAAAATCAATGGCAAGATAGAACCGCGCCAAGGCAGTAAATATAAAATCATGCGCAATATTTTCGCCAATCCTGATTTACCCGAAATTGACGATTATTACGAACCGTACGATTTTGATTACCAGCATTTACATACCAGTAAAGAATCGAAAAATCCACCAACGGCAAGGCCCTATTCCGTGATTACTGGCAAGCGCATGGAAAAAATTGAAGGCGGCCCGAATTGGGAGGAGATTCTGGGTACGGAGTTTTCATCTCGCTCTCGCGATACCAATTTCGATAACATCCAAAAAGACATGTACGGTGAGTTTGAAAACACCTTCATGATGTATTTGCCCCGTTTGTGCGAGCACTGTTTGAATCCTACTTGTGTGGCTGCCTGCCCCAGCGGTTCGATTTATAAGCGTGAAGAAGACGGCATTGTGTTGATTGATCAAGACAAATGTCGCGGCTGGCGCATGTGCGTTTCCGCCTGTCCTTATAAGAAAATCTATTACAACTGGGAAACCGGAAAGTCAGAAAAATGCACCTTCTGTTACCCGCGCATCGAAGCCGGTGAGCCTACCGTGTGCTCAGAAACCTGCGTTGGGCGCATCCGTTATTTAGGCGTATTGCTGTATGACGCAGATCGTATTGAGGCTGCGGCCAGTTGCGAAAATGAACAAGATTTATATCAGCAGCAGCTAGATGTATTTCTCGATCCCTTTGACGAACAGGTGCTAGCTCAAGCGCGCGCCGAAGGTATTCCAGAATCTTGGTTAACCGCCGCACAAGCATCACCCGTTTATAAAATGGCCATAGACTGGAAAGTCGCCTTCCCGTTGCATCCTGAATTTCGCACCCTGCCTATGGTCTGGTACGTACCTCCACTATCGCCGATCCAATCAGCGGCAGAAAATGATCAAATTGGCATGGATGGCGACATACCTGACGTGCGCTCTTTACGAATTCCTGTGCAATATCTAGCCAATTTACTCACCGCAGGCAAAGAAGAGCCGGTGGTCTTAGGCTTGGAACGTATGTTGGCCATGCGTGCTTATATGCGCAGTAAAACCGTTGAGGGTGTCATTAATACCACGGTATTGGATCGTGTAGCGTTGACTCAGCAGCAAGTTGAAGACATGTATCACACCATGGCGATTGCCAATTACGAAGATCGCTTTGTCATTCCAAGCAGTCATCGCGAATACGCCAGCTCCACCTTTGATGCTTATGGTGAGCAAGGCGGCTGTGGTTTTAGTTTTGGTAGCGGCTGTTCATCTGGCAATAGTGACACCAACCTATTTGGTGGCAACAGCCAGCCACAACGCGGCGCTGGTATTCCCATCAAAATTCCTATTAAAGTGGAATCGGTAAAATAAGGATACATGATGCGTACTCTAAAAGTTTTATCCTTATTATTAAGTTATCCAGTAGCCGAAATGCTAGCCGCACTTGATGAGATGACGGATGTTATTGAGCAAGAAAATATATTATTGGCTGTGCATAAAAAATCAGTGCTAGCAATGATTGACGATTATCGCGACGTTGATCTGCTCGATGTACAAGAAGCTTATGTAGCCTTATTTGATCGAGGACGATTTTTGTCTTTGCATATTTTTGAACATGTACACGGCGAATCTCGCGATCGCGGCCAAGCGATGGTTAATTTGTTACAGATGTACGAAGCTCATGGCTTTGAGCTCTCTACGCATGAATTACCCGATTACATCCCCTTGTTTTTGGAGTTTCTTTCACAACAAGAACAGGCAGAAGCGGTGCAATTATTACAAGATGCTATGCCAGTATTAAGTTTGTTAGGGGCAAGACTCACTGAACGTAGCAGCCCATTTAACGCTATTTTTGAAGCATTGGCAGGTTTTGCAGGCGAACCTGAAGCATTGGTAGACATCTTACAACAAGCGGCTACCGAAGGCGAAGATGAAACCCTAGTCAATATGGATGAAATCTGGGAAGAAGAAGCTGTCAGTTTTATGGGCGCAAAAGACGCGTGTAACAACCAAACAGCCACTGCCAGTCCAATAACTATCATGC
>CAMAUL010000111.1 GCA_945861405.1 Candidatus Methylobacter oryzae | reverse complement strand
CTGTCGTTTCCCGAAAACGACAGATTAAGAAGAAAAATCGGGGAAAACGGTTAAAAATGCCATTTATTGGGCGTTGCCAAGTGGCGATTTTTGAAAAAAATCAGCTTGTCTGGTAATGGTGGCTGGAATGCGATTTGTTCAGCGCTTCCCTAGGTGGGCCAAAGTTTTCCTCACAAATTTTTAGCAAGTCCGTGAATTTTACATTCGTTGGTTCTTACTGCATCTTAGTAAGGATTTTTTTAGTGGAATTAGACACGGCATAATGGTATCAATAATGACACCATTATGTAAAATTATTTTATCTTTGCTTTTTTCCTTTTCAGCAGAAAATTGTTCTTGCTGACTGGGTTACCCACCCTTGACGTCACTTCGACTCGTAACTCGGTAAGGCGCAACCTGTAGGGCGCAATACGCGATAAAACTGCTATTGCGCCCTACGGAACTGTTTAATCGCCCAAGCCACATCGGCTGCCTGCCGGTTTTCCTTGACATCATGCACCCGAAACATCTGCACACCCGCCATCACGCCTAAAGCCGTGGTCACTGCGGTGGCGGTAACCAGTTCCGAGGGTTCGGTGACATCACAAATCGTCCCCATAAAACGCTTGCGACTGGTGCCTAACAGCACCGGAAAACCGGTTGCTACGAACCTATCAAGATGCGCCAACAAATCGAGATTATCCTGCTTGCGCTTGCCAAAACCGATGCCCGGATCGATGGCAATAGCTTCTTTTTTAACCCCCGCCTTTAATGCAGCATTGATGCTGTCATTTAAGGCATCAAGCACTTCCTGCACAACATCTTCATAATGCGGGTTGTCCTGCATGGTTTTTGGGGTTCCCTGGCTGTGCATCAAAATAATCGGAGCACCGGTTTGGGCGGCCAGCGCCAAGATCGTCTGATCCGCCCTGCCCCCTGAAACATCGTTGATAATATCAGCCCCGGCATCCAGCGCCGCTTTGGCGACCTCGCTCAACGTCGTATCTATGCTGATTAAAACATCACTGCCCACACTTTGCCTGATAGCTTCAATCACCGGCACTACCCGCTGGATTTGCTCGCTGGCTGCAACCGGCTCAGCGCCAGGACGGGTCGATTCGCCGCCTATATCGATTATATCCACGCCTTCGGACAGCATCAATTCAACCTGCTGCAAAGCGGCATCAAGGCCTGAGAATTTGCCGCCATCGGAAAAACTATCCGGGGTCACATTTAAAATCCCCATAATCAGCGGCTTATCGCCACGGATGGTGTGTATGCCACCAGCCAGTCGGGAACTGGCGCGGCGGTTGAATTGACTGAACATTCCCTAAAAGCTCCTGTGCGCGAAATCGGCGTATCAATTCATGTATAATAACCGATATTACCTACTGTCCACGAAAGACACGAAAATCACGAAAGAGCTTTTCTACAGGTACAGTGGTTTTCAATTTTAATTGGTATAGTAAATAACATTGTCGCTGGAGTGCAGGCTTTGCCTGCCCTGGCAAGCGAAGCTTGCACTCCGATCACACCTTGTTTTATTAAAATAGCTTTAGTAATTAACTGAACTTGAAAACACCGTAATTACTCGGATCGAAATGATATGCTCAAAATAACCACAGCTCTATCCCCTTTTGCTATGTGTTTTTTCGTGCTTTTCGTGTCTTTCGTGGACAATACATTCGTCAATCATGAATGCTGAATAAAATGGATAAGCCACGATTAGCCTGGGCCATCACCGGCTCAGGCCATTATATAGAAGAATGCCTGGACTTCATGCTGACTCTGGATGACGTCGATGTCTACCTGAGTCTGGCCGGGGAAGAAGTGCTAAAAATGTACGGTATTAATCTCGATGACATCCGCAAAAAATTTCATGTGTACCGCGACAAAACCGCCTCTGCGCCGCCGGTCGGGCATTTTTACAAGGGCCATTACCATACGTTTGTGATGGCTCCGACCACGTCGAATACGGTCGCCAAATGCGTGTTGGGCATTGCCGACTCTTTGGTGACCAACCTTTATTCCCAGGCCGGAAAATGCAAGGTTCCGACCATTGTCTACCCATGCGATATAGCGCCGGAAATGGAAACGACCGCGCCGGGCGGCAAAGTCATGGTTTATCCGCGCAAAATCGATCTGGAAGGTACGGCCAAATTACGCACTTTTGAATACACGACCGTCGTTGAAAGCGTCGACGAACTGATTGTCAAAGTTAAACAACGGTTGCAATCGCTAACATGAGCGAACATATCCTCTTTCTTACCGGCAGACTGGCGGAAAAACAGCTGCATAATATCCTGCAAAAAATGCAGCCGGAATTCACCTATACCGTGCATGAACTGGGACTTAAAGTTGCGGCGTTAATGACCGCCGACATGATAGGCCGCCGCCTGACCGACACTTTCGGCGCCGACCGCATCCTGGTGCCGGGACGCTGCCGCGGCGATTTGGAAGCCTTGTCCAAAGACATGGGTTTGCCGATTGAACGAGGCCCGGACGAACTCAAAGACTTGCCGATGTTTTTCGGCCAAGCCGCGCACAAGATTGACTTAAGCCGCTACAGCGTCAAAATCTTTGCCGAAATCGTCGATGCTCCCAATATCAGCGTTGAAGAGGTGGTCAAGCGCGCCTATTACTACAAACAAAACGGCGCTGATGTCATCGATATAGGCTGTTTGCCGAGCACCGATTTTCCGCATCTGGAAGACATCATCCGCGCCTTGAAGCAGGAAGGCTTTACCGTCAGCATCGATTCGCTGGAGGCGGCCGATTTGCTCAGGGGCGGCAAGGCGGGTGCAGATTACATGCTCAGTCTGCACGAAAGCACCTTGTGGGTTGCCGATGAAGTAGCCGCAACGCCTATCCTGATCCCGGAAAAACATGAAGACTTGGCTTCGCTGGATCGGGCCATCAAGATCATGCAGGCAAAAAACCGCAGCTTTATCGTCGACCCAATTTTAGATCCCCTGCACTTTGGCTTCACGCAATCCATCGTGCGCTATCATGAAGTCAGGAAGAACCATCCCGATATTGAAATGATGCTGGGTGTCGGCAACATCACCGAACTGACCCACGCCGACACGATGGGCATGAATGCGTTGCTGCTGGGCATCTGCTCGGAACTTAACATCAACAGCATTTTGGCCACCGAGGTCAGCAAACATGCCTGCCGTGCGGTCAAGGAAGCCGATCTGGCCCGCCGCATCATGTTTGCAGCGAAAGAGCATGACATGCTGCCCAAACATATCGATCCCGGTTTAATGGCCTTGCATGAGACCTCGCCCTTTCCTTATTCGCTGGATGAAATCAAGGAACTGGCAGGGCAAATCAAAGACCCCAGTTACCGCGTACAAATCAGCACCGAAGGCGTGCATATTTTCAACCGCAATGGTCTACACAGCGCCACCGATCCGTTCGACCTGTTTCCGAAATTGCATGTCGAAAACGACGGCGGCCACGCGTTTTATCTGGGCGTTGAACTGGCCCGCGCTGAAATAGCTTGGCAATTGGGCAAGCGCTACACCCAGGATCAAGCGCTGCAATGGGGTTGTGCGACCGACACCGCAGAATCCACCGTTGACCTGCACACTTTTAAACCGGCTGGAACTACTCTAAAAAAGCACTAATGATTCAAGAAACCATCGTCATTACCCAAAACAGTTCAGGCGTAGCTCATATTGCGCCAATGGGTATACATATCCCCGCCGGATCACAAGACGAATTCATCATCCTGCCGTTCCGCCCTTCGACTACGCTGAACAACCTGCTGGAAAGCAAAACCGCAGTCATCAACTATTGTGACGATGTGCGGGTGTTTGCCGGCTGCCTGACCGGGCGGCGCGACTGGCCGTTAAAACCGGCTGAAAAAGTCAACGGCCAAGTGCTAGCCTGCGCGTTGGCCCATACCGAAGTCGGGCTGATCCGCGTTGAAGACGACGAAACCCGGCCAAAATTGTTCTGCAAAGCCGTACATACCGCAAATCACGCGCCCTTCATGGGCTTTAACCGTGCCCAGTATTCGGTGCTGGAAGCGGCGATTTTAATCAGCCGCTTAAGCATGATTCCGCTGGAAAAAATAGAAGCGGAAATCGACTATCTGCGTATCGGACTGGAGAAAACAGCTGGAGACCGAGAACTGGAAGCCTGGGGTTGGCTGATGACCGTCATCGAAGATTTTATCGCCAAGGATGGTGTGTATGCTGCAAGCCAGTCTGGAACTGGCGCAGCGATCGCCAAGGATGGTGTGTATGCCGGAAACCTGCCGGGAGCAGGTTCGGCAAGATTAGAGACCACCGCATGACCGGAATGCTTGCCAGCGTCAACAGCGTAGAAGAAGCCTTATTGGCGTTAAGCGCGAACGTCGATATTATCGATCTGAAACAACCTTCATTAGGCGCTTTGGGCGCGCTGGAAACCAACCTAGTCAAAACCATTGTTGATGAAATTAACGGCCGCTGTCCCGTCAGCGCAACCGTTGGCGACCTGCCCATGCAGCCGGAGATTGTTTACCGGGCAGTCAAAGCTATGACCGAAACCGGCGTCGATTATGTCAAAATCGGCTTTTTCCCCGGAGGCGACTGGCAGGGAACTATTGAACAACTCGCTACGTTCCCTGAATCAATAGCCTTAATAGCGGTATTATTCGCCGATACCCAATTGGATTTTGCTGTGATAGACTCCTTAGCGAATGCCGGTTTCAGAGGCGTGATGCTAGATACCATGAACAAAACCAGCGGCCCCTTAACCCAGGTCATGGCAAAAACCGACATAGCCCGATTTGTCCATCTGGCAAAAGACCGGCAACTGCTCTGCGGATTGGCCGGATCGCTCAGACTGGAAGACATAGCCGAACTGATGCCCTACCAGCCGGATTACCTGGGTTTCAGAGGCGCATTATGCCTGGAACACAACAGAACAGCGCAATTAAACAGGTCGTCAATCATGCAGATAAAACAAGCCATAGATAACCAGAACCCGCTCCAGGCAGAAAACCGGATTTTAATTGCCGATGACAGTGAAATAAACCGATTGATACTCGCCAACCTGCTGGAGGTCAACGGCTACACCGTTGATGCCGCCGCTGACGGTGCCGAAGCCCTGCAATTCATCAGCAACAACCGCTATCAAATGGCGCTTATCGATCTCAGCATGCCGGTCATGTCGGGGCTGGAGATGATAAAAATCCTGCGTAGCCTGCATAATCCGCTAAAAGTCGCAGCCATCAGCACGTTTGCCGACAGCAGCCAAAGAACCGAAGCCCTAGCCGCCGGGTTCAATTACTGCCTAACCAGACCGGTTGATGAAGAGCAATTGATGGCATTGATAAGTCTGCCTTAGACGTATAGGCATCAACCAATCATTCAAGTCCCCTGCCCCATTGCCCGGCATAAAACCGTTCATTCAATGCGGCTCGGGAACGTGCAGCTAATTCGGTTTCCTTAAAATCATCATCAAGCACATCCGCCTCAGCCTGATAGCCGACGGCCATCATCGCCATCGGCTTGCAATCGCCCGGAAGATTAAAAACCTCGCGGGCTTTTTGGGCATCAAAGCCGCCCATTTGATGCACGCACATTCCCATCGCAGTAGCCTGCAAGCACAAGCTGACGCTGGCGGCTCCTGTGTCATACATCGCCCAGCGGTTAGGCTGGCCGTTATGATTGAAATTTTCCATGGCAATGGCAAGTATCAACACCGGCGCGTTCTTGGCCCATAACTTGTTTTTTTCAGCCAGGATTGAAATCGCATGTTGCCAGCCGGTTTCATCCGTGGCTTTATTGCACACTATAAATCGCCAAGGCTGGTCATTAAAGCAAGACGGCGCCCAATGCGCGGCTTCCAGCAGCGCCAGCAGATCATCATGACTTACCGGCTTGTCAGCGTCAAAAGCTCTGGGACTCCAACGCCCCTGGATAATATCGTGGATTTTTACTCGGGTTGTTGCCGGTTTGTGCTGCATGTTCGTCTCCTTATTACGGTTACTGCTTTACTGTGTCAATACGCCGTCACGATAATCGCGAAACGCCTGCTCGATTTCTTCATTGCTATTCATCACAAACGGGCCTGATTGCACCACCGGTTCGTTTAACGGTAGCGCGGCCAGCACCAGAAATTGCGCCGACTGATCTTGCGTTGCCAGTTGTATGTTCTCGCCGTTTTGTAACTGCCCCAGTTGCCCGGCCTTTAAAACCTTGTCCGACGCGCCGATAGCCAGCTCGCCTTTGTAAACATAGATCAAAGCCGTATGCTGCGGGTCTATCGGTATATCCAGCTGTTGCCTTGGGCTTAACGATACATCGAAGTACAACGGCTGTGTCGATACGCCTGTTACCGGCCCGGATATTGTTCGGGTTTCGGTCACATAGTCACCGGCGATAACCTTGATGTAACCGCCGTCTGCCAATGTAACCTGAGGGATTTTCGAGGCGGCAAACTCCTGGTAATGCGGCGGTTTCATTTTTTCTTTGGCAGGCAGGTTAATCCATAGCTGAAAACCGTGTAACAAACCGTTTTCCTGCTCCGGCATTTCCGAATGAATAATGCCGTGCGCGGCCGTCATCCATTGCACATCGCCTGCTCGCAGATGCCCTTCATGCCCCAGATGATCGCGGTGCAACATTGCGCCTGCCAACATATAAGTCACCGTTTCAAAACCGCGATGCGGATGATCGGGGAAACCGCCGACATAATCCGTCGGCTCATCGGAGCCAAATTCATCCAACAAAATAAAAGGGTCAAAAGCGTTTTTTTGCTGCTGACTGACGATGCGTTTCAGTTTAACACCGGCGCCATCCGAGGTGTTTTGTCCGCTTATTACAGTCGCGAGTTGTCGTGTTTGCTTATTCATCTTTAGCCTCCAGTACATTTGTCCTGATCAGAGCATCCAGCGAATACTTCCCTCCGCCGATAAATATCAGCGCTACGTTTGCCGATAATAAAGCCAACGCATATTCAATACCATGCGTATCCAGAAAAAAGCCATGCCCCCAATGCACCCAAAACAATGCAATCAGCATCGTCACCGCATTAACCATCGCAGCAGGGCGCGTCAACAAACCCATAATTAACGCGGCACCGCCAAAAAATTCGGCACTGCCCGCCAATAACGCCATCAAAAATCCCGGATTCAGACCCACCGATGCCATCCATTGCCCTGTTCCATCCAATCCGTAACCGCCAAACCATGCGAATAATTTTTGACCGCCATGCGCCGCCAGGATTAAGCCGATAGGAACGCGCAGTATCACGGCTTCCAAACCTGCGTTAGAAACCAGTGTTTTATTGATTAAGTTTTTCATACTAACCTCATAAATGTTTAACAATTTGAAACTTCGAGTTCATTATAGGTTTGCCTTAAAGAATAAAAAGCGATAGATTTTGCTCAATAGATTCAAAATATTTGAACAATAAACACAAGCAGAAAATATGAAATACCCTATCACCCTCGACGCACTGGAAGTATTGGATGCTATTGACCGGAAAGGCAGTTTTGCCGCCGCAGCTAATGAACTGTTTCGGGTTCCTTCGGCAATCTCTTATACCGTACAAAAACTGGAACAGGATCTGGATGTGGTTTTATTTCGCAAGGAAGGCAGAAAAGCCGTATTGACCGGGGCCGGAAAAGTATTGCTCGAACAAGGCCGGGAGATTCTGGACGCAACCGAACGTCTGGCTATAGCCGCCAAGAAAACCCACAGCGGTTGGGAACCTGTGTTCAATATCGCGATAGATTCGATTCTGGATTTTGATTTCATCTACCCATTAATCGCCAGGTTTTACGAGATACTGCCGAATATTGAAATCAATATTTATGAGGAAGTGCTGGGCGGCGCGCAAGAAGCGATAACCAGTAATCGTGCCGATCTGGTCATAGGCGCAGGCGCTGAACCCGCGCCGAATCAAGGCATTAAATATCACAAGATTCGGCAGATTGAATGGATTTTCGCCGTTGCACCCAGCCATGAGCTAACCCAAGCAGCACTGCCGCTGTCCCGGCAGCAGATTGAGCAATACCGCTTTATCGTAGTCAGGGATTCATCCAGAAATCAGGCGCCGCAAAGCCATCGGGTATTCAGCAAGCGCCCGGTTTTAAGCATGCCGTCGGTGGCGGAAAAAATACATGCCTTATGCTCGGGTTTAGGCGTCGGTTTTTTACCCGCTCACCGGATTCAGGATAGGCTTGAACAAGGTCTGCTGACGGCGCTGCCGGTAGAAGACACGATACCAACAGAGACTCTCCATATGGCCTGGAAAACGACCAATAAAGGCAAAGTCTTGCGCTGGTTTATCGAGCAGTTATCCCTGCATAATTTCACTTAACTACCCGATTTTTTTGATTGAGATTACATTTTTTATGGGCGTCACATCATATCAAGTTAAGCCAAAACAACTCATCTGCTTATTCAAAATCAAGACCAGCCTTTCGCCAAGCCTTTGCTCCCAATCCTATAAACTTAAGCCAGTCATCGTGATTATAAAGTTGATTTGTAAGCATGTTTTCGATGCGGCTTGGGATGCTTTGGACGCGGTTTTGACATCTCCGGCACAAATCCGATGAGATTTTTGACAATTTCCGCTAGAGTGGCAACGAATTGCTCTGCGGTTGGTATTGCAACAAGTAGCCAGCGTGGCAAACAGCGTTTGAGGTGTGAAAAGGCATAGGTGCGGTTAATCTTATAGCCTTCTTTAATGGCTTCATAGCCCTCAGCCTCAAGAACCGTTAACGAATGGAGATTATCGGCGAGAATTTTGGCACCAAAGTCCTGTTGCGCAGCTAACCAGGATAGCCCCGAGGTGTTCTCAAGAGCCATGCGGTGCTTTAATCTTTTAAACGCTTCTTCAATTCGCCAGCGACTGTGATACAAAGCAGCAAAACCGGTTGCAGGATAGGTGACACTGCTGAGTAACGATGTCATTACAACATAGATACGCCCATTGGGGGCAATGATCCGCACCAACCGCACTTT
>CAMAUL010000110.1 GCA_945861405.1 Candidatus Methylobacter oryzae | reverse complement strand
GGCAAGGAGTGGTTGCTGTTGGTTGTGGCTTTGTATTTCTTGGCTGCTTTCGCACGCAAACCATTGTCCCGCATCAGTTTAGCTACACGGTGTCGGCTGGCCGGTTTGCCTTCTTCTTGAAGCCGCCGGGAGATTCTGGGTGAGCCCGGCCGGCCTTTTTCGTCATCAAAGATACGTTTGATTTCAGTCACCAGCTTTTGGTTGGCTTGATCCCTGCCAGAGAGAGGCCGATTTTTCCAACTGTAGTAACCGCTGCGTGAAACCGATAGCATGCGGCACATCATGCCCACGGGAAAATGATCTTCGTTGCCCTTAATCATGGCGTACTTCATTTGGGCATTTTCGCAAAATACGCTGCCGCCTTTTTTAAAAAACTCACCTCTTCCTCAAGACGGGCGTTTTCTCGTTTGAGACGCGCCAGCTCAGCTTGTTGGAGCTTTTGCTCTTCAAAAGGCTGACCAGTCTGACGGCGTTTTGACTGCCATGAATATAGCATCGACTCGGCAAGCCCTAAATCCTGCGCCACCTTCGGAATACCATCTTTGGCGGCACGTTCCAATGCTTGCTCTTTAATCTGTGATGTATATTTGTTACGAACAGCTGTAGTAGTTGATTCTTTCTTGATTTTCATTGTTTACCTCGGTTTTAGAGATTACTCTCTTAGCCGGGTGTCCGCTAGATCGGGGCAAGATCATTCTTATCGGTTTAGTTTTAACAGGCTTTAGCGCGAACTTCAATATAAAAATCCGCAAACTAAATTTATCCCGCCCCGTACAAAATACTTTTGTATTTTCTTTAGCATTGTTAGTAATATTACCTAACAGGCGTATCGAAACTTTCCAGACTAGCATTGAGGAATAATCATGACCACCATAGCAGACCCCATCATCGGCAGTTGGTACAAGGATGTAGAAAACAACTTGAAGTTTAAAGTCGTCGCCATTGAAGAGAGCGATGATGCCATTGAAGTCCAATACCTTAACGGCGATATTGGCGAATACGACCATGACAGCTGGTATAACTCAACCTTCGATTATATCGAGGATCCTGAAGACTGGAGCGCGCCTTTTGACGATATTGAAAGCGATGATCTGGGTTATTCCGACACTGACGAACACAAGCCCAATCCTGAAGACATGGACATCGAAGATTATCTGGATTAATTAGGAAAACATCACATGAAAATGAGTCCTCAGGAATTCCTGGACTGGCAATCTAAACGCATTACCCTGCTGGCAATGTCCGGTGCGGGTAAAACTACGCTGGCTAATAAACTGCCCAAAGCCAAGTGGTTTCACTATTCCGGCGACTACCGGATAGGCACCAAATATCTGGAAGAACCTATCCTGGACAACATCAAGCGTCAGGCCATGCTCATTCCATTCCTGCGCGAATTACTGCTTTCCGACTCTATCCATATCAGCAATAAAATAACCGTCGATAATCTGGCCCCTGTTTCCAGCTTTCTTGGCAAACTCGGCAATCCCGATTTGAGCGGGCTGTCTTTGCAGGAATTCAAGCGCCGACAAAAGCTGCATCATCAGGCTGAAATTGCCGCGATGAACGACGTGCCGGACTTCATCAACAAGGCTGAAGACATCTATGGCTACAAGCATTTTGTCAATGATGCGGGCGGCAGCGTTTGCGAACTGGACAGCCCCGAAGCGCTGGAAACGCTGGCACAGAACACGCTGATTGTTTACATCAAAATACCCCCGGCTTTGGAGCAAACTATTATTGAACGCGCCAAATCCGATCCCAAGCCGCTGTATTATCGGGAAGCGTTTCTTGATGAAAAGCTCGCTGAATTTATGCGCCTTAAAAATTACGAGTCCACGGATGTGATGCCGCCGGACGAGTTTGTCTCCTGGGTTTTTCCCGAATTGTTCAAATCCCGGCTGCCCCGCTATCAGGCTATCGCCGATCAATACGGCTATACGGTCGATGCGAATGATGTCGCCACGGTAACAAGCGAGGATGACTTTATCCGGCTTATCGCCGATGCGCTGGCTTCCCAGCGATGATATGAATGGAGTCCGGTTATGCCTTTAGTTGCTCATACTGATTTACCCACCTTTGAGCGTCTACGCGAAGAAGGGGAGGAAATATTAGACCCCGAGCGCGCCAGTAATCAGGACATTCGGGAAATGCATATCGGCCTGCTCAATATGATGCCGGATGCGGCGCTGGAAGCGACGGAAAGGCAGTTTTTCCGGCTAGTGGGGGCGTGCAATCAGATCGTCCAGTTTCATGTGCATCCTTTTACTATTGAAGGACTGAAAAGAAGCCCGGAAGCACAAGCCCATATCGCTAAATATTACGAGTCCTTTGAGCAAATCAAGCGGGACGGCCTGGATGCGCTGATCATCAGCGGCGCCAATGTCACTCATCCTCATTTGCCCGAAGAGGATTTCTGGCAACCGTTAACCGAGGTTTTTTTCTGGGCCAAAGAAAATGTCACGTCGATACTTTGTTCGTGTCTTGCCACCCATGCGCTCATTCAATACTGTTACGGCATCGAGCGCACCCGCTTGCCTGCCAAGCGCTGGGGTGTGTTTTCGCACAAGCTGACCAACCGCACCCATCCGTTGGTCGCGGAAATCAACACCCGTTTCGATGTCCCGCATTCCCGGTTTAATGAAATATTCCAAAGCGATATGGAGCAACACGGGCTTAAAGTCCTGGCGGTCAGCAAAGAGGCCGGTGTGCATCTTGCAGTTAGTCCGGATGGTTTTCGTATCGTGTATTTTCAGGGGCATCCCGAATATGACGACGTCAGTCTGTTGAAAGAATACAAGCGTGAAGTGCTGCGCTTTTATCGCGCCGAAATAGACGACTACCCGCCGTTCCCGGAAAATTATTTTAATGATGTCGTCCAGCAGATTTTTATCGATTATGAGCAGCAAGTCAGGTCAGCCAGACAGAACGGGCAACGGTTGGAAGAATTTCCGGAAAGCCAGGTTTTGGAACATATCGACAACACTTGGAACGATACCGCCAAAGCGGTCTTCAACAACTGGCTGGGGAAAATATATCAGCTCACCCATCAGGAGCGGGGCCTGCCTTTTATGGATGGCGTAGATCCCAACAACCCTCTAGGTTTATAGATGCATAAAAATTTTTTGCAGCAAGCCATCGACTTGGCCGTAGAAAACGCGAGGTCAGGACAAGGCGGCCCTTACGGGGCGGTTATCGTAAAAGATAATCAGCTGATTGCCGCCAGCGGCAACAAAGTCACCAGTAACATCGACCCTACCGCTCATGCGGAAGTGATGGCGATACGCTTGGCCTGCAAAAAGCTCAATGACTTCCAGTTGCAAGGCTGCATACTTTATTCCAGCTGCGAACCCTGTCCAATGTGCTTAGGGGCCATCTATTGGGCGAGGCTGGCAAAAGTCTATTTTGCCTGTAGTCGGCATGATGCCGCTGCCGCCAACTTTGACGACAGCTTCATTTACGATGAGATTTCTGTGTTGCCGCATCAGCGCAGCATCGCGATGTTGCATGTAAACCTGCCGAACGCGATGGAGCCGTTTAATATCTGGGCCGAAAAAAGCGACAAGGTGCTTTATTAGACAGGCTGTAGGGGCGGATTTATCCGCCCAGGGCGAATGACAAATCTGCCTGGAGCAGATTTGCACTGGCCCGAAGGGTGCGTGGCAGAGATAGCCATGCATGAATTCGCCCCTACAGCTCGTGCGTTATTAACTTTTTTCGCCCCTATCATTTATCAGCAATTTTAATCAGCCAGCCATTTTTATCATAGCAACCTAAATCTGCTTTGGCAGTGACATTAATCCTGACATATTGACCATTGAAGGCCGCTGGCAACTTTGCCTTAATCCGATGAAAGCTGCTATTGCTTTCGATGGTATAGTCGAGTTTTTGATTTTTAGCGGTCAAGTTGATCGTATCTGCCTTGGCCCAAGGCGAGACCAAAAAAGAAAGCGTTGATTCAGGCGGAACCTCGGTTTTTTCGGGTTCTTGAAAAACGGGCAGATTGAAGTCTCTAAATTGAGGTTTTTTGCAAACCTCATCAGTTTTACCAGGATCATAGGCGAAAACCGCGCCGGTAAATAATACTGCTGCAATAAACAGTATCGGGCTAAACATTTTTGTTACTTTCATATCCACTCCTCAAAAAAGACCTTGCGTTGCCATGGGTCGCTTGGATGGTTCCGCTGTCTTTCAACAGCCGAACCGGGTTAATTATTTCTCAACTTGCCGCAACACTCACACAACCATTGCGCTAACACCGATAGATAAAATCTACGCACCTTCATATCCTTCAGACAAAACCGATGTTGTCTTGTACAATATCGGGAGTTTAAATTTTAGCAAGAGAACACCACATTGAGCGAACAAAATCAAAAAGGCTTGGATTATAAAAGCGCCGGCGTTGACATTGAGGCCGGCAATGCATTGGTCGAACGCATCAAGCCGATTGCTGCCAGAACGCGTACGGCGGGCGTCATGGCCGGTTTGGGCGGTTTCGGTTCGATGTTTGAACTGCCGCTGGATCGTTATCAGCAGCCGATTCTGGTTTCCGGCACCGATGGCGTAGGCACCAAGCTGAAACTGGCCAATGAGCTAGGCATTCACGACACCATCGGTATCGATCTGGTTGCGATGTGCGTCAATGACATTATCGTTCAAGGCGCTGAACCTCTATTTTTCCTTGATTACTTTGCGACCGGCAAGCTCGATGTCGATACTGCGGCATCCGTTGTAGAAGGCATCGGCAAAGGCTGCGAGCTGTCAGGCGCGGCGCTGGTTGGCGGCGAAACCGCAGAAATGCCGGGCATGTACGCAGACGGCGAATACGATCTGGCCGGGTTTTGCGTCGGCATCGTGGAAAAAAGCAAAGTGTTGGACGGCAGCAAGGTCAAAGTCGGCGACAAACTGATCGGCATCGCATCCTCCGGCCCGCATTCCAACGGCTATTCATTAATCCGAAAAATCATTGCCCACAGTCAAAGCGCGCTCACCGATTCCTTCAATGGCAGAACCTTGGGCGCAGCCTTGTTGGAGCCGACCCGAATCTACGTTAAATCGTTGTTGGCGCTGCTGGATAAAGTGCCGATACACGCGCTCGCGCATATCACCGGCGGCGGCTTGACCGAGAATCTGCCCCGTGTGCTGCCGTTTGGCACCCAAGCTAATATCGACCTTGCGGCTTGGGAGTTTCCAGCCATCTTCAAATGGTTGCAGGAACAGGGCAATGTATCGCAAGCGGACATGCTAACCACCTTTAATTGCGGCATCGGCATGATCGTCTGCGTGGCTCCAGAAGATGAACGGGCGACGCTACAAACCCTCAGCCAACTGGGAGAAACGGCTTTTACTATCGGTGAGCTGATTGCGTCGGACGGCAAACCGGAAGTTAATTATCTGGTAACTATTCAGCCACAGATGCACACTGATAATCTGAAATATAAAGAACTTACCCTGTAACTACTCGCCCTATCTAATGTTCGCTTCTGTAATGTTCAAAGCCAGCTTTGAACTCCGATAGCACACTTTCTGGAGTCCAAAGCTGGCTTTGGACGGTAAGAATCGGCTTTGCGGTTAAAAAAAGGGGAAGTAGTTACCTTACCCTTTTAATCCGTTTAATTTGTGTCGCCTAGAGGCGCCTACTTTTGGTGATCCGTGGCTGAATAGTTACGCGGTTTTCAATATTGACAGCAGAGGAGATATTTACAAATGAGCGTGCAATTTATCGAGAATAACGGCCAACGCCAATATGCGGTGGTTCCAATGCACATTTATACTGATTTGCTTGAAAAAGCAGAAATGCTGGAAGATGTTGCAGCTTATGAAAAAGCTAAATCAGATGATGACGAGCTGGTGCCAAGCGATGTGGCGTATCGACTGGTTGACGGCGAAAATAAAATCAAAGTCTGGAGAGAGTACCGCAAGATGACGCAGGTCGAGCTATCCGAGCAATGCGGCATGGCTCAAGCGACCATTGCGCAAATGGAAAGCGGCAAGCGTACCGGCAGCATAACCGCATTAAAAAAGATTGCTGCTGCGTTGCGGCTAGATTTGGATGATTTGGTTTAATTGATCCCGCAATAACTCAACAAACGCTTCGGCCGGTACCGGCGGGCTTGTAATATAGCCTTGATACAAATCGCAATTTTTCTCCCGCAAAAACGCCAGTTGCTCCGGCGTTTCCACGCCTTCAGCCAGGACTTTAAAGCCCAGAATATGCCCCATCGCAATAATGGTCGCAGCAATTTCCATGTCGTCTTGCAGGTGCGGAATATCGTCGATAAAACTTTTGTCGATTTTCAGCACATCCAGCGGGAAGTGTTTCAGATAAGCCAGCGACGAAAAACCGGTGCCGAAATCATCAATGGCAAGACGAATACCCTGAGCACGTAGCGTGTTCAAAAGCTCCATCACATTGTTCTGGTTTTCCAGCAATCCGCTTTCAGTCATTTCCAATTCCAGACACTCGGCTGGAAATCTTGTTTCACTTAAACATCTAGCAACCAAAGCGCTAATATCGCCGCGACGGAATTGCTGAGGGGAAACGTTGACTGCCAGAGTTAGCGGCGGCAAACCCGCATCCAGCCAGCGACGGCCTTGGAGACAGGTTTCCCGCAGCACCCATGCGCCAATTTCCAAAATCAGCCCGGTTTCTTCGGCTATCGGGATAAACCGTAACGGCGGGATCAGGCCTTCTACCGGGTCTTGCCAACGCACCAAGGCCTCTGCGCCAACTATGCGCCCACTGGCAATATTGACTTGCGGCTGGTAGAAAACGCGCAGTTCCCCCTGTTCTATCGCCCGGCGCAGCCGCGTTTCCAAGGCAATGCGTTCACGGGCTGCGACCGTCTGATCTTCGGAAAAGTAGGCGTAGCAGCCGCGACCTTGATCCTTGGCCTGATAAAGCGCGGCATCGGCATGATCCATCAGCATTTCATAGCTGGCACCGTGTTCAGGGTACAGGCTGATGCCGATACTGGCACCAATCTGCACATCGTTGTTTTGGGTAAGCTGAAAAGACTTGCTTAAGGTGTAGATGATTTCTGTAGCTACCCGTGCGGCATCTTCCGCATGGGCAATGTCTTCCAGCAATACGACAAACTCATCGCCACCCAGACGCGCCACGACATCTACGTCTCGCAACCTTGCCGAGATGCGTACCGCGACCTGTTGCAGCAACTCGTCGCCTGCCAAATGGCCCAAACTGTCGTTGACTGCCTTAAAGCGATCCAGATCAAGCATTAGCAGCGCCAAGCGCTTGCCGTCACGTCGCTCTACTTCGATGCTGTGTTTAAGCCGCTCCAGTAACAAACGACGGTTGGGCAGTTTGGTGAGCTGGTCATAAAAAGCCAGCTGTTTGATCTCTTCTTCGGCGGCCTTGCGTGAGGTAATATCGGAGAAAGACGCAACATAATGATTGACCTGTGCGTTCTTGTCATCGGGATCCTTCACCGCTGTAATAATAATCCATTCCGGGTACACCTCGCCGTTTTTGCGCCGGTTCCATATTTCGCCCTGCCATGCGTCGGTGCGATTGATGCTGTCCCACATTGCTGCATAAAAATCCCTGTCATGCCGTCCCGAACTAAGCAAGTTGGGGGTTTTGCCAATGACTTCCCTGGCGCTGTATCCGGTGATCCGGGTAAAAGCTTGGTTGACTTTAAGAATGACATTGTTGCCATCGGTGACCAGCATCGCATCCTGCAATTCGAAAGCGGTGGCGGCGATGCGAAGATCGACCTCGTTCTGCTTTTGGTTGGTGATGTCGGTAATGAAGCCATGCCAAAGCACGGAACCATCGCCCTGCCGTTGCGGCAGCGCATTGCCGAACAGCCAGCATACCGACTCATCGTCAAACTGTAAGCGGTATTCCTGACGCCATGGCGTTAAGTCCTGCGCCGATATCCTGAAGGAAGCCTTGAAGTTTTCCAGGTCATCAGGATGCAACGCAGCCAATATCTTGCTAGCGTCTTCGCTGACTTCCTCCGGGCTGACCCGGTAAATAGTGCGCATGGCCTCGTTGGCATAAGGGACACAGGAACGGCCATCGGGAAATAGCTGAAACTGGAACACCAGCCCCGGCACCTGACTGGCGATTTTCTGCAGGCGATCCAGCGCATCCTGGCTGGCCTGCTCGGCCTTCTTGCGGTCAATCACCTCTTTTGCCAGCTGCATGGCACGTGCAGAAAGCGCATCGAACATCGAAAGCATGGTTTCGATCAGTTGCTTCATCGCCCCGCTCATTTCCTGGTCAGCTTGCGCCTTAGCCTGATCCAACGGTATGCCGGATTGCACCGCCAATACCACCTTGGCCATGCGCATGTCGGTATCCAGAATATGAAAGGCCAGCCACTGAGTCAGAAAGGTGAGAATTTCCTCAATCACCTGATCCAGCGGCCTACTGGTTTTTTCACTCATTATTCTATTTACGGTAGTCAGAAACCGCCGGTGATCGTTTTTATGCTTGGTTTCCCAGGCATCTTCAGGAAAGAACGTATGCCAGATGCTTTCTTCGGCCTGAAAATGGTAAATAGCGTATTCTGCGAGGTCATTGAAAACATTATTCAAGGTGGGTACATCGGATTGATACGCCAAGTGACCGGCCAGCACATTTAACAGCTCGACCAATTTTTGGTGCTGCTCATCAATCAGCGGAACTCCAACCTCAAAATTCTTATTCCATGGAAAAACTTCAACTGAATACATAATGCTCTCGTCCAATATAAAGATTTGGTTGGATTTTGTGGTGAAAATTAGAAATATTGTACGATTATATAGGCTTTATATTGATATGCTTTTATAAAATCAGGCTTTTAAATCCAGCAGGCCAAATGCGCCTGCACGTATTACCTGTATAGCTTTGTTTTCTGACGCGATTAAGCTTAGGCAGTGTAACAAAATAAATATGTCGTTTTATGTAAGTAGTGCTATGTTTACAGGATGGACAATACTGCAATCAAAATGCGTTTCGAAAAACTTACCCCCTATCTTGATGAACGGTTACGCCGTTTAGTAGCGGGTGCGGAAGCAC
>CAMAUL010000109.1 GCA_945861405.1 Candidatus Methylobacter oryzae | reverse complement strand
TTTCAGTTTTAGGTCGTCATCTTAAGAACAATCATATTCATGTTAAGGTGTATCTGCCTTATGCAGAAACAGTGTGCTTTAGTCACAACGGTGCCGTTTTAAACCGGCTACCCGATCCAGACTTTTTTGAATATAACGCCGAAGATGCCAAATTGCCAGAACATTATCGATTGTCCTGGGTCGATAAAGACGGCAATAGCCACGAAAACTATGATCCGTACGATTTCGGCACCCAAATGCCGGAGTTCGACCAGCATTTATTCGGCGAAGGCAAGCACTGGCATATTTACCAAAAAATGGGCGGGCATCTACACAGCGCCGATGGCATAACCGGGGTTTTGTTTACGGTCTGGGCGCCCAATGCCGGACGGGTCAGCGTGGTCGGCGATTTCAACCGCTGGGACGGGCGTTGCAACCCGATGCGCAGCCTAGGCGGTAGCGGTATCTGGGAGCTGTTCATGCCGGATTTGCAAGCAGGCTGTTACTATAAATTCGAGATATTAAATCGCAATACCAATGAAATCCTGCTGAAAACCGATCCTTACGGTCAGCAGTTTGAGTTCCGCCCCAATACTTCGTCAATCGTCATTGATGAAAACAGCTATGTCTGGCAGGATCAGCAATGGCTGGAAGCCCGTGTCGGCCACAACTGGCTGCACGAGCCGATGTCCATTTACGAGGTACACCTGGGTTCATGGCGGCGCGACAATTTGGGCAATTTTCTCAATTACCGGGAACTGGCTGTGCAACTGGTCGATTATGTCAAAGAGATGGGTTTTACCCATGTCGAGTTGCTGCCGGTGACCGAGCATCCTTTGGATGCCTCTTGGGGTTACCAGACCACCGGCTATTTTGCCCCGACCAGCCGACACGGTACGCCAGACGATTTTCGTTATTTTATCGACACCTGCCATCAAAACGGCATCGGTGTGATCCTGGATTGGGTGCCTGCGCATTTCCCCAAAGACAGCTTTGCGTTGGCCCGATTCGACGGCAGCGCACTGTATGAACACGAAGATCCGCGCAAAGGCGAACACCGCGATTGGGGTACCTTGATTTACAATTACGGGCGCAATGAAGTTAAAAACTTTTTACTGTCCAGCGCCATTTTCTGGCTGGAGGAGTTTCATCTCGACGGCTTGCGCGTTGATGCGGTGGCCTCAATGCTGTACCTGGATTATTCCCGCGAGGATAATGACTGGATTCCCAATATGTATGGCGGAAACGAGAACCTGGAAGCCATCGATTTTTTAAGAGATCTCAATACCGTCGCCCATGACCAGCATCCAGGCACAGTGATGATGGCCGAAGAATCGACATCTTGGCCACAGGTAACCAGGCCGACCTGGACTGGCGGCTTGGGCTTTTCTATGAAATGGAATATGGGCTGGATGCATGACACGCTGGCCTATATGAGCCAGGAACCGATCCACCGCAAGTATCATCATGACCAGCTGACTTTCGGGATGCTCTATGCGTTTACCGAAAACTTCTGTCTGCCTTTTTCCCACGATGAAGTGGTGCACGGTAAAGGTTCACTGGTCAGCAAAATGCCGGGGGATGAATGGCAACGCTTCGCCAATCTCCGGCTGCTGTATACCCTGATGTACACCTATCCCGGTAAAAAACTGCTGTTCATGGGCTGCGAATTCGGGCAAGGCACCGAATGGAATTTCAACAAGGCCTTGGACTGGTATGTGCTGGATTACCCGCATCATCAGGGCGTGCAATCCTTGGTAAAAGATCTGAACCAGCTGTATAAAAAACATCCGGCTTTATATCAGCATGATTTCGATCATCAGGGTTTCGACTGGATCGATTGCCATGATTCGCAGCAATCCATCATCAGCTACCGGCGCAAAACCGCGCATGAGGACTTGATTGTCGTGCTCAATTTTACCCCGGTGGCGCGTGAGCAATACCGGATCGGCGTACCCACCGCAGGCACTTATACGGAAATATTCAATTCCGATTCCGCTTACTACGACGGCAGCAATGTCGGCAACGGCGCGGCATTGTCGGAGCCGACAGCGTGGATGAATCTGCCCCACTCGATTAGCCTGACCTTGCCGCCGTTGGGGGCTGTGATTTTAAAGCTATAGATCGTGGACAAATCTGTCTGGAACAGATTTGCATTTACCCGAAGGGTGTCGGGCAGGAAAGCCCGACATGAAATTAAGCTAAACTTCGCATCATTTGATAAGGAGAGTTTCGATGTCAATCGCCGAACAAATTTATGAGGTTGCCAAACCGTTACCGGAATCTTTGGCGCTGGAAGCCCTGCATTTTATTGAATACCTGAGTTGTAAAAATGCAGATCGTGCAGAGATGTCCGACCTAACACGCGCACAAGAAATTGTAATGAAACATATTTGGGATAACCAGGATGACGAGGTTTGGAACGATGTTAAAAAGCTCTGACATCGTCCAAATTCCATTTCCATTTTCCGACCTGACTTACCAAAAGCGTCGCCCAGTGTTGTTGCTGACCACCCCGGATGCTTTTGGCGATTTCCTTGCTGCGGCTATTACCTCTCAGGCAGGCCACGATGATGCCGTTTTGCTACAAGACGATGACATTGTTGAAGGCCGATTGCCAAAAATAAGTTGGGTACGAGCTACAAGATTGTTCTCCCTGAATCGTGACACTGTGATCGTTACGCTAGGTAGTCTTAATCCGACAGCATTCGAGCGTATCCACAAGGAAATCTGTGTGAGACTTGGCTGTAAACCTTGCAAATAAACATTTACTCATAAAGCAGTCACGTAGGGTACGCACAGCGTACATAGTGCATCTGCTGAATAATTACCCTCTGATAAAAACCAATAATGAAAAAAATACTTTTTGTCACCAGCGAAGCCCATCCCTTGATTAAAACCGGCGGTTTGGCCGATGTTTCCGGGAGCCTGCCCAAGGCGTTAGCGGAATTGGGCGAAGATGTGCGTATCATCATGCCCAATTATCAGGCCATCAAAACCAGCGAAGAAATCCGTTACATCAGCACAGTCCATGTGAATAATTACGCGGTGAATATTCTGGAAACCCGGCTGCCGGAAACGGGCGTCATCGTGTGGTTGGTAGACTCCCCTGAACACTTTGACTTTCCAGGCAATCCCTATGTTGATGAACATGGCAAGCCTTGGGAAAATATCGCTGAACGTTTTGCGCTGTTTTGCCGTGTCGCCGTAGAAGTTGCGATGAACCGGAGCTGGTTGGATTGGAAACCCGACATCGTACACTGCAACGACTGGCAAAGCGGGCTGGTGCCTGCGTTGTTATCGTTGGAATACAGTCACCCCGCTACCGTTTTCACCATACACAACATGGCTTATCAGGGCATATTCCCAAGCGCGACTTACCTGTCGCTGAACTTGCCCGGCCAACTTTGGAACCCGAGCGGTATAGAGTTTCATGACATGCTGTCATTTCTTAAAGGCGGCCTGATCTATTCCGACCGCATCACCACGGTCAGCCCGACCTATGCCAAGGAAATTCAAACCGCCGAGTTCGGCTATGGACTGGAAGGTCTGTTAAGTTACCGGAAAGATTTCCTGAGCGGCATTATCAACGGTATAGACACCGACCATTGGAACCCGGAAACCGACACCACTATCAGCCAAACCTTTAATCACTTAACGCTGAATAAAAAGCTGCTCAATAAAGCCGCGTTACAGGAAAAATTATCCCTGCCGGTTGACAAAAACATTCCGGTGTTCGGGCTTATCAGCCGCTTGGTGGAACAAAAAGGCATCGACCTGTTGCTGGACTGTCTGCCCGAAATGCTGGCCCAACCGCTGCAATTTGTGCTGCTCGGCAGCGGTAACAAGGGATTTGAACAGCGCTTGCACAATTTTGCCGAGAGCCATCCCGATAAAATATCAATCACCGTGGGTTATGACGAAACGCTGGCGCACCTGATTGAAGCCGGTGCGGATATTTTCCTGATGCCATCGCGCTTTGAACCCTGTGGCTTAAACCAGATTTACAGCCAACGTTACGGCACCGTTCCCATCGTCAGAAAAACCGGCGGTCTGGCCGATACCGTCGTCGATACCCTGCCGGAAACGCTGGACAACAACACAGCAACCGGCCTTGTGTTCAATGAAGCAAGCCCCGGCGCATTGATGGAGGCCATTAAGCGCGCCCTGATTTTATACAGCCACCCTAAAACCTGGAAAAAGCTGCAAACTAACGGCATGCAAAAAGACTACTCATGGAGCAAAAGCGCTAAACAATACCTGACTTTGTATAGTCATCTGTAGTGTGTTCGTCCCTGCATAGCCTACAAACCAATTCCGGTATAAGCGCCGTATTTGTTTGTAGGCTATGTTTTGTTGATTTATACTCAGTTCAATCAAAACAGTTAGGCCGTGTTATTGGCATTGAACTTCGGGGAATTAATGTATGAATACTGTCAACATGAGCAGCAAGGACATTATCAAAGATTTGCTTTTGCGGCTACCGGACGAAATTTCTTTGCACCAGATTGCGCAAGAAATTGAGTTTATCGCGGCTGTACGTCAAGGAATGGCAGAGCTTGATCGCGGGGAAAGCATCACAATTGAGCAAATAGAAAAAGAACTGCCCTCGTGGATTATGAAGTAAGGCTGTCATTGTCGGCCCGTCGCGACCTTGAAGATGTCGTGCGTTATATCTCAGCTGACGCGCCGGAGCGCGCAATCGAGTTCGGTCAGTTTCTTATTTCCAGCGTTAAATCGCTCGGGCAGTTTCCAGAAAAGGGAAGAGTCGTGCCTGAGTTTGGGAATCCCGTTATCCGTGAGATTGTTGTCCGTTCGTATCGAGTGATTTATCGCGTAAATCATCAGAGTCGCAAAATCGAAGTTATCCGTTTTTGGCATGGAAGACGCGGTATGCCTGACTTTCATGCTTAACAAATCATTCAAGGCGGATTTGTGCGATAAAGTCGCGCCAGTCGGTTCGCTAGTTTTCAAGCTTCAGCTTGGGAATTCGGTTTTGGAAGCTAGAGCTTCCTGTGTCGCGAAGCTCTAGCTTCGTCTTCGAGGTTCCCAATCTGGAGATTGGGAACCAGCAAATTCGAGACGCTTTTATGAACAGAAGATCCTTTCTTAAATTAGCGTTTTCCGGCGGTGCGCTTGCCCTTGCTGGGAGTTATCCGGTATTCATCGAGCGGAACATCGTGCAGGTGAATCGGTACAAGATTTCAATTCCTGATTTGCCGCTTTCTTTTCACGGGTTTACGCTTGCGCACGTGACGGATGTGCATTTGGGGCCTCTTGTTTCACCGTCGTTTGTTGAAGAAATAGTTCACCGGACAAACAGCTTAAACGTTGATGCCATCGTATGTACCGGCGATTATGTACATAATAGGAATATGATTGAAGAAATCGACAAGGTATGGCCTATTTTATCCAAGCTAAGTGCAAGGTATGGCGTCTATTCGGTATTGGGTAATCACGACCATTGGGGCGACTCCAACAGATCTCTATATTGGTTAGAAAGGTCGGGGCAGAATATTCGTCATCAATGTAAGCCTATTTACAAAGGGCGCGAAAGGATTTTGATCGGCGGAGCAGGGGATTTTTGGGGGGACGAGCTAATGATCGACAAGGTGTTTTCCGGCTCAGATCAAGACGACTGTAGGATACTTTTATCACATAACCCGGATTCGGTCGATACGGAATTTGAAACGCCGTTGTCTTTAGTATTAAGCGGTCATACCCACGGCGGGCAGGTTGTGATACCTTTTTTGGGCGCACCCAGATTGCCGGTCAAAAACAAAGCCTATTCCAGCGGTCTTATTGCGACTCCCAGAACACCGCTTTTTATCAGTCGGGGAATCGGCTGGGCAATTTTGCCTGTGAGATTCAATTGCTATCCGGAAATTGCAGTGTTGGAACTGGTAAACCCAAGGCTGACAGCATAACAATTTGAGTATGGAAGGGAGCGACTAAAATAAGGATAATGAGGATAAAATAATGAACAACCAAAACACATGTTTTATTTTTGCCCACCGTGGCAGCCTAGTAGGGTACGCTGTGCGTACCATTCATCTTAATTGTTTTATATTTTTGGAATAACAAAGCTTATGACTCGATTACTTGAAAAAGCCTTTTCAGAAGCATCCATGTTGCCTGAATTACAACAAAACATGTTGGCAAGATGGATTATTGATGAATTATTGGCTGAAAAAAAATGGGATGCGCTTTTTTCTGAAACGGAAGATTCATTAGCCCAATTGGCGGATGAGGCTTTAAACGAATATAAACAAGGCAAAACTCAAGTTATGAATTTGGATGAGTTGTGATTTCACGAACAACTGAAAAATTCAGGGCATTGTTTGCGCTTTTGCCTGCTACGATTAAAGCTCAAGCAAAAGAAGCCTATCGGCAATTTAAAAGTGACCCTTATCATCCTGGCCTTCAATTTAAACGGGTTCACTCAAGTAAGCCGGTTTATTCGGTAAGAATAAATTTGGATTACCGAGCGGTAGGAATAATACAAGACAGTGAAATCGTTTGGTTTTGGATTGGTTCTCATAATGTTTATGAAAAATTGCTTAAAAAACTATAAGCAAGTTAAAGGGGATATAACATCATGAGCAACCAAAACACATGCTTGATCTTTGCCCACCGTGGCGGGAATAAGGAAGCAGGAGCAATAATTGCCGAAAACACCCGAGCCGCCTTTAATTATGCGCTGCAATACCCGATAGACGGTTTTGAAACCGATGTGCAGCTAAGCCTGGATGAGGTGCCGGTGCTTTGGCATGACTGGGAGTTGGATAAGCTGGGCCATCCGGGAAAATGCATCGACGATTGTACTTTTGCGCAGCTTGAACAAATGGATTTTGCCGGATATAGCTCGCCCGATGCGGTACCGGAAGGCGCGTTGAGCCTTAAGGAGTTTATCGATAGTTACCGGGGGCGTTGCAGCCTGGATATTGAGCTAAAAAGCCGAGACGGGGAATCGCGGCAACGGCTGGAAAGCAAGATATTGCAAATGCTGGCGATCATCGGTACATCGGCTGCCGATGGTGTGTTTATATCCTCATACAGTCTGCCCGGCCTGATTTTCGCCTATCAACACGCGCCGGATTTGCCGCTTTACTACCTGCTGCCCGGCCATCACACTCAGGCCGACATTGAGCGGTTCCTGGAAGATTACAGCTTCCTGGCCGGTTTTTGCCTGCCTATCGACATCCATAATGAGTCTATTGCAAAGCTTTTGCGAGAGCAGGGCAAAGGCGTCGGCGTTTATACCTGCAACAGTGTTGAGGAGATTCAAAAGGCGCTGGATTTGAAGGTCAATATCCTGATTACCGATTACCCGCAGCTGGCATTGCGGATGCGCGATTCGTGAAACGGGACTTTGAGCAATTGGCCGGGCAGTATTTTGAAGTGCTGGTTTGCGGTGGAGGCATTTATGGCGCCTGGACGGCGTATGATGCCGCTTTGCGCGGACTAAAGGTTGCCATCGTCGATCAGGGTGATTGGGCCTCGGGAACCTCATCCGCTTCCAGCAAGCTGATACACGGCGGCCTGCGCTATCTGGAGTCGCTGGATTTCAAGCTGGTTAAAAAAGCCTTGCGCGAACGCGAGATGCTGAAGAAAGCTGCGCCGCACCGCGTCTGGCCGCTACGTTTTGGCGTTCCGGTTTTTAAGGATAGCCGGTTAAACAGTGTTCGCCTAAAAGTCGGATTGATGCTGTATGATTTTTTGACCGGAACGCTTGGCTCGGGCCAAGCTCATCGGCATTTTAATCGGAGCGCATTCTCTGAGCGGTTTCCCTGTCTTAATCCGGCTTTGTTAACCGACGGTTTTACCTATGCCGACGCACAAACCGATGATGCCCGTTTGGTTCTGGAATTGATTGACGGTGCGTTATCGGTCGGGGCGGTATGTGTGAATTACTGCAAGGTGACCGGCTTTATTGAAGATAATGGGCGCGTCTCTGGCGCTAAAGTTCAAAACCAAGTTGACGGCAAATCCGCCGATGTTTATGCCCGTCAAATCGTTAATGCCATCGGTCAATGGACGGCCGAAAGCGGTTGTAGGTTAACCAAGGGAGTGCATTTGATCTTGCCCAAAGCGCTGGGCAATGAGGCGCTGTTGTTGACAGCGAAATCCGACGGGCGGGTGTTTTTTATAATTCCGTGGTACGGGCTGACGCTGCTGGGCACTACCGATACCGATTATACCGGCGATGTCGATCTGGTCTGCGTTGAACCGGAAGAGGTTAGTTATCTGCTGACCGAAGCCAATCGTGTGCTTAAAGTGAATTGGACTGAGGCTGACATTATTGGCCGTTACGCGGGGTTGCGCGTTTTAAAGCAAAGTTCAAAAGCCACACCGTCTGCGGTCAGTCGCGACTGGGAACTGAAAGTCGCCGATAACGGCCTGTTGATTTCCATCGGCGGAAAAATTACCTCGGCTAGGGAGGATGCGGCCCAGATCGTCAATGCGCTTTGTGAAAACTTAGGTATCAATGAATCCTGTAAAACTAATGGCAGGCCGTTTCCGTGGCTGCCGAATCAGGATTACCTGTTGTGGTCGGAGGCGGCTTTGACCCAGGCCACAGCGCTGGGTATAGACAGCGAAAGCGGCCAGTGGCTGATACGGCGACATGCAAAACGCGTGTCGATGATTTTCCAGCTAATCAAGCAGGATGCGTCGCTGGCAAGGCGGATAACGCCCACGTTGCCTTTTATATTTGCCGATTTGGTATTCTGCGCCGGTCATGAAATGGTGGTGCATCTGGACGACTTGCTCAGACGGCGGATTCCGTTGTTAATCTTGGCGAAAATGAGCTACGCCGAATTGCATAACCTTGCCGAAATTGTTGCAAAAACGATGGGTTGGGATGAGGCTACCTTAAATAACGAGCTCGAGATAGGCATCAAAAAACATGAGCCTTGAAAAATCAGGCTCGACACATTTTAGGCTTTCATGTGGTTGATGTGGTGATTTATTAGAAGGCAGATTCAGGACTTTATGTCCTCGGATGCACTGATTTCTAATAGGGCACAATTACGGCTGTCTCTTAGGGAAGCGCTGATTTAATCGTCCGATAATGAGATAATATCGGCATTAATCGAAACAACACCAATGCCCCTATGACCTATCAAACCAGTTTTGCCGACCTCGACTATAACCACAAAAAACGCCTGACCAGAAGGGAAGTATTTTT
>CAMAUL010000108.1 GCA_945861405.1 Candidatus Methylobacter oryzae | reverse complement strand
TGCCACTCTAGCGGAAATTGTCAAAAATCTCATCGGATTTGTGCCGGAGATGTCAAAACCGCGTCCAAAGCATCCCAAGCCGCATCGAAAACATGCTTACAAATCAACTTTATAATCACGATGACTGGCTTAAGTTTATAGGATTGCCTAACCGGGGGGCAAGGGAATGATGCGACATAAAAAAATATACGGTTGGGCGCGTCCCGCTCAATCACACTTCCACTATAACGTTATTGCTATGGGCCGGTACCGCCATGAATGAACTATTAAAAGATATACCCTCAGGCATTCAATATGAAATCACCAGCCTGATCTATTCAGGCAATAAAATCGGAGCCAGCAGGCATTACAGGAACGCTACCGATTGCGACTTAAAGACGGCAAAAGACGCTATCGAAGCCCTAACCGCACAACTAAAAACCGCCAACCCCCTCGCATTTAATGAGAGCCAACATAAAGGCGGCAGTGGCTGCGCCGTAGTTATCGTATTATTGGTTATCGGGGCCATAGCAATAGCCAAAATTCCTGAAGCCTATAAAAATGACTGGGAAAAACAACTTAACGCATTGTTACAAACCGCATCTGATAAGGTCTCGGAGAGCGAAATCATGGTTAAAGCGCCGCAACCGAGCCAACGGATCGCCGATGCCCCACCCTCTCAACCGATAGTAGTGCCGAAGCCTGGCAAACAGATCGATCGCGACACACTCTATCAGGCAATAGCGCCACCCCCCGCCGAACTACCTTATCAGCCGATAGCGCCTGCTAATATTGACACGGACTTAACCACACTATACCGGCAGAAACTGGCTAACACCGACTATGTGTCATGGCTAAATAAACCGGGCATACCGCAGGGGTACCAGGATTTTATAGAAGAACATCACATCAAATATGTCCGCGCAAAAATCGCCAGAAGCCTTACCTTGCCCGCCAATACAAAACCCCTGAAGATCCCGGTTATACCGGCTGCAACGATAACCATCGACGGAGCTATCCAGCAACAGGAATGGCAGCAAGCCATCCGTATCCCTTTGCAGCCGGAAGAAACCGGCAGCTTCTTGTATTTGCAGGCCGATAACGACTGGCTGTATTTGGCCGCCGATGTACTGGGCGATACAACTGAAAAAGGTTTTGACCAATTCCGGTTTTATATTCATGTCGACATAGATCCTACGATTAGAAACGAACGTATTCATGTAGACCGCAGTCAATTCAAAACCTTGGGTGGAATCAGGCAGACCCAAGTGTTATGGCAAGGCGAACCGCCGAAAAATGACGACGAACGCTGGAAAAAATATCCCATATCCGATTGGCGTATTTACCGAATGGCAAAGGGTGCATCCACACTACAACAGCATCGTCAATTTGAAGCCAAACTCAATCTTAAGGAAAGCGGACTGACCATCGGCTTACCCTTTCCTGTGTTTGCTGAAGTCGAAACCGACCCGCTTTATGTTGACGAGAAATTCAAAAAACGCCTGTATCTGGGCGGTTTGGGCAGCCAAAACCAGCCGGTATGGATGATAATGAAATAACTAAGTTAGCACACAGATGACACGGATTTGACTGATAAGCCTGATAAAACAAGGCTTCTTGATAAAAATATTGTAGATAAATTTATTAAGTCCCTGGGTTTCGGCATTTTTAAAAATCCGTTTAAATCCGCCCAATCAGTGTCATCCGTGTTCTATCATTAAAACTAGCAACCTTCTTTCTCGCCTTATACAAAACTTATGCCATTCCTTCTTGTGTTCTTAAGCCGATTCAACGATAATAGCCGTCCTTTAGCCAGTACGGCTGATGTTTAATGGTGACCGTGTCGGTCCTCTCGCAACGATACGCTGTAAACCCCGCTAGGCCCGGAAGGGAGCAACGGTAGCAGCAGATTCGTGTGCCGGGATGTGGCTGGCATGGTCGCCGCCCAAACACTACTTACCTTTCGAGCCTGCCATGAATTATCAGGTTCTCGCCAGAAAATGGCGGCCCCATAATTTCACAGAAGTTGTCGGACAAGAGCATGTGGTCAAATCGTTAATGAACGCTTTGCAACATGACCGGCTCCATCACGCCTATTTATTTACCGGTACGCGCGGCGTAGGCAAAACCACCATTGCACGGATTTTAGCCAAAGCCATCAATTGCGAGAACCTACAGGATTTCAATCCCTGCGGCGAATGCAGCGTGTGCCGCGACCTGGATGAAGGCCGATTTCTGGATTTGATCGAAGTCGATGCGGCATCGCGCACCAAGGTTGAAGACACCCGCGATTTGCTCGACAACGCGCAATACGCGCCCAACCATGGCCGCTATAAAGTCTACCTGATCGACGAAGTGCACATGCTATCCGGGCACAGTTTCAATGCCTTGCTGAAGACTCTGGAAGAGCCGCCCGCGCACGTAAAATTCCTGCTGGCCACCACCGACCCCCATAAGATCCCCGTCACCGTGTTGTCCCGCTGCTTGCAGTTTAACCTCAAGCGTTTGCTGCCCGGCCAGATTTTCACCCAGATGGAATTTATCCTCCAGCAGGAGCATATCGAAGCCGAATCCGGCGCGTTAAAATTGTTATCCCGCGCCGCCGATGGCAGTATGCGCGACGGCTTAAGCCTGTTGGATCAAGCCATTGTTTACGGCAACGGCAAAGTCGGCACCGAAGATGTCAACGCGATGCTGGGTACCGTGGCGCAGCAACCGGTCGAGGACATATTGACAGCACTGGCCGAGGGCGATGCGACGGCGATACTCGACAAGATAAACGAAATAGCCAACTTGACGCCGGACTTTAGCGATGTGCTGCAACAGATTTTGCAAGTCCTGCATCGCATCGCCTTACTGCAACAAATACCTAACGCTATCGATCATGATTTTGACGTGGACATGATTGCGGCACTGGCGACCAAGTTAACTCCCGAAGATGTGCAGCTTTATTACCAGATAGGCTTGGTAGGACAACGTGATCTGGACTTAGCGCCCGATCCGCGTAGCGGGTTTGAAATGGTTATGCTGCGCATGCTGACTTTCAGGCCGGTTGGCGCAGCACCCGCACCGGTTAAACCGGTTCAGGTTCGCCAACCCATTATCAGTACGCAGACGCAACCCGCCTATAAGCCAACAGTAACTGAACAACCCGCCGTCATCGCCGAAAAAAGCCCTCAAGAAACCGTTGTTCAACAACACGATTCCAATTGGATAGAAATGGTTGCCGCGATGAAGATCAGCGGTCTAACCCGAGAGCTGGCCCATAATTGCGTGCTGGAAAATATTGACGATACCGTCTGCACCTTGATATTGGATCCGGGACACAAACAACTACGCAGCGCCCGTACCGAAGAAAACCTGCAAAAGGCATTGCAGGCTTATCGCAATGCGCCTTTAAAACTGGTCATCACTACCGAAAAAACCATGGTCGCCACGCCCGCCGTGCAATTAACCCAAGCACGCGAAGACAAACAGCAGGCGGCAGTTGACGCGATTAATTCAGACGAAAATGTCCAGGCATTAAAAGAACACTTGGGCGCCAGGGTTATGCCCGGTACCATAGAACCAATCTAACGAGAACAGAGACAAGCAAATGAAAAACGCACTCGGCAACATCATGCAGCAAGCCCAAAAAATGCAGGAAGACTTCAAAAAAGCACAGGAAGAGCTAAACGCCATGCAGGTCATGGGCGAGTCCGGCGGCGGCCTGGTGACCATCCTGATGACAGGCAAACGCGAAGCCAGAAAAGTAACCATCGACCCTTCCCTGCTGGGCGACGACAAGGACATGCTGGAAGACATGGTCGCGGCGGCCATCAACGATGCGGTCAACAAAGTCGCAAAAATGAAAAAAGAAAAAATGGCCGATATAACCTCAGGCCTGCCCTTGCCTCCCGGATTCCAACTGCCATTTTAAAAGGCAAAATTGGCAGGTTGTTTTTTGCGCCATTTATATTCATAATGAAACCTCATTACTTATTACAAAGGTGGGTGATTTATGGCTACGGTTAAGTTATCGGACGATCTTATCGACGATGCAAAAGCAACTGCAACTGCTATGCACAGATCGATACCCAAGCAAATAGAGCACTGGGCGAGGCTAGGGAAAATAGCAGAAGAAAATCCAGATTTACCGATTGGCTTTGTAAAGGATGTCTTGATTAGCTTACAAGAAGTTGAACTAGGTGACGTCACAGAGTACCGGTTCGGATAATTGAATGCGGGTCATACAGAGCAGCCACTTTGCCAGAGCAATTAAACGGCTGCATCATCAAGAAAAAGAACTTTTAGATAAAGCGGTGCTAGCACTTATAGAGAACCCTGAAGCTGGCGATTTAAAAGGCGGGGATCTTACCGGCGTTCGTGTACATAAGTTCCAAGTCAATTTAAATAGAATGTTATTGGCTTATACCTACAACAAAGACCTAGCCCTGATTACCTTACTAGGCTACGGCTCTCATGAGAATTTTTATCGGGATTTAAAAAAGCTAATCAACTAGAATCCAATCACACACGATTTAATATGCATACCTCAATATGAAGAAAGCAGGCTTATTAGGGCAGCTGATCCAGAATTTATGCTGCCTGCCCAGTGTCGGCCCTAAAACCGCCCAGCGCATGGCGTTCCACTTGCTACAGCGCGACCGCAACGGCGCAAAAATGCTGGCCCAAACACTGCTCAGAGCCATCGACGAAATGGGTCATTGCAAACAATGCCGCACCTTGACCGAAGGCGATCAGTGCGAAATCTGCGCCGATAATTCCAGAGACGATTCCATCATCTGCATCGTGGAAAGCCCCGCCGATGTCTGGATCGTCGATCAGGCCACGGTGTTCAAAGGCCGCTATTTTGTGCTGCACGGACGCTTATCGCCGCTGGACGGCATCGGCCCCGACGAACTCGGCCTGGATCAGCTGGAACAACAGCTGGCGACAGGCCACATCAAGGAACTGATCCTGGCGACCAACTCCACAGTCGAAGGCGAGGCCACCGCCTATTTCATCGGCGAACTGGCCAGGAAGCACCAAGTACCGGCCAGCCGGATCGCCCACGGCGTACCGATGGGCGGCGAGTTGGAGTTTACCGACAGCGGGACATTATCGCATGCGTTTAATGGCCGCGTGGGGATGTAAGACCTGTGATCTTGCCCCGATTTTCCGGACACTTTGCTAAGAGACCATTTTGGCCTCAAACGATTCTGGGCTGAGATAGCCTAATTTTGAGTGAAGCCGTTTGCGATTGTAATACACTTCTTAGATTCAACTCATAAGTGCAATCGACACCGATCGGAAAAGAAAAAGGTGGATTTAAGCTCCAAGTGCAACGGCAAATATTGGCTTGGCGAGGTCTTTCAACCCACGAAAGCTAACCTTTTTGGTGCATAGGCAATAATTGCATATGCGGTTCTAGGCTGGCTTCATCCTACGGCCTTAATGCACGAAGCCCATCAATCGCGAACGATGGGCTTTCTCAAAAGACTTTTTTATCCAACATCATGCCTTACTGCTACAATGCGCCCATCTTAAACTGCATAAGAACCAAACAAATGGATGTAATCCAACGCATTGCCGAAGAATTAGCCGTCAACACCAAACAAGTCAGCGCGGCTGTCAATTTGCTGGACGAGGGGGCGACTGTCCCGTTTATTTCCCGCTACCGGAAGGAAGTGACCGGCGGCCTGGACGATACCCAATTACGAATGCTGGAAGAGCGTTTGGGCTATTTGCGCGAACTTAATGCGCGGCGCAAAACCATCTTGGACAGCATCAGTTCACAAGACAAGCTGATGCCGGAACTGGAAAAAGCTATTAACGATGCCGATACCAAAACGCTGCTTGAAGATTTGTATTTACCTTATAAGCCCAAGCGGCGCACTAAAGCGCAGATTGCTCGCGAAGCCGGACTCGAACCGCTCGCGGATGCGTTATTGGATGACCGCAGCCTGATTCCCGAACAAGCCGCCGCCGGTTATATCGATGCGGAAAAAGGCGTGCCGGATGTTGCCACCGCTTTAGATGGCGCACGGCAAATCATCATGGAACGCATTTCCGAAGACGCCGAATTATTGGCCGAATTGCGCGAACGCATCTGGCAAAAAGGCATAGTTCATGCCACGGTTGTGACCGGCAAGGAACCGGCGGCTGAAAAATTCAAAGATTATTTCGATTACGAAGAAGCCATCAACAAGATTCCCTCGCACCGGGCTTTGGCGTTGTTTCGCGGCCGCAATGAGGATATGTTGAATCTAACGCTAAAACCCGGTGCTGACGATAAATTCGAGCATGATCTTTGCGCCCAGTTTGTTGCCCGCCGTTTGAATATCACCGACAGCTCAAAACCGGTCGATGTCTGGCTGGCGGAAACCGCGCGTTTCGCCTGGAAAATCAAGCTGTACACCCGTATCGACCTGGACTTGAAACTCAGGCTGCGCGAAGCTGCCGAACTGGAAGCGATCCGGGTGTTCGCCAGCAACTTGAGAGATTTGCTGTTGGCCGCACCGGCTGGGCCAAAAGCCACGATGGGCTTGGATCCCGGCATCCGCACCGGCGTTAAGGTTGCGATTGTCGATCCGACCGGAAAAGTTCTGGGCACGGACACCATTTACCCGCACCCGCCGCGCAAGGACTGGGATGGGTCGATAGACACGCTGGCAAAATTGATCCAAAAGCACAAGGTCGACTTGGTCAGCATAGGGAACGGCACGGGTTCCAGAGAAACCGATCAGCTGGTGGCCGATGTGATGAAGCAGCATAGCGAACTTAAGTTTACCAAGATCACCGTATCGGAAGCGGGCGCGTCAGTTTATTCGGCGTCGGAACTGGCCGCCAAGGAATTTCCAGAGTTGGATGTGTCCTTACGCGGTGCGGTTTCGATTGCCAGACGCTTGCAGGATCCGCTGGCTGAACTGGTTAAGATCGACCCCAAATCGATCGGCGTCGGTCAGTACCAGCACGACATTAATCAGGTTCAGTTGGCTAAGGGATTGGATACGGTCGTCGAGGATTGCGTGAACGCGGTCGGCGTCGATGTGAATACCGCATCGGTATCGTTGCTTAAACAGGTATCGGGTTTGTCGGCCAGCATCAGTGAGAATATCGTCGCGTTCCGTAATGAAAACGGCCCGTTCGCCAACCGCAAGCAATTGAAAAAAGTGCCGCGCTTGGGCGATAAGGCTTATGAGCAGGCCGCTGGATTCCTGCGGGTTATGAATGGCGACAACCCGCTGGATGCGTCTTCGGTGCATCCTGAAGCTTATCCGGTGGTTGAAGCGATCATCGACAGCACCGGAAAATCGATCCGCGATTTGATCGGTCAGAGCCAGTTTTTGCGCAGCCTGAACCCCGCCAATTACACCAATGAAAACTTCGGTTTGCCGACCGTGACCGACATCTTGCTGGAACTGGAAAAACCCGGCCGCGATCCGAGGCCGGAGTTTAAATGCGTTGAGTTCAAGGCGGGTATCGAGAAAATCACTGATCTTGAAGTCGGCATGAGGCTGGACGGCGTGGTCACCAATGTCGCCAACTTCGGCGCATTTGTTGATATTGGCGTCCACCAGGACGGGCTGGTGCATATCTCCCATTTGTCCGATACCTTCGTCAAAAACCCCAGGGATGCTGTCAAAACCGGCGACATGGTTAAAGTGACCGTGATGGAGATCGATGCCCAGCGCAAACGCATTTCCTTATCGATGAAAACCAATCCTGAAGCGAGTGAAGCCAGACCCGAACGGAATAATCAAAAGCAGGCGGCACACAAGCCAAAGCCGCAGGCACCGGTGCAAGGCTCAATGGCCAGCGCCTTTGCCAAGGCACGGATCAATAAATAATTTTAGCTCTGCTATACTGATCCCAATATTTGAACCAACCAACAGGATTTGATATGCGTAAATTCAGTCGTTTTTTTGTTTTCTTTGTATTCACCGGCCTGTTTGCGGCCTATGCGCCGATGACTCGGGCTGACATGCAGCAGGGTTATGGCGATACATCCTCTACTCAAGGGAGTACCCAGAGCTTTGGCAACAGCTATGGCAGCAAGGTTAGCAACAAAGCGTTGAATGCGTTCGCCAACCTGACCACCAGCACACTGGAAATCCCCAAAAACATCATCAACACGACCAATAAAAGCAATATTATTTATGGCGCTGTAGGAGGACTGTTTAAAGGTGTGATTCATATGATTGGGCGCATAGGTGTTGGGGTTACTGATTTAATTACCATACCGCTCCCGACCAAGCCTATCGCCCAGCCTGCCTATATCTGGAACGATTTTGATGTGGACACTACTTACGGCCCGGTATTTCGTTTGGACTCATCCCAGGAAGAAGAGCCTCCCGTCGTTCAAGAGCCTGTTGCAGAATCGGTTGTAGCGCCTGTTGTCGTAGCGCCAAAACCGCAGCCGATTGACAATTCAAAACAGTACAAACAGGAAACCAACCATAAATTGGATGAAATGTTCAAAAAAGAAATGAAGAAATAAATTGGCGCTGCTTAAAGCAAAAAAGCCCGGAGGTGTGAGCCTGCCGGGCTTTTTTATGCGCGACCCTATTTAATCTCCCGAACGGCGTAAAAACACCAAGCCGGAGTTTTTCACTTAACCCGGTGGCCAGACCATTTGCCGACCGCCCAGCAGATGCAGATGCAGGTGATAAACATCCTGCCCGCCTTTCCTGTTGCAGTTAACCACGGTTCTGTAACCTGCCTCAGCTATATCTTCCTGCTTAGCCAGCTTTGTCGCCGTCTGTAATAGCTGCCCCGCCAGCAGGTTATCATCAATGTCATTCAAGGTCGCAATGTGGCGCTTGGGGATAATCAGGATATGCACAGGAGCTTGAGGATTAATGTCCCTGAAAGCCAGGATATTTTCATCTTCAAAAACTACATCCGGCTTGATGTCACCGGCAACCATTTTACAAAATAAACAATCAATCATAGCTTTCACCTTTTTTGTATGCCCGACCGAAAAGTCAAAGCTGCTAGTTTTAGAATATACGCTTCCTCTCCGGTCAGGAAAAGGCTTTGTACTGCTGAAGTTATGCCTATCGCACATCAAATTTTTCTCTTTTGTTGGATACGTGGAGCAGGGCGTGTGCGAAGCCTATCCGACGTCAACTATCCTGGCCTAGTGAAAACCTTATTGGCCATGCCTGCGCGTAACGGGTTGAGTGATCTTGCCCTGATTTCAAGGACACTTAACTAAGCGACTTTTTTAGCTTCAAAGGTTTCCGGGCTGACATAGCCCAATTTGGAATGAAGACGCTTGCGATTGTAATACACTTCAATATATTCGAATACTTGATACTTGGCTTCCGAACGGGTCAAAAACCGTTCGCCATGAACCGCTTCGACCTTAAAGCTATGATTCCAGCTTTCCATTGC
>CAMAUL010000107.1 GCA_945861405.1 Candidatus Methylobacter oryzae | reverse complement strand
GAATCTTATTACTTGGGCTTACGACGGCAACAAGAGGTGCAAGGTGGGCATTATTGGTCCAATTCCTTCCACGACACCTTGCTAACTTTCAAAAACTCAGGGGTGACTGCGGATAAACTCCAGGTACTGCTAGATGAGTTGTTGTATTTGCCAGTGATGACTGCCCACCCCACCGAAGCCAAGCGGCGCACGGTAAAAAATGCATTACGCAATGTGTTTATCACCCACGAATCCTTGGGTGATAAACGTCTAAAAGGCTATTTGCGTAAAGAAGGTCTTGACCGCTTGCATGCGCAAATCCAAATGCTTTGGAAAACCGACGAGGTACGGGGACGAAAAATGACAGTCGTCGATGAGATTGATGCAGGCTTATTTTATTTTCCACTGTCGTTGTTTCAAGCCACCACTCAGGTGTATCGAAATTTTGAACGCTCACTCAACGATGTGTATGGTGATGACGTTGCAACAAAACTGCGCATCCCCTGTTTTTTGCAATTTGGCAGTTGGATAGGTGGTGATCGTGACGGCAATCCCAATGTAACCCCTGAAACCACTGTATTGGCCTTACGCTTACAAGCACAAACCGTGTTGCAAGAATATAGTCGACGGCTTGAAGTTTTGCATGGTGAGTATTCACATTCCTATGGCTTTTGTGAGCTTTCGGATGAGTTTATCAACAATTTGGCCGAAGATCGTAGCAAACTGGGCAGCTTGATTGTTGAACTGGAAAAGCCCTATCTACAAGAACCTTACCGACATAAACTAACCATCATGAAATTTCGCATGGAGCACAGCTTAATTCAAATACAGCAACATCTGCGCGGGGAAGTGGTGTTGCCTGATAGTTACGGCTATGCGGATGTTACCGAGTTTCTAGCAGATTTACGTTTAATAGACACGTCACTCCGCGGCCATGGTGATGCCAATATTGCCAATTTAGAGCTGCACGATTTAATCCGTCTCACAGAAACGTTTGGTTTTCATTTGATGCAACTGGATGTACGGCAAGAATCCACTAAGCACAGTGAAGCGGTTGCCGATATCTTGAAAGCAGCTTTAGATTTGGATTATAACGCACTGAATGAAAATGAACGCTTATCGTTACTCAGCGAAGCGGTCGCGACTCACGGTGGCTTGCTCTATGACAGAGCAAGACTCTCGCCTGCCACCCGAGAAACGCTGGCCGGTTTAGAGGTGATGGCTAACATGCACCGAGAAATTGGTGCAGGTTGTTTTGGCAAATACGTTATTTCCATGACCCATGCCGCCAGCCATATTATGGAAGTAATGCTACTGGCGGCACAAAGCGGTTTGGTAGGTCGGATGGGCGGGCGATGGTTTTGCCACATCGGCGTCAGTCCGTTATTTGAAACCATCGATGATTTGAACCGTATTGAAGCAGTGCTAACTCGATTGTTTGATACCTCGACTTATCGTGAATTATTGCGAGTATCAGGTGACCGCCAAGAAATTATGCTCGGCTATTCGGATTCCTGCAAAGACGGTGGTATCTTGGCTTCCGCTTGGGGATTGTCGCAAGCACAGCGTAAAATCATTGCCCTAGCGGAATCACGCGACATTAAATGCCTGTTGTTTCATGGCCGTGGCGGTACGGTCGGGCGTGGCGGCGGCCCTACCCATGAAGCGATTTTAGCGCAACCGCCCGACACGGTGCGTGGACAAATCAAATTTACCGAGCAAGGCGAAGTCTTGTTTTACCGCTATAACAACAGAGAAACCGCTGTTTACGAATTGACCATGGGTATTACCGGCTTGATGAAGGCCAGCCTCAGCTTGGTGCAACCGGTAACCCCTGATGTACCTGAGTATTTGACCATCATGGATGAATTGGCACACATTGGTGAGCAAAGTTACCGTGAACTCACCGAACGGACGCCAGGATTTTTAGATTACTTTTACGAAGCAACGCCAGTCGGTGAAATTGGCCAGCTTAATATTGGCTCGCGCCCTTCGCATCGAAAAAAACAAGATCGTTCTAAAAATTCGGTGCGGGCGATAGGCTGGGTATTTGCTTGGGCGCAATCTCGGCAGACGTTTCCAGCATGGTACGGCATTGGTTTTAGTTTGGCGACGTGGTGTGCAGGTAAGCCAGAACGCTTGGATACCTTACAGATCATGTATCGTGATTGGCCATTTTTTCGAAACTTGCTAAGTAATGCTCAAATGGCGCTGAGTAAATCTGACATGGCTATTGCTAAAGAATATGCCGGTTTATGTGTTGATCCTGAAACTGGCAAACGGGTTTATGGCTTAATTGCCGGTGAATATCAACACTGTGTAGAGTGGATTTTGGCAATTGCCAATACCAAGCAACTGCTGGAAGAAAATCCTGTGTTGGCCGCCTCTTTACAGCGTCGAGATGCGTATTTAGGACCGCTGAATATTCTACAGGTGTTTTTATTGCGTCAGGTGAGATCAGTGGATACTGAAGATAATCCGTGGTTAAAGCCTCTTTTACGGAGTATTAACGCGATTGCAGCTGGCATGCGGAACACCGGCTGATACGCACTTTTTGGCTAACAGCTTTAGACGGGACAAGCAAAAAGGCTTAACCGTCAATACATTAACTTAATGATAAAGCATTAAAGGAGACCGTTCGCTGAGCGGAGTCGAAGCGAATTGTCCCGCCTTAAGTAGATAGCCCACTTTTTGCAAACGTAACGGGAACTGTGAGAACAGAACATGCACAACAAATCAACCCAGACCGATCAACAACCGATAACTTGTGACTATCGCGATCAACAAGTTGCCCTGCTTACCCAACACGGCAAAGAAGACGTGATCGTGCCTGTGCTGGCAAAGCTGCTGGGTTGCCGCGTGGAAAAGGTGGAGGGGTTCGACACTGACCGTCTCGGCACCTTCACCCGCGACATTGCAAGGGAGGGAAGCCAACTGGACGCGGCACGTAAAAAAGCACGGATTGGCATGGAACTATCAGGACTTTCCATCGGCATCGCCAGTGAGGGTTCGTTTGGCACTGATCCGTTCACCGGAATGCTGCCCTGGAACAGGGAGCTATTGATTTGGATCGACGACCGACTCGGTATTGAGATCGTCGCAACCTCGGCCGGCAAGACCAATTGTTCTCACCGTTTGGTAGATACTTGGGAGGAAGCGGAGGATTTTGCACGATCGGCCGGCTTTCCGGAACACCACCTGGTAGTTCGTCCGACGGACGAAAAGCACCCCGAACTCCGCAAAGGCTTGGCAGACTGGGTCAGCTTACAAGATGCGGTAACCTGGGCATTGAACTTCGCGGAGAACCGGCGTGCTTTCGTCGAGACCGATATGCGTGCGTTCGCCAATCCGACACGCATGGAAAACATCCGGCTGGCTGCGGAGGATTTGGCGCGGCGCCTCATTTCGCAGTGTCCAGCGTGCAGTGCACCGGGATTTTCTATTGTCGGACTGGTGCGGGGGCTTCCCTGCGAGGATTGCGGCATCCCAACCAACGAGGCGAAGGCGGACATTCACCGCTGCGTTCGCTGCGAACATCAGATACTGGTGGAACGGGAACTGGAATACGCTTCCGCCAAATTTTGTGATTACTGCAATCCTTAACCTTAGTGGAGCAATTCATGTTTTTGGCTACATATTAAACACCTTTGCTGTGCGTTCAATAATACACTTTATTAGGAGATTACCAACGTGACTGCATATCATTTGACCCACCTGAAACAGCTTGAAGCGGAAAGTATCCACATCATCCGCGAGGTAGCCGCAGAGTTCGAGCGGCCGGTAATGCTCTATTCCGTCGGCAAGGATTCTGCCGTCATGTTGCAACTAGCGCTAAAAGCATTCTATCCAGGCAAGCCGCCGTTTCCGCTGCTGCACGTCGACACCACCTGGAAATTCCGCGAGATGATTGAATTCCGAGACCGATATATACGCGAATTAGGCTTGGAGTTGATCGTCCATACCAACCAGGAAGGCGTGAGCAAAGGCGTCAATCCCTTTACCTACGGCAGCAAGCGGCACACGGACATTATGAAGACCGAATCGCTCAAGCAGGCGCTGGATAAATACCGCTTCGACGCGGCCTTTGGCGGTGCCCGGCGCGACGAGGAAAAATCCCGTGCCAAGGAGCGCATCTATTCGTTTCGCGACCAAAACCACCGTTGGGAACCCAAGAGCCAGCGGCCGGAACTTTGGAATCTCTACAACGGCAAGATCGACAAGGACGAGTCGATCCGGGTATTTCCCCTGTCCAACTGGACTGAACTGGATATTTGGCAATACATTCATTTGGAAAACATTCCCATCCCGACTTTGTATTTCGCCAAGGAACGTCCCGTTGTTCAGCGTGACGGCACCTGGATCATGGTCGATGACGAGCGCATGCCGCTGGAGCCGGGAGAGAAGCCTCAGATGCTTAGGGTGCGCTTCCGCACCCTGGGCTGCTACCCATTAACCGGCGCTGTCGAATCCACCGCTACGACATTACCTGAAATCATCCAGGAGATGCTATTGGCGACTACCTCGGAGCGGCAAGGCAGGATGATCGACCACGACCAGTCCGGTTCGATGGAGCAGAAAAAGCGAGAAGGGTATTTTTAATTCCTTCGCAACCTGACTTTTACTACAAGAATTCAGAGCAAAACATGTCACACGAATCCGATCTAATTAGTACCGATATTAACGCCTATTTGGTCCAGCATGAACGTAAAGAACTGCTGCGATTTTTAACCTGCGGCAACGTCGACGACGGCAAAAGCACCTTGATCGGCCGCCTGCTGCACGACTCAAAGATGATTTACGAAGACCAGCTGGCGGCGGTGCTGGCGGACAGCGTCAAGTCCGGCACCACCGGTGCCGGCATGATCGACCTAGCCTTGCTGGTCGATGGTTTGCAGGCCGAGCGCGAGCAAGGCATTACTATCGACGTAGCTTACCGTTATTTCTCGACGTCGACCCGCAAATTCATCATTGCCGACACGCCGGGGCACGAACAGTACACTCGTAACATGGCCACCGGCGCGTCAAACTGCGATTTGGCGGTGATTTTGATAGATGCCCGCTACGGCGTGCAAACCCAAACGAAACGTCACAGCTTTATTGTTTCATTGCTGGGTATCAAGCACATCATCGTCGCCATCAACAAAATGGATTTGGTAGGATATAGCGAAGCGACGTACAACAAAATCAAAGACGACTATTTGGCGTTTGTAAAAACCCTTAATTTACACGACATTCATTTTATCCCGATGTCAGCGCTGGACGGTGACAATGTCGTCAATTCCAGCGCCAACATGCCGTGGTTTTCCGGCAAGCCAATGATGACACTGCTCAATAGCATCGAAATTTCCAGCGACCACAACTTTGTCGACGCTCGCTTCCCGGTGCAATACGTCAACCGGCCCAATCTGGACTTCCGCGGTTTTTGCGGTACAGTCGCCTCTGGCGTATTTCATCAAGGCGATGCAATCACCGTGCTGCCCTCCGGCAAAACCAGCAAGATCAAAGCCATTGTCACCTATGACGGGGAATTGGAGCAGGCAATTGCCGCTATGGCTGTGACATTAACGCTGGAAGATGAAATCGACATCAGCCGAGGAGACATTATTACCGGCTCGCAACAAGTTGCCCCCAGCATCGCCGACAAATTCAAGTCCAGTATTGTCTGGATGGCCGAACAGCCCATGAAGCCCGGCTGCCGCTATCCGATAAAACTGGCAACCCGCAGCGTGTCAGGGTCGGTATCCATGATCCATCATCGCATCGATGTCAACACGCTTGAACATCATGACGCCAATGAGCTGAAACTCAACGAAATCGGCACCTGTACAATCGCCGTCAACGCATCGGTGGTGTTCGATCCCTATCAACGCAATAAAACCAACGGCTCGTTCATCGTCATCGACCGACTGACTAACGCCACCGTTGGTGCCGGCATGATTACCGGCGACGCCAGCGCAGAAGACTGGTCTCCGGTAACCATCGAAGAGCGAACTGCCCGTTTCGGACAATTTGGGGCAATAATCACCTTGAGCGGCAGCAACGCCCAACAGACAGCTAATCATTTGGAACGTAAACTGTTCGACAACGGCCATGCTGCATCCGTTATGGAAAACCCCATCGACGATTCGGTGATGGCTATAAAAAAAATGGGTATGCTCTGTCTGTGTTTGGAATACAAAAATTATGCCACCGATCTGACGTTCGATTGCGAGGAATATAAAGTCGATGACATTTACAGCGCGTTGAAGAGTCGAGGAATAATATTTTAATCAATAACTTAGATGCGCAATGTAAAGTCCCTAATACCAGCAAATCACTTTTTATTACAAACAGATAATTTATGTCAATTCAATCCAGAAAACATACGCAACAAGTTTTAGTCGGTAACGTTAAAGTTGGCGGTGGTGCACCGATTGTCGTGCAGTCGATGACCAACACTGACACCGCTGATGTGTCTGCAAGTGTGCAACAGATAATCGAATTATCGACTGCCGGCTCGGAAATAGTCAGGGTCACAGTCAACACCGAAGAAGCAGCCAAAGCCATACCGGAAATCGTTAACCTGCTAGCACAAAAAGGCTTTTCAGTGCCTATCGTTGGAGACTTCCATTTCAACACTTGAAAAATACCCAGACTGCGCACAGGCACTATCCAAATATCGCATCAATCCGGGTAACGTCGGCAAAGGCAAGGCTCGCGACCCACAATTTCAGCAAATGATCGAGTTGGCCTGCCGCTACGACAAACCGGTGCGCATTGGCGTAAACGGAGGCAGTCTCGACCAATTGGTATTGACACGATTGCTGGACGAAAATCGGCAATTGGCCAATCCAAGTAATTTGCGGGTAGTGACACGAGAAGCTATTATCCAATCGGCGCTGGAAAGCGCCACCAAGGCTCAGGAATTGGGTTTGGCTAAAAATAAAATTACGCTCTCCTGCAAAATCAGCAACGTGCAGGAATTGATCAATATTTATGAAGATTTGTCCAGCCGTTGCGATTATGCGCTGCATTTGGGGCTTACCGAAGCAGGCATGGGATCGAAAGGCATGGTGGCTTCGGCAGCGGCCCTGGGCGTATTGATGCAACAAGGTATCGGCGACACGATTCGCGTCTCGTTGACCCCTGAGCCCGGCGGGTCGCGTACCCAGGAAGTCATCGTCGCCCAGGAAATCCTGCAAACCATGGGCTTCCGTTCTTTCACGCCGATGGTCATCGCCTGTCCGGGCTGCGGCCGCACCACTAGCGACTATTTCCAGAGGTTGGCGCAAGACATTCAGGGCTTTCTGCGCGATCAAATGCCGGTCTGGAAAGACAAATACAAAGGCGTGGAAACCATGGAAGTGGCGGTGATGGGTTGCGTGGTCAACGGCCCCGGCGAAAGCAAAAACGCCAACATTGGCATCAGTCTGCCCGGCAATGGCGAATCGCCGGTGGCGCCGGTATTCGAGGACGGCGCCAAAACCGTCACCCTGAAAGGCGATAAAATCGCCGAAGAATTCCAGGCTTTGGTCGAACGTTATATCGAGTCGCATTAGGGTGCGCATTGAAGCGGCGCGCTATGTTTAACCATGATCGTTGACAACAATTATCGTTCAAGGCTCGCCTTGTGCGTATAACACGCAGGGTTTTCCCTGCAATAATTTCTCAAACCCCCGAGGTTAACCATGCCGCAATACCGTTCCCGCACTTCCACCCATGGCCGCAACATGGCTGGTGCACGCGCACTTTGGCGCGCCACCGGCATGAAGGATGAGGATTTTTCCAAGCCGATCATTGCCATTGCCAACTCCTTCACTCAGTTCGTGCCGGGCCACGTCCATCTCAAGGACATGGGCCAACTCGTCGCCAGGGAAATCGAACAAGCTGGCGGCGTGGCCAAGGAATTCAACACCATCGCCGTGGACGACGGCATCGCCATGGGCCACGCCGGCATGCTCTATTCACTGCCCAGCCGCGAGCTGATCGCTGACAGCGTGGAATACATGGTCAATGCCCACTGTGCCGATGCACTGGTGTGCATATCCAACTGCGACAAGATCACCCCAGGCATGCTGATGGCTGCCCTGCGTCTCAACATCCCCGCGATTTTTGTCTCTGGTGGGCCGATGGAGGCGGGCAAGGTGAACTGGAACGGCGAAACCCGTGCGCTGGATTTGGTCGACGCCATGGTGGCAGCCGCCGATGACAGCATCAGCGACGAACAGGTTGCCGCAGTGGAGCGCTCCGCCTGTCCAACCTGCGGTTCCTGCTCCGGAATGTTCACAGCCAACTCTATGAATTGCCTGACCGAAGCGCTGGGACTGTCATTACCGGGTAACGGCAGCCTCGTCGCCACGCATGCGGACAGAAAACAGCTGTTTCTGCGTGCCGGTCGTACCATTGTAGAGCTGAGCAAACTTTATTATGAAAAGGACGACAGCTCTGTCCTGCCACGCGCCATCGCCAGCTTCGAGGCATTCCAAAACGCCGTGACCCTGGATGTGGCGATGGGAGGATCCACCAACACCGTGTTGCACCTGCTGGCCGCAGCCCATGAGGCCGGGGTGGATTTCACCATGGCCGACATCGATGCCATTTCTCGCCGCGTGCCGTGTTTGAGCAAGGTCGCTCCGGCCACGCAGCTTTACCATATGGAAGATGTCCATCGCGCCGGTGGCGTGATGGGCCTTCTGGGCGAATTGGATCGCGCCGGCCTGATCAACCGCGATGTGCCGACTGTGCATGCACCGAGCATGGCTGCCGCACTCGAGCAGTGGGATATTCGGCGTACCAGCGATGAGGCGGTGAAAGATTTCTACCGTGCCGCGCCCGGCGGCATCCGGACCACCGTTGCCTTCTCGCAATCCATGCGCTACCCGACCTTGGACGACGACCGTACCAAGGGCTGCATTCGTGATAAAGCGAACGCCTATTCACAGGATGGCGGCCTCGCCGTGCTTTACGGCAACATCGCGCTAGAGGGCTGTATCGTCAAGACCGCCGGCGTGGACGACAGCATTCTCAAGTTCACCGGCCGCGCTCGAATTTTCGAAAGCCAAGACGCTGCCGTGGCCTGCATTCTGGCCGACCAAATCGTCGCCGGCGACATAGTGGTTATCCGTTACGAAGGGCCAAAGGGCGGCCCCGGCATGCAGGAAATGCTATACCCTACCAGCTATCTCAAGTCCAAGGGTCTGGGTAAAGCCTGCGCACTGCTGACGGATGGACGATTCTCCGGTGGTACCTCCGGGCTTTCCATTTGTCATGTGTCGCCCGAAGCAGCCGAAGGCGGCGCGATTGGCTTGGTGGAAGAAGGCGACACCATCGAGATCGATATCCCTAGGCGCGTTATCCATTGGGTGGTGACGGAAGACGAGCTGAAGCGGCGACTAGCGGTAATGGAAAACAGAGGCGTACAGGCCTGGCGGCCGGTCAAGCGCGAACGACAGGTATCCCTGGCACTAAGAGCTTATGCGGCCATGACCACGTCGGCCGCCAAAGGCGCCGTGAGAGATGTTTCCCAAGTTGAGCGTAAATAAGTTGAACACTTCGGATAGATTAATGGTTCGGTTTTTGAATTTTCAAACAGGCTTCGGTGGTAACTCA
>CAMAUL010000106.1 GCA_945861405.1 Candidatus Methylobacter oryzae | reverse complement strand
GTATTGAGAGGCTAATAGGGAGGAAAAGAGCCTTGATGGGGTGATAAATCAGAACCAAGGGCATTAAAAATCCCAACAAACCATTTTTTTAAATTTTAAACGTGATTAAGCGGGGTGGTTCGCTCTATTAATCCGACAGCCTCCTAGATGAATCCAGTTCTTTACTCCCCCTTACCTCATTGAATGCCGCTTATTCGGCTAGTGGCAAACAAGATGCCGCCAAGCAGCCAGTGAACTTATTCTCAAACATGGAAAAAATGATTGCCTTCAACAAGTCTATCCATAATGACGCAGGTGTCATTTATGCCCAGAAAGCACTTTCCGCGCTTGAGCGCCTTCAAGGTACGCGTTGAGGATCTTTTCTTGGCGCCATTCTGTAATCAAAATCAGGAGTCTGATATGTCTAATTTAAATGTAAGCAACACAGCTACCGCTTCAAGTGCAACATCGGCAAGTAACAAACCAACTAATGGCCAACAACCCTCTAATGATTTTATTTTAACCTTGGAAAAAGCAATGCAAGCTGAAAATGCAGCACAGACATCGGAGCAAAAAAGGTTAGGCATTAGTAAAGCAGAGGCAGAAGTAGAATTTGCAAAAATGAAGGCCGATTGGAACAAACGGGATTCCGAAAGGTTAATGGGTCTTAAAAGGACTGCGGAACATATGACCTCTGAAGGAATGAAAAAATACTTGATGTCAAAAGAAGTAAAAGCTGTGGCGCGTGATGCCGAGGGCAATATAGTTGCAAAACTATATAAGGACGGTAGCTTTTATTCTACTAATAAATTAGCGAGTGTCGTAAGTGAATTTCTGGATGGTCGCTCAGCTGAGCAGGCAATGCAGAAAATAGCAAAGCAGCCGAATGTGTTTGTCACGCATTACCAGACCAAGGTGACAGACCTCGACCTTATGTCGGAAGAGGAAAAGCAGCGTGTTCTTAGTCCTGAGTTTTATCGCGAAGAAAGGCAGTCCGTTCTGAATCAGATAGCTGATTTGGAATGGAGCATAGCTTATGGGGCGGGTAATGGTCTTTCCCCTTTATTTGGGCCGCATGCGGCTGATGCAGCGGCAATCTCTCAGGATGTCAAAAACGTGAGTAATGGAACAGGTGTGCAACTAAAAGGGTATTCCGCTCCCGACATGTTGACCGCTGAGGAGAAAGCTGCTTTTGCAGAAATGAAAAAACAGGGCAATCTTAGTGATGAAGAAATCGGTAAAATGATCGGTGCGTTGGCTATGGATCGATACGGGGCGATGACTGCCGATCCCAGTTTAGAAACGAATTACAGTCTAGACCTTGAAGGCCACTACCATCTGACGGGAACTGCTGTTCCAAGTTTAGATGTGAACTACCTCATGAAATTAATGCGTGAAAGCCATATCAGTAACACGGTGGCTTCTGAAATAAGCCAAAAGTCGCTTAACGTGGCGCTAACCTATCTCGCACAACACCCTAATTATGAGTTGCAATAGATCAGACTTAACCTGACACCGCCCGGATTTTTCCAGGCGGGGTTTTTATGACCCATTTTTTAAGTTGTGCGTTTATTGACGGTTTACTATCGCGAAACACAGCCAAGCAACGTTGCGAACTTCGAACTCGCGTGATTGCGGGCGGTGTGCATCGACTCAGAGTGCGCGCTGTTTTGGTTAACCCTTTAACTATTTTGTCCGCCGAAGCAGGGGATTTTGAAGCAAATCTATGTATAGACCTTTTGGTAAGGATGCTTGATAATCAAAATCTAAATTAACTTTGAGGTACTTATGCCTATTAAATGGGATCCAAGATTTAGTGTCGGCAACTCCACTATTGATATGGAGCATAAATTATTATTAACGCTGCTTAATGCGTTAGAAGTGGTTTTACGTAATCCGCATGAAAAAGATTCTTTAAGATTTTTTATTGACCAGTTGATAGAGTCAGCTCATGATCATTTTCATCACGAAGAAAAATTGCAACTCAAATATATGTTTCCTTATTATGAGGAAAACAAAGAAGGACACAAGGCTCTTATCGTTGAATTAGATGAAATTAAAAATGAAGTTTACCGATATATCGAAGATGTAATTACTTCGCAAGAAGAAGCTGACAACATGAGTAAAAGAATTAACCATGTATTACGGGATTGGCTTATTGATCATATTATGAAGTCCGATATGAAAATGAAAGGGTTTATGAATGATGCAAGATAGGCAATTATTTATGGTAAGCCAATTTATATCTACAAGCCGCCCTAACACCGCCAAGTTGATTTGATTTGCATATCCCCGTACCTTTTCTCAACATATGAGGGCGTCAATTCGGCGCTGGACACTGCCACAGGCGAGCAATAATGCGCAAAATACTAATCAACCCAGCCGTTGAAAACAGACCATTTCCTGAGCTCGATTTTCTGGATTTAGAGCATCTTGCCCAAGTGGAGTTTACCTCGGAGTGCGTGGATCATCCAGTTGAGTCAGCCTTGTTGCTGACGGAAGATTCACCTCAGGCTCTCCTGCCTGACGCCCTTCGGGTAAATGCAAATCTGTTCCAGACAGATTTGCCGGGAGCAGGATGGCAGGCGGCAAGCGGCGGCGAACAAACGATCCGCATTGTGTTTGATCAGCCCCGAACTATCGAACATATCGTGCTGGTATTCGATGAGCCGCACCAATCGCGCACTCAGGAGTTTGTGCTGCTTTGGTTGGCGGATAATGAGGCCTGTTACCGGGAGATTTTGCGCCAGCAATACCATTTTAGCCCGCCGAACACTACCTGCCAAATCGAGCATTATGAGGTCAAACTCAATCAATTGAAGGCGTTGGAATTAAGAATTACTCCCGACATCGGTGGAGGAGAGGCTTGCGCCAAACTTAAACAGTTGCGTCTTGCGTAAATGCCGTTTCTAATAGTCATAGCGGTACAATTCTAATAATAAAAAACGGCACGGGCTTTTAAGCTTACAGCCAAACTAACCCAAGAGGAGAGGAAGTTATGATGTTTCCAACATCTGCATCAGTTGTCATTGCGTTATTAATGGGGCTTGCAGGGGGCGCATTCGTGATTTGGGAATTACGACGCGTTCTTAGCTATGACCCTGGCAATGAAACCATGCAAGCCATCGCCAAGGCCATTCAAGAAGGATCGGCGGCTTTTTTGTCGCGTGAATATCGGGTTATCGCGATTTTCGTCGCGATTGTCGCGACGGTTATTACTACCTTTTTACAATGGCAGACTGCGTTTTGTTTCGTGGTAGGCGCGATTGCATCGGGTGGCGCAGGTTATTTGGGCATGTATGTGGCGGTACGCGCCAATGTTCGGACAGCGGCAGCGGCGAGTCGCAATCTGCATGAAGGTTTGCGCGTTGCCTTTGGCAGCGGTTCGATTATGGGCATGGCGGTGGTCAGTTTCAGCCTGATCGGCATGACGGTGTTGTTTTTGATCTTTAACGGCAACCCGAACCAACTGACTTATATTACCGGTTTTGGTTTCGGTGCCAGCAGTATTGCGCTGTTCGCCAGAGTCGGCGGCGGCATTTATACCAAAGCTGCCGATGTGGGCGCTGACTTGGTCGGCAAGGTCGAGCAAGGCATTCCTGAAGACGATCCGCGCAATCCGGCGGTCATTGCCGATAATGTCGGCGATAATGTCGGCGATGTCGCGGGCATGGGTGCCGACTTGTTTGAAAGTTACAGCGGTTCGATTATCGCTGCGGCTACATTGGGTGCGGCGTTGGGTGCGAAATCTCCGGCTTTTATCGGGCTACCGTTTCTGGTTGCCGCCGTAGGCGTGATTGCCAGTCTGTTCGGTATCTACATGGTAACCGGCAAAGAATTAAAACATCCTGCCATTGCCGAAGGTTCCAAACTGGCCCGTATCCTTATTTATATCGAACGGCATATTGTAATAATTGACGAAAATGCCAGCCTCGATGATTTGTTGAAAGTGTTGCGTCTTTCGGTTTGGGGAGCATCAGCGGTCATTTTGGTGCTGTCTTTATTCGCTATATTGATTTCGGGCGTCAGTTTCAATTACTGGCTGGTGATTCTGGTCGGCTTGGTGGCCGGTAACGCTATCGCCTATGTGACTGAATATTACACAGCCTACACTGAAAAACCTACCCAAGGCATTGCTCACGCTACGCAAACCGGTGCGGCAACCACCATTATTCAAGGCTTGGCTGTCGGCATGATGAGTACCGTTTGTCCGGTATTGATCGTCTCTACGGCAATCTTGCTCAGTATTTGGCTGGGTTTTAAAGCCGACGGCACGATTGCCGCAGGTCTTTATGCGGTGGCTCTGGCCGGTGTGGGTATGCTTAGCACTCTGGGCGTAACGTTGGCGACCGATGCTTACGGCCCGGTTGCCGATAATGCGGGCGGCATTGCCGAGATGAGTCATTTGCCACATGAAGTGCGTAACCGCACCGATGCGCTGGATAGCTTGGGCAACACCACCGCCGCTACCGGCAAAGGCTTTGCCATCGGTTCGGCGGTGTTGACGGCGCTGGCCTTATTGGCCGCTTATGTGACGGCGGCAAAAATCGACAATTTGAATATCCTCGGGCCTACCATGCTGCCGGGGCTCCTGATTGGCGCGATGATGCCGTATCTGTTTTCCGCGCTGACCATGATGGCGGTGGGCAAAGCGGCTCACGAGATTGTGGTTGAGGTGCGTCGCCAGTTTCGTGAAATTCCAGGTCTGATGGACGGCACAGGAAAGCCGGATTACGCGACCTGCGTCGGCATCAGCACCGAAAGCGCGTTGCGCGAAATGATCCTGCCCGGCGCATTGGCGGTAGTCGTACCTATCGTTGTGGGGCATGTGTTAGGCAAAGAAGCCCTTGCGGGTATGCTGGTCGGCACCATGTCGTCCGGCTTTTTGCTGGCGGTGATGATGGCGAATGCAGGCGGCGCCTGGGACAATGCGAAAAAATGGATAGAAACAGGGCAATACGGCGGCAAGGGTTCCGATTCTCATAAAGCGGCCGTAGTCGGCGACACCGTGGGCGATCCGTTTAAAGACACCAGCGGCCCGTCTTTGAATATTTTGATCAAACTGATGACCATCGTCAGCCTTGTTTTCGCTACTTCATTCGGTTCGGGGTGGTTTAATTTTTAAAGAAGAGCACTATGCTGTAACTACAGCAGCAGAGTTGACTATTAAAATGGAACACGGATGACGCGGATTTAACTGATAATCACGGATAAAAAGAAAAACAAATCCGTGTAAATCCGTCTAATCAGTGTCATCCGTGTTCCTTTAGTTACCACCACTAAACTTTAAAATCCAAGCGGCGAGGTTGATATGTTTAAACAGCTGATTGTTTTGTTGATGATGACGGTTTTGTCCGGCTGCGGTTATAACACGCTACAGTCCAGTGATGAGGACATTAAGGCGACTTGGGCGGAGGTGTTGAACCAGTATCAGCGCCGCGCCGATCTGGTGCCTAATCTGGTGAATGTGGTGAAAGGCTACGCGACTCACGAAAAGGATGTATTGACTGAAGTGACCGAGGCTCGCGCCAAAGTGGGTGCGATGCAGGCCACGCCTGAACTGGTCAATGATGAGCAGGCGTTCCAAAAGTTTATTGCCGCGCAGAGGCAAATGACTAGCGCAATTTCACGACTGCTGGCGGTGGCGGAAAATTACCCGCAACTGAAAGCCGATGGTCTGTTCCGTGATTTACAGGCGCAACTGGAAGGCACGGAAAACCGCATCACTGTGGCGCGCAATCGCTATATTGCTGCGGTCAAGGAATACAATATTACCGTGCGTTCTTTTCCTTCCAACTTGACTGCGATGATGTTCGGCTTCCAGACCAAGCCTAGCTTTACCGTAGAAAATGAACAAGCCATCGCGCAGCCGCCTAAAGTCGATTTTGGCGCACCTGCAAAGGTCGGCGGTCAGTAATATGTCGTCTGCGACAAATCCCCGTGCCCGTATTTGTTACGGTTTTGGGGCTTTTCTGCTGTTGTTTTGCATGGCGGCCTGGGCGGCAGTCGTTAGCGTTCCTGAGCTATCGCATCGCGTCACCGACCTTACCGGCACGCTCAGCGCGGATCAGGTTACCGCGTTGGAAAACAAGTTGGCGGCATTCGAAACCCAAAAAGGCAGCCAGATTGCGGTATTAATCTTACCGACTACGGGGTCTAAAGACATAGCCGAGTTTGGTATAGAGGTCGCCGATTTATGGAAAATAGGCCGCAAGGGTATCGATGATGGCCTGATCCTGATCGTAGCTAAAGATGACCATAAGCTGCGCCTGGAAGTCGGTTACGGTCTGGAAGGCGTTATTCCCGATGTGGTTGCCAAGCGGGTGATTGCCGAAACCATTACCCCGTATTTTGAGAATGGCGATTATGCGGGTGGTATTGATGCCGGGATTACCCAGCTAATTGGATTGATTGGGGGCGAGGCGTTGCCTGCACCGTCTGAAAGTCAGGGTGAAGGACAGGATGATGGGGCTTTTATGTTCATTCTGTTTGGCGGCTTGATTGCAGGGTTTGTGTTGTCCGCGATGATGGGGCGAGTCATAGGCGGGATGCTGGCAGGGCTGGGTAGCGGCGTGGTGGCCGCACTGGTTTTTGGGGTAACGTTCTTTTTGGCATTATTTGTCGGACTAATGATTTTTTTTATCGTTGGGATTCGTTCAACGGGCGGAAGCGGTTGGTCTAATGGCGGTGGCTTGGGCGGGGGTGGCGGCAGTTCGTGGAGCGGCGGCGGTGGCGGCTTTGGTGGAGGAGGCGCATCAGGATCATGGTAAATATTAAACGCTGGTTTCGTCATGCCTTTATGCCGCCTTGGCGTTGGCGTGTGTTGTTTCCCAAGGTGGTGCTGGCCAACATAGAAAAAGCCGTCAAGCACTCCGAGCATCAGCACGGCGGCGAACTTAGGTTTGCCGTTGAAAATACGCTGGCGCTGGGCAAAGTCTGGTGCGGCGTATCGGCTCGTCAGCGTGCGCTAGAGGTTTTTTCCGATTTGCGGGTCTGGGATACCGAAGAAAACAGCGGCGTTCTGATTTATCTGTTGCTGGCGGATCGTGAGGTTCATATCGTCGCAGATCGGGGTATTACCAAGCGTGTAGCACAAGCCGAGTGGGATGCGATTGCTGAGATTATGCAGCAAGCATTCAAGCGGGGTGATTTCCTGCGTGGTTCTTTGCATGGTATCGAGCGCATTACGATGTTGCTGGCGACCCACTTTCCGTCTGGTGAGGATGATCGCAATGAGCTTTCCAATAAGCCGGTCATGATTGAGCATTGATAAAGGCGCGTTAGGGTGCGATTCAAACTGATGTGAAATCCTGATTTCGCTAATTCCCAAGCTGGAGCTCTCGTCGTTATACACAACCCTGTCCAAGAGTCGTCATACCGGCATGAATGCAGGAGGTAGAGCAATGCAGGAGCAATTGCCGAATCCAGCGCCATGGACGGTAACTTGACAGCTATGCAAGAGTCGAAGTGCCAGTCGATAGCTTCACATCCATGTGACTGGATTCCGGCATCCCTGCCAGAATGACGGTGTCCCGAAGGCACTTGTGTATAAAGATGAGAGCTGGAGATTGGGAACCAGCATAACCACATCAGTTTGAATCGCACCCTGTTAGCTGCGCCGACAATTCCAACTAATCTGACACACTCAGTAATGGGGTGATCGTCCTCTATGCCCAGGGTGTTACGGTAACGTGAAAATATCAAGTTTCACCGGGTTTTCAGGATCAACGTTGATTAAGCCAAGTCTGGGTAGGACGGTTTCGCGATAGCAAACCGTCACTCACCACCTAGCCTTAAAGGCGGGTACCAAACTGATCGGCATCAACAACTTCAACCTGCGTACCTTTGAAACCTCATTGCAGACCACCTTGGATTTAAAAGCCGATATTCCCGCAGACCGTTTAATCATCACCGAAAGCGACATTCATACTCATGAAGACGTGCAATTGATGTTGGATAGCGACATCTACACTTTCCGGGTCGGCGAAGCGTTTATGCGATCGGAAAGCCCAAGGCAGAAGATGAGGGAGTTTTTGGATTTGTAGGGCTTTTAACTCCTGGAATCGCCCGGCAAATAACAGCCAGTGACTTGTTTGTAAGCGGTTGAAGTTTTCTCGCCCGGAACGCCATCGATTTTGACGAAAACCCCTGGAAAACCGTTAAGCCAACGTTGCAAGTCTTCGGCTCGTTTTACGGCGGTGGGGTCATTGGATTTGGCTGTCGCATAATTAACGACCAGCGGTGAACTCTCGGCAGTCGGCCTCGGCTGGTCGGGAAATTCGATTTGATGCGATTCCGCCATGCGCCGCAACAACACGGCAGCACCGCATTGCTTGGAACTTGCCGTGTCAGACCAAGTGCCGTCCGCGACATATTTGCCGCTGGTGTAATGATCCGAATAAGACCACAAATAAGGGCTCAGCACATGGGGATGATGCAGCCTATACCCCCAACCGTTGTAACCTTCAAGCTGATACAGCATCCCGGCCAGACTCCAATCGGTTTTCGCACCCAAGCTCCGCATAGCCAAAGCATCTGCCGCGCTGTATTCCCAACTGAATGGCGGCGCGCCTGTTTTAGGCCGCCCCGCTGGCACTTGAACGGTACGGGCAGTCAAAGGATCGCCATTATGCAGATGAGCCTTAAAATTCTGGCTGGCTTCCATGTTATGAATCACCGCGATAAAAAACCACGGGATGCCCAACTGATCGGCTACAGTTTGATAGCGTGTCGCATTGCCAATCAATTGTTCGTTAAGTTTCTCAACGCTTGCCAGATTCTTAGGCGGGATAATGCAGGAATTGAACAATCTCTCGTATTCCGTTTTTAATGCAGGAGTAAATGTTACTTTTGCCATTGATTTTCGCCTTAATTTGGTTTGTAGGACGGTTTCGCCGTAAGAGGCATCCGCAGCAACTTCGGTAGGCTGATGTTGGCCTTGTGCGTGTGGGACGGTCTGCTATTACAAAACCGCGATACAGTTCTTTACCAGTGAAAAACGTTTCGCACGGGGCAACATGCTCGGCTCCGTCTTGCTGTGAGGTGGTAAATATGCAAAAAATAATTAAGGGGTAATCCCGCCTGAGGGTGCTGTATTATCAAGCTCAGCAGTAGGAGTTGCCTTTGGGGCTGTTTTAACTTTATTTAGCTTATCATTAGATGATGCCTGCTGATTTTTAGCTATATTTTCTAAATAGATCAGCCCATTTAGCATAGACGCTGCATTATTATGATCATGAAGGTCAATTAATGCAGCTTGCATAGTGTACTCTTCGTATGGTTTTTTTTTGCCATCCTCAATTCTTGTTTGAATTTGATTTTTTACAGTGTCAATAGCAGCAACAATGGACGAAACGGTTTTATTTTGTATCCATTTTTCATTTATGGTTGAATGGGCACCTTTCATTGCAGTATCAGTAGCTGTAAGTATTGGCACTACGGGGCCGGTAAGCAATGTTGCAGCTCCTGTTAGTCCAAGACTGGCTATCCCGACAGCGCTCTCAAACGTGGAGTTATCGGTATATATGAAATGGCGGATTCAACTCCGAAGTGCAATCCTAGTAATCATGCGGCATCCCTCTCTTTTTCAGAAAAAAATACCTCATGCGGTGTTTTAAAGTTGAGCGTTTTTCGAGGGCGATGATTGAGCTTATGCATG
>CAMAUL010000105.1 GCA_945861405.1 Candidatus Methylobacter oryzae | reverse complement strand
TTTTGGGTGAGTTTTTCAAGATCGCTGTTAGCAGTTGAAACTGCAGGTGCAGCTAATAAAGCAGCCACACTGGAAGCAAGCAGCCAACTTTTCAAAGGCTTCTTCATATTATATTTCTCCTGGTATCCTGTGTGTTGACAGAATAGTGATTATGTTTTTTAGGACTAATATTAGTTTTTAGGGTGGTTTTCATGTTCCATGGAGACAGAAAATTTTCACTCTAGGAGCCTAAATTTAATGATTTTGCCCCAAAAGTCAACTTTTAAAGGTGTTGGTGCAAACCGATTCCTGTAACGTTTTGATAAAGCTCAGGGTGTCAGTACAGATGCTCGACAGATAAATTTATTTTTAAGCGCGAAGTTACGCAGAGTTTCGCATAAATTCCTTAGCGTTAATTTAAGGTAAAAAATTATTTTACGTTATCGCTTAACTTAAAGGGCTTCGATTCGATAGCCGCTATCGTTCCAGCACAAAACCTCGCCTGCGCTCTTGCTCCATGCGGCGAGCACAAAGCGTTGGGCAGCCAGTCCGTCGACTTTAAAGTCATGAACCGCAGGCCGATGTGTATGTCCATGAATCAAGCGTAGACAACGCCGTTCACGCATCATATTGACAACCGTATCCTGATTGACATCCATAATGTCTTGAGATTTTTTACGTTTATGGAAATAACTGCGTATACGGTACCAACGCGCCGCCAGCAAGCGCAAGAATAAAGGTTTGGATAACACGGATTGTTGCCATTCAGCGGTGTGCGATTTGACTCGAAAAACCTGATAGGGTAAATCGTCGGTACACAGCAAATCGCCGTGGGTGAGCAGCGTCGGCGTACCGTGCAAATCGATCACAGCGTACTCATCGAGTAGCGTAACGCCGGTATCCTCGGCAAACCGCTGACCTAACAAAAAATCGCGATTGCCTTGCTGCAAATAAACCGGAGTGCCCGAACTGGTCAGTTGTTTAAGCTGTTTTCGGATTTTATTATTAGGCGGAGTAAAGTCGTCATCGCCTATCCAGGCATCAAAAAGATCGCCCAAAATATAAACGGCGGCCGCTTTGGGTGCCCTGTCACTCAGAAACGACAGAAACCGGCGGGTGATTTCAGGCTTCTCCAGTGAAATATGGAGGTCTGAGATGAATAGGATGTCGAGGTTCAAGGTAAAAGATTAAGGTTCAAGAGGCAAGGTTGGTTCAAATTGCGACTTATTCGCCTTGAACCTTTCACCTTGTACCTATTTTATAACTTCCGCTTTTTCGACGACGATGTCGGTTTTAGGCACATCCTGGTGTCCATCACGGTTGCCGGTAGCTTGTTTAGCCATGGCATCGACAACATCCATGCCTTCGATGACTTCGCCGAATACCGCATAGCCCCAACCACTGGAAGTTGGACTGGTATGATTCAGCGAAGCGTTATCTTTATAGTTGATGAAAAACTGGGCGGTTGCCGAATCGGGGACGTTGGTACGCGCCATCGCTATGGAACCGCGCTTGTTGGCCAAGCCGTTATCGGCTTCGTTTTTGATCGGGTCGTGTACCGCTTTCTGGTTGAAGTCGGTATCAAAGCCGCCGCCTTGCGCCATAAATCCGGGGATGATGCGATGGAAAATAGTGTTGTTGTAAAAGCCTTCATTAACATAAGTCAGAAAATTTGCCGATGAGATAGGCGCTTTTTCAGGATTCAGCTGAATAATAATTTCACCCAGAGACGTGGTTAATTTAACTTTTGATGGTGTATCAGACATTTTGTTTTCCGTTGCAAATGAGAGTGTTGTGGTTAAAAGCAGCATCATGGAGAAAATAAAAGTGCGCATGGTTTTCCTTTAAGAACGATGCAAAGAACAGATTCTAAGTGTTTTTGTCTTGAAAGAGAAGCATGTGCTTGGTAGATTGTACCGTTTTGTTTAACCCGCCCTGACTTATCGGCAATGGAAAACATCGCCTAACTGAATGATTTAATGACATGTTGAAAATATATAACACCCTGACCCGAAAAAAAGAACTGTTTCAGCCGCGTGTGTCGGGCAAAGTCGGCATGTATGTCTGCGGCATGACGGTTTACGATTATTGTCATATCGGTCATGCGCGAGTCATGGTGGTGTTCGATACGGTTGCGCGTTATTTTCGCTATCAGGGTTATGAGCTGACCTATGTGCGCAACATTACCGATATTGACGACAAAATCATTCAGCGCGCCATTGAAAACGGCGAGGACTACGGCAAGCTGACCGAGCGATTTATCGACGCGATGCACGAGGACGAACGGGCACTGGCGGTTTTGCCGCCCGACCTTGAGCCGAGGGCAACGCAATCTATCGACGCTATTATTGCCATGGTTCAAATCTTAATCGATAAAGAACTGGCTTATGTCGGTACTAATGGCGACGTGTTTTATGCGGTGACCAAATTCAAGGATTATGGGCGCTTATCGGGCAAAAACCTGGACGATTTGCAGGCCGGGGAGCGGGTCGATGTCGATCTGGCCAAGCGCAATCCGATGGATTTCGTGTTGTGGAAGATGGCCAAGGCCAATGAACCGGCCTGGGATTCCCCTTGGGGCTTGGGGCGTCCCGGCTGGCATATCGAGTGTTCGGCGATGTCCACTTGTTGCCTGGGCAATCATTTCGACATACACGGCGGCGGCATGGATTTACAGTTCCCGCATCATGAAAACGAGATCGCCCAGTCGGAAGGCGCGACCGGCGAGAAGTTTGTTAATGTATGGATGCACAACGGCTTTGTCCGCGTCGATGACGAGAAAATGTCCAAGTCGCTGGGCAATTTCTTTACCGTGCGCGAGGTGCTGAAAAAGTATCGGCCTGAAATAATACGTTTCTTTATCCTGACCAGCCATTACCGCAGCCCGTTGAATTATTCGGATGAATCGCTTAATGATGCAAAAGCGGGGTTGGATCGGCTTTACATTGCTTTGCGTGATGCTTTGCCGGATGACAAAATACCTGAAAACTTTATTGTGCTAGATGATTATAAAGTTCGTTTTGAGCAAGCGATGGAAGATGATTTTAATACGCCGGAAGCATTGGCAGTTTTATTTGGTTTGGCTAATGAGTTGAATAAAGCTAAAAAACATAAGTCTGAAAATAAAATCGTATTGACTGCTACTTTGAAATATTTAGGCGGCTTGCTGGGCATATTGCAGGATGAGCCGGATGCTTTCCTTAAAGGTAAGAGGCATTCAATCATTGGTGATATAACCATCTCAATTACGCCTTCTACAACTATGAAGCTGACTTCAGGTGATGAATATATTGACCAACAAATCCAAGCCCGCCTGGATGCAAAAAAAGCCAAAAACTGGGCCTTGGCCGATAAAATCCGCAACGATCTGAAAGATCAGGGCGTAATTCTGGAAGACTCGCCCGACGGCACAACCAGCTGGCGGCGTGAATAAATGGAACATTGGGCCGGTCGGGGCATGTTGCCCCGACCGAAACGTTTTGCGTAGGTTAACTGCAAGCACTTTGTTTGAGCATCGCGAAAACGTTAGGAGCGGGGTTGCAAACCCCGCCCCGCCCCCAGATTCGCCCGACGGCACCACCAGCTGGCGGCGCGAATGATTACCGCAGCTCTGTAGGGGCGAATTTATTCGCCCAGGGCGATTAAAATCGCCCCTACAAACAACTAAACGAAGTGACAAAATTGAAGCAATTAAACCAAGGTTCTAATGGCCGATCATAACAAACCGCCAACCAACGATTTGGCAAAAAAATCGTTAAATCTCATCAGCGGTTTCCTGTCCAAAAAAATCCGCACCGTTTACTACAGCGCCAGGGAATCCATCGGCGAGCATAAGCGCGACATCGTCGTCTCTCATGTCGAGCAGGCCTGCGTGGGCTTGCGAGAAACCCGAGACGAATTTGAAAATGCGCTGGAGCGGTTTAAAACTCTGGTTTGCGTCAATGAAACGACGTTGGATCATAAATACAACCTGCTGCACCGGCAGTACCAGTTTTGCTGCGCCAAATCCGATGCGGTATCCGACAGAATCAGAGCGATTGAAGAAGTCAGCGAGGCGCTGTTTGTGGAATGGGAAGGCGAACTTAATGAATACACGAACCGAAATTTGCGCGCCCACAGCAAACAGCAGCTGAAAATGGCCCGGCAAAATTACGTCCGGTTGATTAAATCCATGCAACGGGCCGAAGCTAAAATCCAGCCGGTACTGGCAGCATTTAAAGATCAGGTTTTATATTTGAAGCATAACCTCAATGCCCAAGCTATCGCGGCATTAAGGCATGAGTTTATTGAGATAGGCATGGATATTTCACAGCTTATCCAAGCCATGGAACAGACGATTGCTGAGGCAAGTCAGTTTGTTGCAGCGCTATCTAATCAAAAAGCCGGCGATCAAAAAGCCTTGCCTAGCCGGTGAGGTTAGAGCTTGTACAACACGTCGTTGGCTTCGTCTTTAGGATCTACTTTGCTTTTATGGCTATCCTGATCGATTCTTTCCTTGCCGAACTTGGCGATCATTTCATCCCAATTTGCGTATTTTTCATAGCCTGCATAGCCGGTATTTTTCCGTTGCTGATAAATTTCTTTGCCCAATGCAATGATCTCCTCAGGTTTTTTACCGTCAATCGTGTTAAGGAATTCCTTGTCGTTTTTAATGGAGTCGCGTAGCGTCCAAAAAGAGACTTCAAATTCGATACGGGCATCGGGAGATAAACGGTTTTTCAGCGCCTTTATTGACCTATAGGCGGTGCGGGTCGTATGGCCGTTGATTTGAGAACCTTTGCTGCATCCGATTAACGATGTGCAGCAAAGAATGAGCAGAAGAATAGGAAATTTCTTCATAAAGATAACCTCAAGTTTAAATAGAACGCATGTCATGGTATTTACAGGATTTGCGATGGTTTTTAAATAACGCCGGATCGACAAACAAAGTAAAATAGTCGGTCATTATAACCCTGAGCTAGCTTTTTATGCTGGAATTTATCCAATTATTAAAACAACGTTACCAGGCGGTTTTGGCTCAACAAGGCAATGAATCGGTCAAAACCAGCTACCAACAGCGAATCGATCAGCTGATTTTGGCGGAAGCCTTCATACGCAAGGGCCAGCTGATTGATGCATCGCAACAACCGTTATTGCACATGGCGGTGGTCGGGCCGACTCAGGCCGGAAAAAGTTCGCTGACCAATGTACTATTAAATAGCAGCATCGCCGGAGTCAGTCCGCTGGCGGGTTATACCATTCATCCCCAGGGATTTTGCAACGGCGTCAACGTCGACGACTGCACCGGCCTGCAACGCTATTTCGGCCGATTCCAGCAGTTGCAGCAAAACCAGCTCAGCAAAGACCGGCACGATTGCTATTCGCTAACGCAAAACACCGCCGACTCAGGATTATTGCCGCATGGCGTATTGTGGGACACGCCCGATTTCGACTCGATAGACTCGGCCACTTACCGGGAAGGCGTGATCAGGGCGATAGCGCTGGCGGATATAGTGATCCTGGTGGTCAGCAAGGAAAAATATGCCGACCAGTCGGTCTGGGACATCACGGCATCGCTTGAAGAACTGCATCAGCCGACGGTTATTTGCCTGAACAAACTGGTTGAAGGTTCGGAATCGATCATTATTAATTCATTAAAAGAAAAGTGGCGGCAAGGTCGAACCGACGAGTTTCCCGAAGTCGTTTCGCTGTATTACCAAAAACCGGGCGGACTGCCGAGCTGGCCCGAGTCCAGGCAACAACTGCTTTTGCAGTTGGCGAATAAAGTTAAGCATGACAAGCACCCGCGTTTTGAACAGGCGTTATTGAAAAAACACTGGCAAACTTGGCTAGCACCGGTTTTTGCTGAGCATCAGGCGTTAAACGACTGGCATGAATTGGTAGATTCGATGATTCAGCAGGCGATGCAAAGCTACCAGCGCGACTACCTGAATCATCCGCATCATTACGAAACCTTTCAGCTGGCGATGACCGAACTGCTGAATTTAATGGAAATCCCCGGACTGGCCCGCATCCTGGCAGGAACCCGAAAAATCCTGACTTGGCCGGTCAGGCAGATCATGAAACTGGGTCGCAAAAGACTGCACATTGCCGACAGCAGTTATGAAATAGCCTTGCTGAATCAAATAGCCGAACATACCTTGATTCAACTGGCCGACAAACTGCTGGACAAGGCCGACCAAAGCCAGCAGGGACAGTGGTGGCGACAGGTCAACAGCGTGTTGCGCAGCCAGCGCCCAGACCTGTTGCAGGATTTCGGTCTGGTCGCAAAAGATTATCACCTGAATTTTCAGCAGGACGTAGAAAGCGCGGCGCACGCTTTGTATTACAAACTGCAAGAGCAGCCGATGGTGTTGAACGGTTTGCGGGCCACCCGAGCCACTGCCGATGCCGCCGTGATTGCCTTGACCCTGCAAATGGGCGGCATCGGCCTGCATGACTTGGTTATCGCCCCGGCGATGCTGACCCTGACTTCATTGCTGGCGGAAAGCGCGGTCGGCAGCCACATGCACAAGGTGGAAGCCGAGCTAAAACAAAACCAATTCAATACCGTCAAACAGGCGTTATTTGTCGATAGCCTGCGCAACAAACTGTTGCAACTGCCAGAGCAATTATCGGTGACGACCCATTTTAATATCTCCCCCGACCAGCTGCGTGCGGCAGAATTACAACTGACAGAAAAGCGCCATGGCTTACGATTACTCTAATTTGGTAGACACCACAAAACGCTGGGCCAATCAGGCGCTGGCAGCCGGCTGGATTAATAGCGACATCGCTCAGCAGCTAAGCGATGTCGATGCCAGATCGCCCGATACCTTGTTCAACCATAACGGTTCCAGGCCGCTGATCGTCGCGTTCATGGGCGGCACCGGCGTGGGCAAGAGCTCCCTGCTGAACCGTCTGGCAGGCAAAGCCATCGCCCGAGCCGGAGTCGAGCGTCCTACATCAAGGGAAGTCACCTTATATCATCACCATAGCGTTGCGATAAAGCATTTGCCCGAGCAACTGCCGCTGGCGCAAATAAAAACCTCCGAGCATGACAACGAATCCAGGAAACATGTGATCTGGATCGATATGCCGGATTTTGACAGCACCGAGCAAAGCAACAAACATCAAGTGCTGGAATGGTTGCCGCATATCGACGTGCTGATTTATGTAGTCAGCCCCGAACGCTATCGGGATGAAAAAGCGTGGCGCTTGCTGCTGGCGGAAGGCGGCAAACATGCCTGGCTGTTTGTGCTGAACCAGTGGGACAGAGGCCAGACCGAGCAGTATGAGGATTTCAAGCTGCAACTCGGCAAAGCGGGTTTTGCCGATCCGGTCATCTTCAAAACCGCCTGCGCCGAAGGCCTGCAAGCCGACGAATTTACCGCATTGGAATCGACGATTAGCTCATTGGCGACCAAACATATCGTTGCTCAACTCGAACAAAGAAGCTCCCGGATTAAGAAAGACGAGTTAAAGCAAAACCTGCAAAATGCCAGCGGATTACTGGGTTCCGCATCGGCATTTCAACAACTGCCGGAGCTGTGGCAAGACCAATGGCAGCGATCAGCCCAAGTGCTGCAACAGGGTTTTGCCTGGCCTATCCAGCAGTTGGCGCGCCACTATGCCGACCACGCGGCCGACTTATTAAGCAATCCCGCCGCTGGCAAATATGCGGCAAGCGGCGCCAAGCTAAACTTATGGGATGACTGGGCCGAAGCCCGTTTCGACGACGCGCTGGATGAATTTGTCAGCAATGCCGATCAGCTGGGCATACCGGTAAGCCCGCTTAAAAAACAGCTGTCCGCACTGCGCGACAAAGCTCCAAAAATCGTCCAGGCACAAACCGAACTGACCGCCAGACAGGCCTTGGCGAACCCCGGCAACGCCTTGCATCGCGGCTTTTTGAAGTTCATGCGCCTATGTGAAATCATCCTGCCGCTTGCCGCCATTTGCTGGGTCGGCTATCAGGTTTTCATCGGCTATTACACCAGCAACATGACCGAAGTCGCTTATTTGGGCGTGGACTTTGCTATACATAGCAGCCTGTTAATCGCCATCTCCTGGCTGACGCCGTTTTTCATCCTGAAAAAATTAAAGCCGTCGCTGGAAAAAAGCGCTTTAAGAGGATTGAACAAGGGCTTAGGCAACGCACTCAACATGATCGATGGCGAAGTGTTGTTGGCGATAGAAAACATCGGCAACCAGCATGCCGAACAGCTCAAACAGCTAGACGGGATTATTGAGCTTTGCGGCGTCGCCGAGCGACAACCATCAATAGACAGCAACAGCCCATTGGCTAGGATGCTGATTAATTAAAGTAAGTCCTTCGGGGAATTCAACATACTATTTTTTAGAGTATTATTCCTCTCATACCAAATTCTTTAAGTGCATCGGCATTTTACCAACGCGTCATCCCGGCAGGGATTGCCGGGATCCAGAACACAGGGATGTGATTAAGTGCGCATATGTAAAAAAACTCTTGCCGCAACTAAAAACGATAGGTCAAAGTTAGTAACCTCTTGTGCGACAATACTTGTGGTCTGATTTGATATTGCCATCCATGGCTTCTGGATCCCGGCATTCCCTGCCGGGATGACGATGATACATTTTACGCAATGTCTATTGATTGATCGTTTTCCTTGGATTTAAACCGCCGAAGGACTAAATCGGCACATCGCTAAATTGTTCCTGCAAATTCCCGATTCCCACCCTCAAACCCGTACAAACACTAACCCCAAAAAATAATTGTACAATTTTTAGCCAATTCATATAATATATCTATCAGGGGGGCGACATGGCTTCGACGTGGGTAGCGAAACCTAGAGTGCATGCCGAGGACAGTACACCTCGTAAAATCTACTGAAACTAAAGTATTCGCAAATGACGAAAACTACTCAATGGCTTTAGCTGCTTAAACACAGCACCATTCCTTTGACCATCTGTGCTTATGCGGGTGGAGTTTTTAGTACCTTTGTCGCATCGGTTCCTTACCGATTGCGACACTTCCGCCATCCTTGGCAGTCGTAGGTATGAGAGGCGCTCAGAGGTCATTCACATAAGATCGCGCTGAAGTCTGTCCGGTATGGATGCGCTAAAACCTTACGGAATCGCTGGTGATTTTCTTGGCCCGACGGGTAGTCACTAGCTAAATTAAAGCGCGGGATAAGCATGTAGACCTTGTGGCGGAGTACTTGCGGACGCGGGTTCAATTCCCGCCGCCTCCACCAAATAAACTACTGAATTATAACGAAAATATTAAGTTACAACTCAGTTAGTGGCAACAAATTGGCGGTTCACCTTTGCGTGAATCGCCATTTCTTTTCAAAAAATGTAATTTCAATTCAGCGGGTAACCGCTCTACGTATAGATATTTCGCAGCCTTAGCGATAACCATCACTTCAAAACTTATTTCAGTGTGAAATTTTTTCGCAAAAACCGCGCAGGTGAGGAGGAGTGATTTTGGCGGGGGGCTCCCTGCGTCAGAATAGTTGTCGCCTCAAATTTTAAGAAAAAAATAAAATTTGAGATTAGAAATGAAAAAACATAAAAGCTTAGATTCAACTCATAAGTGCCGATTGCACTTATGAGTTGAATCTAAGATGTAAAACATGCAAACATAAAATCGCGCCCAGTGCGAAAACCTGCCCTAACTGCGGTGTCCAAAACCCAGGCATTAAAGGCTGGCAAGGGTGTTTAGGCATTCTAGGAGGCTGTCGGATTAATAGAGCGAACCACCCCGCTTAATCACGTTTAAAATTTAAAAAAATGGTTTGTTGGGATTTTTAATGCCCTTGGTTCTGATTTATCACCCCATCAAGGCTCTTTTCCTCCCTATTAGCCTCTCAATAC